>DASQDT010000121.1:0-5199 GCA_035634035.1 Pyrinomonadaceae bacterium | reverse complement strand
AGCCGTTCTCGGCGTGGGCGATGGCCCAAGCGGGGATGTGCGCGGCCACGTCGAGCAGCTCCTCGACGTGGCGGAGGTACTGCTGGCGCGTCTCCGCGCGCGCGCCCAAGCGCCCGGCGCGCGCCGACTCGAACTCGTCCCAGAACTCCTCGCCGCCGCGCACGAACTCCTCGCGCCAAGCCCAAGCGGAATCGCGCGCGACGGTGCGCGAGGGGCGGGGGAGTCGCAAGAACAGGCAGTCGGCGCGCTCGGAGGCGAGGAAGTCGCGCGCGTCCTTGTCGGAGCTGCGGTTCTGTAGCTTGTTGTCGACGGGCGCGGGCTCGGCCCCCCACAGGCGCGTGAAGACTTTCGAGAGCGGCTGCCGAAACTCGCGCGTCTCCTCGTCGAAGGAGAGCGCGTAGTCGCCGACCGCGAGGGCGAGCGAGAGGGCGACGGCGCGCTTGACCGGGTCTTCGAGACGCTCGGCCGAGGCGCGCACGTTGTCGAACCACCACGCGTCGGTCTCGCCGAACCACTTGCGCAGCGACGCGTTCTGCAAGCGGTAGCGCGGCACGTACGCGTCTTCGAGGACGGCGCGCACGTCCTCTTCGGAGAGGCGCACGCCGTTGTTCTCGACGCGCGCGAGGCACTTCGTCGCGGCCCAACGCGCGGGGTCGTTCGAGGAGACGCGCGCGCCCCAGCGTTTGAGGTAGATGTCGAGCGCGGGCTCGCCCGCCAGAGGGTTCGCGGCCGAGCGGAACTTGAGGCGGCGCAGGATGCTCAGCTCGAAGGCGAGCCAGCCGTCGGGCGGGGAATCGAACTGCGTGCGGGGCGTCATCTCTCTCTTCGGGCTCGTCAAAATTCTTCGTGAAGTCTTTAAAGCTTAAGATCCGGCGGGACGCGGCCGAAGCCGACCTCGGCCGCCTGACCTTCGTCCGCGTTCGCCGGAGTCGCGGCCTCGCCCGACGGCGCTTCGACCTCGGGCGTGGCCTGCGTCGACGGCTCCTCACCGTTCGCGCCCTGCGTCACGGGCTCGACTTCCGTCGCCGCCGCCACGCGCTCGTCCGCCGCTTCGCGCTCGCGCGCGTGTGAGCGCAACTCCGCCGCGCCGCGCAGGGAGAGCAGGGCGCGCACGACGCGCGGGTCGAACTCTATCCCCGCCCACTCGGCGAGGTGGAGTCGGGCCTCCTCTTCGGTGAGCGCGGGGCGGTGCGGGCGCGCGTCGGTGAGCGCGGCGTAGGCGTCGGCCGCGCGGAGTATGCGCGCCTTCAGAGGTATCTGCTCGCCGCGCAGGGCGTCGGGGTAGCCCGCGCCGTTCCACCACTCGTGATGCCAGCGGACGAGAAGCTGCGCGCCCCGGTCGGCGCCGACGCGCGCCGCCTCCTGCTCGCCGATGACGGGGTGGCGCGCGAGGTCTAGACGCTCCTCGTCCGTGAGCGGGCCGGCGCGCTTGACGTAGTCGCGCGCCATCGCCATCTCGCCGATGTCGTGGAGCAGCGCCGCCGAGACGAGCGAGGCGCGGTCGGCGGCCGACAGGCGGTAGACGCGCGCCACCTCGTCGGCGATCTTCGCGACGCGCAGGGCGTGCGGGTGCGCGTAGCCCTCGAAGTCGTCGACGGCCGCGGCCAGACGCGCGAACGCCTCGTGCGCCGCGCGCTCGGCCTCGTTGAATTCGTTTTTTGCCGGAGGCATAAGTAGAGACGTCAAAGTTTAAAGTTCAAAGCGCGAACTGACAAGCCTCCGCGCACTTCGCGTCCTTCGCGATACAAAATTCGGTAACGCTAAGGACGCGAAGTGTCCGCGAAGTGCGCGCGGGGCTCGTTAGCGTTAACGTCCGGAGCGGAGTGTTTCGAGTAGCTGCCGGGCGGGCGCGTGCGAGGGGTCGACGGCGAGCGCGCGCTCAAGCTCGCCCTCGGCGCGGCGGCGCAGGCCCACGTCGCGGTAGAACTCGGCGAGCATCACGCGGTAGCTCACGTCGCGGGCTTCGAGCATGATGGCCGTCGACAGCTCGGCCTCGGCCTGACGGCGCGTGTCGCGGCTGCGGCCGAGCGCGCGCCCGTAGTGCGCGCGGTAGGGCGCGCGGCGCGGCGCGAGCGCGACGGCCTCGGCGAGCAGGCGCGTCGCGCCCTCCACGTCGCCGCGGTCTAAGGCCGCGACGCCCTGACGGAAACGCTCCTCGGCGCGCACGGCGGCGGCCGTCTCGGCGTCGGCCGCCGACCCGCCGCCCTTGTGCGCGTAAGCCCCTTCGGCCGGCGCGCTCGGGCGACTCGCGTTCGCGGCCGCCTCCTTGTCGAGCTTCAGGTCGTAGGCCGAGCGCGTCGAAGAGTTTTTGAGAACCTCGTAGGCGCGCGTCAGGCGGCTGAAGGCCGAGGCGGCGCGCTCGACCTGCGCGGCGTCGAGGTCGCGACGGAAGCGGTCGGGGTGGAAGCGTTTGGCGAGCGCGTAGTAGGCCGCCTTGATGTCGCGGTCGCGCGCGCCGCGCGTGACGCCGAGCACGCCGTAATGAGTCTTCGCCGCCGCCAACCCGAGCAGCGCCTCGAACTCCTTGCGCGGGTCAGCCTCCTCCTTCCGCGCTTCGTCGTCCTTGACGGCGGGCGCTTCGGCCGCGGCCTTCGGCGCGGGCGTCGCACTCTTCGTCGCGTCCGCCGACTTCGGCGCGGCGGCGGCGGCCGACTTGAGCGCGGCCGCGTCCGAGGGGAGTGCGCGGCGTCGGTCGGGGCGCGCGACGAGTCCGGCGAGCGCGAGCACGTAGACGGCTTGGAGCGCCTGCGCCTCGGGCAGGCCGACGAAGGCCAGAAGCTCCGCGACGCTCGTGGGCGCGTCGACGCGCGAGAGCACGAACCCCTCTTCCGGACTCAAGCTGATGCCCTCGGGCGCGCGGCCCGACGGCGCGACGCGCTCACCTTCGGCGAACCTCGACGCGACGAACTCCGCGGGCATCCGGCGCGCGGCCTCTAAGACTAAGGACGGGGTGTCGGGCGCCTGCGACGCCTCGACGCCCGCCCGCGCGCGCGGGTCGAACTCCCAGCCGCCGTCCGCCCACATGAGCATCGCGCGCAGGGCGTCCTCGCTCAGCCGCGCCGCGAACGCGGACGCCTCGCCGGGCATGAACAACCCGGCCCTCACCAACTCTGAGGCCAGCTCCTCGTCGGAAAGTTTCTTCGACGCGAGCTCGCCTAGCCCCTCATCGCCGACCGCGCCCCAACGCTTGAGGGATTCCGCGAGGCGGTGCGCGCGCAAATTCGTCGTCGCGTGGACGACGCGCCCGCCGAGCGCGTAGACGACCCCGCGCGCGGGCTCGCGCGCGACGCGCAGCGCGCCGGAGTGTCCGGCGTCGGCGACCTCGTTAATCAACTCGACGAGAGGGTAATCGCGCAGCAGGCCGTTCATGGCGGGTCGAGGGGCTCGGCGGAAGCCCCACGCGAATATAACACACGCGCGCGAGGCCGCAGTCAACGCAGCCGGCATCAACGCCGCGGCGGTTGAAAGTCAACGGCGACGGCGCGGGCCGTTTGACACCCGGCGGGGCGGGAACTATATTCGCGGCAAAGGGACAATCGTAAAAATTTCGGGCGGGCAAAACTCTTCGGGCGTGCGGGCCTCGGAGGGGCGGTTTTCTTTCGAGGATGGGCAAGCGGACACGCGACGGGGCGGGGGCACGACGCGCGCGCGAGAAGCGCGGCGCGGGCGCTCGCTCTACCATCGCCGGCGGCCTCGCCTCCGGCGAACTCCACGACCTGAGCGCCGAGGTCATCAGCCTCCTACACGAACAAGCCTTCTCGCCCGGCGACGCGCGCTCCGAGACGGAAATCTGCGAGTCGTTCTCGCGCGTCCTCCTCAAACACTGGGAGCTCTGCTGCGTCACGACCTTCTTGCGCGACGACGGGGGACGCCTCCGCGAGAGCGCCGCCTACGTCCACCAGCACCTCGACGCGGAACTCGCGCGCCGCGTCGCGCACGCGATGGCCGGGCGCGTCGAACATGACGGCGGCGAGTACCAGCTCTGGCTCGACGAGCGCGGGGGCGACGAAGGCAACGGCGCGGGCGACGCGTCGTCGCGCGAGCTGGCCGGCGTCTTCAAAGAGGCGAGCCTGAAGGCCGGCGTCGCCGTCCCCATCCGCGCCTCGGGCGCTTTGGCGGGCGCGCTCGTCGTCGGGAGCGCCGACCCGGAACGCCTGCGCGCGGCGCTGCGCGGGATACGCTTCGTCGGCCCGCCCATCATCATCGCCGTCGGCCACGCGCGCCGCGCGGCCGCGATGCGCGAGCAGCGCCGGCAGATCGAGGGACTCGTCACCACTCTGCGCGAGCGCACCGCCGCGCTTGAAGAGGCCAACCGCGAGCTGGAGCGCGTCGGCCGCTACCGCTCGCTCTTCCTCGCGCGGATGTCGCACGAGCTGCGCACGCCGCTGACCTCCATCCTCGGCTTCGCCGAAATCCTCCTCGACCAAGAAGACCTGACCGAGACGCAGCGGCGCTTCTGCGAGAAGATTCAGACCTCGGGGCACAAGCTTCAGGCGAGCCTCAACCAGCTCGTCGACCTCTCGCGCCTCGAAGCCGGGCAGACGGAGCTTTTCCTGCACGAGTTCTCCCTGCGCGAGACGTTGCGCGAGTCGTGCGCGGCCGTCGCGCGCCTCGCGCAGAAGCAGGACGTGACGCTCGACTGCCGCACGCCCTCGGAGGCCGGCTCGCTCGTCTCCGACGAGGGCAAGCTCCGCCAAGTGCTCTACAACTTTCTCGCGCACGCCATCGGCCGCAGCCCGGCGGGCGGCGCGGTCACGATCCGCGTCGGGAGCCCCGCGCCCGCGCGCCTCCACATCGAGATCTGCGACGACGGCGAGTCGCTGCTCGACCCGGCGCACCTGTTCGACGCCGTGCAGGTCGACGCGCCGAACGAGCGCGGGACGAACATGAACGAGTTGGGGCTCGTCATCGCCCACCGCCTCGTCTCGGCGCTCGGCGGCACGGTCACGCTCGACGAGCGCAAGCCCTGCGGACTCGCCGTCCGCCTCACGCTCCCCACCTGCCCCACGGAAAACAGCGACAAGTGACAGGTGACGGGCGACGGGTTAAAGTCATAAAGTAGGCGGGTGCTTTACGACTTCGAGCTGGCGGGCCGGCGCGCGCGCCTGTGGCAGAGGGCGGGCGAATCTTACGAGCACGTCCTTCTGAAGGCGCTCGGCTACGCGATGTTCGTCGAAAGCTACCCGGAAATCGAAATCG
>DASQDT010000120.1:0-3764 GCA_035634035.1 Pyrinomonadaceae bacterium | reverse complement strand
GTCATCGGGGGCGGGCACAACGGTCTGGTGTGCGCGGCCTACCTTGCGCGTGCGGGGAAGAAGGTTCTGGTGCTTGAGCGGCGGCACGTTCTGGGCGGCGCGGCCGTCACGGAAGAGGTCTTTCCGGGCTTCAAGTTCTCGGTCGCCTCCTACGTCGTCTCGCTCTTGCGCCCCGAGATTATCCGCGAGCTCGACCTCCCGCGCCACGGGCTCGAAATCCTCCCGCTCGACGGCACGTTTACGCCGATGCCGGGCGGCGACTACCTGTGGCGCACCAACGACCACGCCAAGACGCGGCGCGAGATAGCGCGTCATTCGAAACTCGACGCCGAGGCCTACGACGAGTACGGCCGCGCGATGGTCGAGATGGGCCGCTTCGTCAAGCCGATCATGGCGATGACGCCGCCCGACCCGACCTCCCTGAGCCCGAAGGGGCTGATGGACTTGCTCTTCCTCGGCCGCCGCTTCCGGAGCCTGCCGCCCGAGGACAAGTACAATCAGGTGCAGTTGATGACGATGAGCGCCGTCGATTTTCTCGACCGCTGGTTCGAGACCGACGTGCTCAAGGCGACGATGTCGGCCTCCGGCATCATCGGCACGTTCTTGGGCGTCCGCTCGCCCGGCACGGCCTACGTCCTCCTGCATCACTACATGGGCGAGATCGACGGCGCGTTTCGCTCTTGGGGCTTGGCGCGCGGCGGGACGGGCGCGATCTCGAATTCAATCGCGGACGCGGCGCGCGAGGCCGGCGCGGAGATTCGTACCGAAGCGCCCATCATCAAAGTCATCATCAAGAGCGGGCAGGCGCGCGGCGTCGTCCTTGAGAACGGCGACGAGGTCGAGGCGACGGTCGTCGCGTCGAGCGTTGACCCGCGCCTGACGTTTTTGAAGATGGTCGGCGAGAATCACCTGCCGGGCGATTTCGTCGATGACATCAGGCGCTACAAGTTCCGCGGCTCGTCGGGCAAAGTCAACTTGGCGTTGGACGCGCTGCCGGACTTCAAGGCGCTGCCGGGCGCGGGCCCGCACCTGCGCGGCGCGATCTCGATTTCGCCGAGCGTCGAGTACATGGAGCGCGCCTACGACGACGCGAAGTACGGGCGCTTCTCGCGCCGCCCCTACGTCGACATCGTCATCCCGTCCCTCACAGACCCTTCGGTCGCGCCGCCCGGCAAGCACGTCATGTCGTGCTTCGTGCAGTACGCGCCCTACAACCTCAAGGACGGCACTTGGGACGAGCGGCGCGAGGAGTTCGGCGACACGGTCGTCGAGACCATCAGCGAGCACGCGCCGAACTTCAAAGAGGTCATCCTCCACCGGCAGGTCTTGACGCCCTTAGACCTCGAACGCGACTTCGGCCTGACCGAGGGGAACATCTTTCAGGGCGAGCTCACCCTCGAACAGCTCTTCTTCCTGCGCCCCGCGCCGGGCTGGGCGCAGTACCGCACGCCGTTGCGCAACCTCTACATGTGCGGGTCGGCCACGCACCCCGGCGGCGGCATCATGGGCGCTTCGGGGCGCAACGGCGCGGCGAGGATTCTGAAGGACTGGAGTTGGGGAAACGTCTGAACCGCCGAATGTCGAACGCACAAGATAGAGTGGTCATCGTCGGGGCGGGCCACAACGGGCTGGTGGCGGCCTGCTACTTGGCGCGCGCGGGCTTGCGCCCCCTCGTCCTCGAATGGCGCGAGCGCGTCGGCGGCGGCGCGCTGACCGAGGAGTTTCACCCGGGCTTCCGCTGCCCCACGCTGGAGCACGCGCTCGGCCCCGTGCTGCCCGAAGTCGCGCGCGAGCTTGAGCTCGAACGCCACGGCCTCTCGCTCATCACGCCCGACGCGCGCCTGTTCGCGCTCGACCCCGAGGGGCGCTCCTTCACCGTCTACGACGACGCGGCGCGCACCGCGCGCTCGCTCGAAGCCCTGTCGCCGCGCGACGCGAGAGCCTACGCCGACTTCCGCCAGAGCTTCGAGCGCATCGGGCGCGTGCTCGCGCCCGTCGTGCGCAGCGCGCCGCCGTCGATCGAGAGCCCGAGCGCCGCCGAGGCGTGGAGTTTTCTGAAGCTCGGGAAAGAGTTTCGCGGGCTCGGCAAGCGCGACGCGTACCGGCTCTTGCGTTGGGGGCCGATGGCCGTCGCAGACCTCGCGGCCGAGTGGTTCGAGACGGAGTTGGTGCGCGCCGCCGTGGCCGCGCGCGGCATCCACGGCTCTTTCGCCGGGCCGTGGTCGGCCGGCACGAGCCTCGGCCTGCTGATGCAGGCCGCCTTCGACGGGCAGCCCTTCCCCGCGGCCTCCTTCGCGCGCGGCGGGCCGGGCGCGCTCACCGAGGCGCTGGCGCACGCGGCGCAGGCGGCCGGCGCCGAACTGCGCACGGGCGCGGACGTGGCGCGCGTCACGGTGCGCGACGGACGCGCCGCGGGCGTCGTGCTCGAAGGCGGCGAGGAGATCGCGGCGCGCGCCGTCGTCTCGAACGCCGACCCGCGTCAGACCTTCCTGCGTCTCGTCGAGCCGACCGAGCTCGACCCCGACTTCCTCGCGAAGGTGCGCGGCTACCGCTCGGCGGGCGCGGCCGCCAAAGTCAACTTCGCGCTCGGCGCGCTGCCCGCCTTCGCGACGCGACGGAAAATCGAGAGCGGCGCGGAGGAGCTGCGCGGGCGCATCCACGTCGGGCCGGAGATCGATTACCTTGAGCGCGCGTTCGACGCGGCCAAGTACGGCGACTTCTCGCCCGCGCCCTACCTCGACATCACCATCCCGACGCTCAGCGACCCCGGCCTCGCGCCCGAGGGCCGGCACGTGATGAGCGTCCACGCGCAGTTCGCGCCGTACAAGCTGCGTGAGGGCGACTGGAAGGCGCGGCGCGGGGAGTTCGCCGACGCGGTCGCGCGCGCGGTCGAGGCGCACGCGCCGGGCTTCGGCCGCCTAATCCTCGCGCGGCAGATCATCACGCCGCTCGACCTCGAACAGACCTACGGGCTGAGCGGCGGGCACATACACCACGGCGAGATGTCGCTCGACCAGTTCTTCACCTTCCGCCCCGTCATCGGGTGGGCGCAGTACCGCACGCCCTTGCGCGGGCTCTACCTCTGCGGCGCGGGCACGCACCCCGGCGGCGGACTCACAGGCGCGCCCGGGCGCATCGCCGCCCGCGAGATTTTGAAAGACTTGAAAAGTAGACAGTAGACGGTAGCCGGTAGGAGGTTACTTTGAATCTCGCTCTACTCGCGCTCGGCTTTCTCGCGCTGCTCGTCGTCGCCTATCGTCTGTACGGCGGTTGGGTCGCGCGGCAGTTTCAGTTGGACGACTCGCGCGTGACCCCGGCGCGCGAGGTGAACGACGGCGTCGACTTCGTGCCGACGCGCCCGTTCTATCTTTTCGGCCAGCACTTCTCGGCCATCGCCGCGGCCGGGCCGATCGCCGGGCCGATTCTCGCGTGTCAGGCGTTCGGCTGGCTGCCGTGCCTGCTCTGGATAGGCTTGGGCGTCGTCCTCATCGGCGCGGTTCACGACTTCACGAGCCTCGCCGCGTCAGTCCGCCACGGCGCGACCTCGATTGCCGAGATCACGCGCGAGCATCTCGGCAGACGCGCGGGCCGCGCGATGATGGCGTTCATCTGGATCGCGCTCGTCTACGTCATCGTCGCCTTCGCCGACATCACGGCGGGCACGTTCGTCGCCGGCTCCGAAGAGTTGCGCGCGGCGCGCGTCGGGTTCAATCCGGGCGGCGCGGTCGCGGCGGCGAGCGTCCTCTACCTGTGCCTCTCGGTCG
>DASQDT010000119.1:0-52664 GCA_035634035.1 Pyrinomonadaceae bacterium | reverse complement strand
GCGTCGCCCGCGCCGTTGGCGCTGTCGGCGTTCTTGCTGGTAGTAGTGCGTGTTCTGCGTGTAGACATGATCCTTTATTCTCTGCAAAGCGCCGGCCGGGGCCGCGCGGAATTAAACTCCAAGACTCTGCCGTGACGGCTTCGGGCCGAACTCTTTCGGCACGGCCGCGCCGGTCGGTGTGGCCCGGCCGACCCGCCCCCGCCGTGGTGGCGGGGCGCGCCGGCCCGCGGGCCGTCGCTCACTAAAACGAATTGTCCGCCGCTGATTTTTGCAAGGGGGTTGAATGCCTCTTGGCGACGCCGCCGGGACTCGTGCGCGGCCGGCGCGTGAATGGTGGAAGCCCACGCCCGGCGGTGGCCGAAAGGGGGCGCGGCGGGGGGCGTCATGACCGCTGCGCGCTGCCTCACTAAATCGGGCGGCGCGGCGGACGTCGCCTCCGTACGGTAACTGTCAAAGTTGGGCGGGACATTTCCGGGTCATGCTTTGATGCCGCGGACACCCGCCGGGTCGCCTCTCGATCTTCAAAAGGGGAATTGTGAGGCGGTCACTGCCTCGTCGATGGCGCGCCAGAGCTGTTCGCGCCCGCGCCCCGTCACGGCGGAGAAGGGCAGGACTTCTCCGCTCGGCCCGCCGCCCGCCCCCCCGAGCACCTTCGTGGCGCGCGCGAGGGACTTACGCAATTCGTTCTGCGAGAGCTTGTCGGCCTTCGTCGCGACCGTCAGATACGGCTTTGCGCGAAACTCAAGCCACTCTCGGAGCTGCACATCCAGTTTTGTGGGATCGTGGCGCGAATCTACGATGTGAATTGATAGCACAAGCTGCTCTCGCTTGGCAAGGTAATCGGCGACCGTTTGCCCCCAACCCTCCCGCACCTCGCGCGGCACGCGCGCGTAGCCGTAGCCCGGAAGGTCTACGAAGTGAAAACGCCGGTTGACGAGGAAGAAGTTGAGCGCCTGCGTCCGCCCCGGCGTCGAAGAGGTGCGGGCCAAGCCCTTGACGCCGAGGAGCGAGTTCATCAGGCTCGACTTCCCGACGTTCGAGCGCCCGAGGAAGGCCACCTCCGGCATCGCGGCGCGCGGCCAGTGCTGCTCCTCGAACGCGCTCTTGACGAACTCGGCGCTCGTGACCTTCATGCCGTCGGCGTGGCCTGCGCCTTGGCGCGCTCGGCCTCGGCGCGGGCGGCGGCCCACTTGCGGCTCAGGTCGCGTATCTGCGCCAGCCGCTCCTTCGAGCCTTCGGTGCGGGCGATTAACTGTTCGAGGCTCTTGAGCACGTTCGGCCCCATCACGGCGCGGACGCCTTCGAGGTGCGGCTCGATCTTGGCGAAGACGAACATATGCTCGCCGTTGCAGTCGTTGAACATCTGCTCGTCGACCGCGCCGTGCAGCACGAGGGCGGCGGCCATGTCCCAGTAGGTCGAGACCATGCGGTAGTAGCCGCTGTGCTCGCTTGAGAGCGTCGCGAGGATGTCCTGCGGGCTCGAAGGGTTGAACGAAATCCACCAGTTGCGCGCCTTGCGCATCGTCTCGTCGCGGCGCAGCTCGTAGAGCTTCAGGATCAGCTCGGCGCTCTTCTGCTTGTCGCTCATGTCGCTACTCTCTCCTGCGAGGGGGAATTTGCCCGCGGGTTAAAAGGGCTTGTTTCGGGCCGGGCGGGTGGGCGAGGGAAGGTTAACAGAAAAAAGGATGAAGGCGGAAGGGCGAAGGATGAAAGCCCGGTTCGGAATTTGAGACCTCAAATTTCAAATCTGAAATTTCAAATCCGGAGTGGCCTTCATCCTTCGCCCTTCCGATCACTCGGCAATCGAGGGCTGCGAGGGCGGCTGGTCGGTCGTCCAGACGGGCGGCTGGTCGCCCGTCTCGGCGTCGGTCGCGCCCGCGTCCGTCGGGCAGGAGTCGAGCAGCGCGAGCGACAAGACCTCGTCGATGGTTTCGACGAGCTGCACGTCCATCGCCCCGCGCACCTCCTCGGGCACCTCCTGCAAGTCCTTCTCGTTCTCCTTCGGGATGATGACGGTCGTGATGCCGAAGCGGTGGGCGGCGAGGAGCTTCTCCTTGATGCCGCCGACGGGCAGCACGCGCCCGCGAAGTGTGATCTCGCCCGTCATCGCCACGTCGTTGCGGACGGGGACGCGCGAGAGGGCCGACGCCATCGCCGTCGCCAGCGTGACGCCGGCCGACGGGCCGTCCTTAGGTATCGCGCCCTCGGGGATGTGGATGTGCAGGTCGCGCTTGCGGACGAACTCAAGGCTCATCCCGAGGCGTTCGGCGCGCGACTTGACGCACGTCAGAGCGGCCTGCGCCGACTCCTGCATCACCTCGCCGAGCTTGCCCGTCAGGGTGACGCCGCCGCGCCCGTTCGTCAGCGTCGCCTCTATCTGCAAGACCTCGCCGCCGACCTCCGTCCACGCCAAGCCGACCGCGAGACCGACCTCGCTGGCCGCGGCCGTCGTCTGCTGGCGGAACTTGATGGGGCCGAGCATCTCGCGCACGCGCTCGGCCGTGACGACCTCCTTGAAGCCCTCGCCCGCGCTCTCGGCCACGAACTTGCGCGCGATCTTGCGGCAGCACGAGCCTATCTCGCGTTCGAGGTTTCGGACGCCGGCCTCGCGCGTGTAGGCGCGGACGATTTCGAGCAGCCCCTCGTCGGTGAACTCGACCTGCTCGGCCTTGAGGCCGGAGCCCTCGGCCTGCTTGGCGACGAGGTGGCGCTTCGCGATCTCAAGCTTCTCGCGCTCGGTGTAGCCCGACAGGCGCAGAATCTCAAGGCGGTCTTGGAGCGGCGGCGGAATCGTGTGCAGGACGTTGGCCGTCGCGATGAAGAAGACCTTCGAGAGGTCGTACTCGACGTCCAAGTAGTGATCCTGAAACGTGTTGTTCTGCTCCGGGTCTAAGACTTCCAAGAGCGCGGCCGACGGGTCGCCGCGGAAGTCCGCGCCGAGCTTGTCGACCTCGTCGAGCAGGATGCAGGGGTTGACCGTCCCGGCCTTCTTCATCATCTGGATGATCTGGCCCGGCAGCGCGCCGATGTAGGTGCGGCGGTGCCCGCGTATCTCGGCCTCGTCGCGCACGCCGCCCAAAGACAGGCGCACGAACTTGCGGCCCGTGGCGCGCGCGATCGACTTGCCGAGTGAAGTCTTGCCGACGCCGGGCGGGCCGACGAAGCAGAGAATCGAGCCCTTCGGGTTCTTGACGAGCTGGCGGACGGCCAAGTGTTCGAGAATGCGTTCTTTGATTTTTTCGAGGCCGTAGTGGTCTTCGTTCAAGACCTCCTCGGCGCGCGAGATGTCTTTAATCTCTTTCGACTTCTGCTTCCACGGCACGCTCAGGAGCCAGTCGATGTAGGTGCGCGAGACCGTGCCCTCGGCCGACATCGGCGGCATCGCTTCGAGGCGGTGGAGCTCCTGCATGGCCTTCTCTTTGGCCTCGTCGGTCATGCCGGCCTCTTCGATGCGCTTGCGCAAATCCTCAAGCTCGGCCTTCTCGTCCTTGCGTCCGAGCTCCTTGTGAATCGCCTTTATCTGCTCGTTGAGGTAGTACTCCTTCTGCGCCTTCTCCATCTGCCGCTTGACGCGCGCCTGAATCGTGCGGTCGAGCTGGCGCTTGTCGACCTCGACTTCGAGCAGCTCGACGATGCGCTGGAGGCGACCGTGCGTGGAGAAGATTTCGAGCAGGCCCTGCTTGTCCTCGACCGAGATTTTCAGCTGCGAGGCGAGGGCGTCGGCCAGATGCGAAGGGTCTTGGTTGCGGAGCGCGGTCTGCAACGCGTCGGTCTGCGCCTCGGGCGCGAGCCGGACGTGCTGCTCGACGAGCTGGTTGATGCGGCCCGTCAGGGCCTCGACGCGCGGGCCCGTCTCGGGCGCGACGGGCGCGCGGCGGACGGTCGCCGTGAACGCGCCGTTGTTGTTCTCGACGCGGATGGTCGTCGCGCGCTCGCGCCCCTCGACGACCACCTTCGTCTGCCCGTTCTCCTGCCGCTGCGCCTGAAGGATGCGCGCGATGGTGCCGACGCCGTAAATCTGCGACGGCAGGGGCTCGTCGACGGACGCGTCGTGCTGCGTGGCGAGGAAGATGGTGCGGTCGGCGGCGAGCGCCTCTTCGAGCGCGCGCACCGAGCCGGGGCGACCTATCTTGAAGGCGACCTTCGTGAAGGGGAAGATGACAACGTCGCGGATGGGGACCATCGGCAGGCGCGCGATGTCCGGCGGGGTGCGGTCAGAATATTCGTCCATAAACGAAACCCGGAAAACCTCTTGACGGATTGTTGCGCAAGGTACAAGGGGCGAGCCTCCCAAGTCCGCTCGCCCCGCCCGTTAAGCAGTAATGATTTTAGACTATTTCGGCGCGCCCCGCCACCGCCGCCCGAAAAAAAGGCGAAACGCGAAGTTTCGCCTCTACCGCTTCGCGCCGACCCGCGCGGCGACGCGCCTGAAGTCTTCGGCCGAGCGCATCGCGTCGAACGACTTTTCGGCGGCGAGCCGCTCGGCGTCGGAGAAGCCGCGCTCGACGGCGCGCGCGAGCGTCTCGACGGCCTGACGCTTCTGTCGGTTGGCGGCGTAGGCGGCGGCGAGCTCGAAGAGGACGTGAGGGTTGTCGGGCGCGAGCTCGGCGGCGACCTGCATGTAATGAACCGCGTCGGCCGGCTCCCTGCCCTCGCGGCGCAGGCGCTCGGCCGCCTCGTAGAACTGCGCGAAGGTAGCGCCGAGCGTGCGGCGCGCGACGCGCCGCTCTGACGTGTCGCGCTCTTGCGCGGCCTGCTTCCTCAGCATCGAGACGAGCTCGTTGAAAGTCGTGTTGGAGATGGAGGGGGCGAAGCTTTCGTCCTCGACGACGCGGGGCGAGCGGCGCGACGCGGCGAGCAGGCGTATGCGGCCCGCGTAGTCCTCCTGCTTGTCGATCTCGCCGCGCTCGTCCTCGCGGCCGCGCCGCGCCTCCTTCGTCGCCGCGAGACGCGTCGCGTGCGACTCGGCCTCGGCCACGTCGCGCAAGCCCGCGAAGCCCTCGGCCGCCGAGCGGAAGCGCCTGAGCGCCGCGTAGAGGTCGCCCGACGCCTCGGCCGCGCGCGCCCGCGCGAGCTCCTTCGACCAGAGCTCCGAGACGAGCGCGTCGTCTCTGGCCCGCGCGCCCGCGCGCATCGCCTGAAGCTCCATCCACGCGACCGACTCCTCGCAGACTTCGGGCGTCGCCCACTGGTGCGCGCCGTCGAAGGTGACGACGCGGCGCGTCGCGTCGAGCTTGGCGAGCGTCTCGTCGAGTCTGACGAGTTCGAGGAAGTTGTAGTCGTCGCGCCCGACGGCGCCGAAGAAGGCGAAGGGCGGGCGCTTCGTCAGATCGGCGCGCGGGTTGAAGCCCGCGCCGTGCGCGACGACGCCCGCGAAGCAGCCTTCGCAGACGAGCCCGAGCGAGGTGGCGACCCGCGCGCCGCCCGAAAATCCGGTCGCGTAGTGCCTGCGCTCGTCGACGGAGAATCGCGCGTGCGTGTCGTCCCAAAGGACGCGCGCCGCTTCGAGCGACGCCTGCATCGGCCCGTTGCGCGAGTTGTTCGAGCCGACGACGATCCAGCCGAAGCGCTCGGCCGCCGCCTTGTAACGCTCGACCGGCACGGCCCCGCGCGCGACCGGGTCGAAGGCGTAGAGTATCGGCCACTTCTTCGCGGGCGTGTAAGAGGCGGGGAGGTAGAGCGCGTAACTGTGCGACGGGTCGGACGCGGCGACGACCTTCGCGACGACCTCGCCGCGCGGCAGCCCCTCGGCGCGCGCCGCGGCGGCGGCGAGCAGTAGGAGCGCGAATGCCGACAGGATTTTGGAAGAGAGTCCAATCAAGAGTATTTAGACGCCCGCGCGCGCGGCGAGGCTTTCGCTTTCCGAGTCTTGACGCTTGAGAGTGTCGCGGGCCGTCGGATGGTTGGACGCGGGGCGGGAAAATTTTAAGGGCCGCGCGTCTCAAGTTCAGACGCGCGGCCCTTCTGCCTAAAGGGTGGGCAGGATTTATGCGGCCTCGTCGATGCCCGTCAGCGACTCGCCCGGCAGCGCGCGGCGGCGCTCGACCATCTCGGAGGTGATGACGAACTCCTTGACGCGCTTCTGATTCGGCAAGGTGTACATCGCGTCGAGCAGAAGCTCCTCCATGATCATCATCAAGCCGCGCGCGCCCACTTTACGCTCGACGGCCTGACGCGCGATCGCGCGCAGGGCGTCCTCCGTGAAGCGGAGCTTGACGTTGTCGTACTCGAACTTCTTCTGGTACTGCTTGACGAGCGCGTTCTTCGGCTCGGTCAGAATCCTGATCAGCGCCGACTCGTCCAACTCGTGCAGGACGCCGAGCACGGGCAGGCGGCCGACGAACTCGGGGATGAGCCCGTACTTGATGAGGTCTTCGGGCTGCGCCGAGGAGAGCGCCTCGGCGTGGCGCGCCGAGCCCGTCTTGACCTCGGCCTGAAAGCCCATCGACTTGTTGCGGAGCCGCCGCTCGATGACTTTCTCCAACCCGACGAACGCGCCGCCGCAGATGAAGAGGATGTTGGTGGTGTCGACGGGGAAGAACTCTTGGTGCGGGTGCTTGCGCCCGCCCTGCGGCGGGACGTTGGCGACCGTGCCCTCCAAGATTTTCAGCAGCGCCTGCTGGACGCCCTCGCCCGACACGTCGCGCGTGATGGACGGGTTCTCGTCCTTGCGGCAAATCTTATCGACCTCGTCGATGTAGATGATGCCCTGCTGCGCGCGCTCCACGTCGCCGTTGGCGGCCTGAAGCAGCTTGAGGATGATGTTCTCGACGTCCTCGCCGACGTAGCCGGCCTCGGTCAGGGTCGTCGCGTCGACGATGGTGAAGGGGACGCTCAACATGCGCGCGAGCGTCTGCGCCATGAGGGTCTTGCCCGTCCCCGTCGGGCCGATGAGCAGGATGTTCGACTTCTGGATCTCGACGTCCGCGCGGCGGCGCGCCATCTCGATGCGCTTGTAGTGCTGGTAGACGGCGACGGCCAGACGCTTCTTCGTGTCCTCCTGCCCGATGACGTACTCGTCGAGGAAGGTCTTAATCTCGTTCGGCTTGGGGAGCGGCGGGCGCGAGGCGACGGACTCGGCCTGCTGGTCGTCGGTGATGATCTCGTTGCAGATGTCAATGCACTCGTTGCAGATGTAGACCGTGGGGCCGGCGATGAGTTTCTTGACCTCGTTCTGCGACTTGCCGCAGAAGGAGCAACGCAGGGTGTCGTCGGTTCGGCGTACCATAAATTCGAGGGAGCTCCGTCTTCGGTTCCGAGACCTTCCGGGTCGAGTGTACGGCAAAAAGCGCGGGCGTCATGATACACGAAACGCCCGCCGGGGTGTGAGCTAAACTTTGCGAAAGAACGCGCGCGGGCCGAAGCGGCGGCCCGCAAGTCCAGAAGGGGACTACTCGCGGTGCGCGATGACTTCGTCGATGAGGCCGTACTCTTTGGCCTGCATGGCCGACATGATGCGGTCGCGCTCGACGTCGCGCTCGATCATGTCGTAGGGCTGGCCCGTGTGCTTGGCGAGGATGTTCGAGGTCAGCTCGCGCATCCGGATGATCTCCTCGGCCATGATGCGGATGTCGGTGGCCTGACCCTGCGCGCCGCCCGAAGGCTGGTGGATGAGGATGCGCGAGTTCGGCAGCGCGAACCGCTTGCCCTTCGCGCCCGCCGCCAGAAGCAACGCGGCCATCGAGGCACACTGCCCGACGCAGATGGTCGTCACGTCGGGGCGGATGAACTGCATCGTGTCGTAGACGGCCATGCCGGCGGTGATCGAGCCGCCCGGCGAGTTGATGTAGAGGTTGATGTCCTTCTCGGGGTCTTCGGCTTCGAGGAAGAGGAGCTGGGCGACGATGAGGTTGGCGATCTGGTCGTCGATGGGCGTGCCGATGAAGATGATGTTGTCTTTGAGCAGGCGCGAGTAAATGTCGAAGGCGCGCTCGCCGCGCGACGTTTGCTCGACCACCATCGGGACTAAGGCCATAACCTTCAGTGACTCCTTGCTGCTAACCCGACTTCCTTGCTGACCCGCGTCGCCGGCCCCCGTCACCGACCCTCGTCGGCGGCGGCCCCGCGCGACTCTTCCGAGGTCGCCTCGGGCTCGGCCGACTCCGACCTTTCGGGCGCGGCGGGAGGCTCCTCCTCGCGCCACTCTTCATCGCTGACGGCCGCGTTTTCAACGATCAGGTCGAGCGCCTTGCGGTTGCGCAACCTATCGGCGATGCTACGTTCGCCCCCCTGCTTTGTCAAGGCGGCCCGCACTTGCTCTACGGGCTGGCGGTGCGCCTCGGCCAGAGCCTTCAACTCGGCGTCCACCTCCTCGTCCGTGACCTCGATATTTTCGGCGTCGGCGATGCGTTCGAGCAGGAGGTGTGCGCGCAGGTCTTCGGCCGCGCGCTCGCGGGCGGAGGCCCGCATCCCGTCCCAGTCGAGCTCCTGCGCGCGCGGGTCGATGCCGTGGCGCATCATGTCGTTGACGGCCGAGCGGAGCATCTGGTCGGCCTGATAGTCGGCGAGCGTGTCGGGCACTTCGAAGCGGTGCGAGTCGACGAGCCGCTTGACGAGCTCGTCGCGCAGACGCCCCTCGGACTCGAAGCGCGAGCGCGCCGTCAGGTTCTCGCGCACGCGCCCGCGCAGTGATTCGACCGACTCGATCTCCTCGCCGAGCGACTTGGCCCACTCGTCGTCGACCTCGGGCAGGGTCTTGCGGCGGACGGACGTGACGGCGGCCGTGTACTCGACCTCCTTGCCGGCGAGCCCCTGCGCCCTGAAGTCGTCGGGGTACTTGACGGTGAAGGTGCGCTCGTCGCCCTCGCGCGCGCCCGCGAGGTGCTCGTTGAACTCGGGCTGCACGCCCTCGCCGCCGATGACGACCTCGACCTCCTCGGCGTTGATGTCTTCGGCCCCGGGGTCGCCCAAGAACTTGCCGCGGAAGTTGGCCGTGACGGTGTCGCCCTCCTCGGCCCCGCGGTCTTCGACGGGCAGGAGCGAGGCCGAGTTCTCGCGCAGGCCGCGGATGACGTCTTCGACCATCTCGTCGGTGACGGGGCGCGTGCGGCGCGTGCCTTCGAGGCCGCGGTACTGACCCAACTCGACGCGGGGCATGACCTCGAAGTGCGCGTGGAGCTTGAGCGGCTCTTGGCCGAGGCGGTCGAGGCTCTCGGTGTCGAGGTGTACGTCGGGCTGGCCGAGGACTTCGAGGCCGCTCTCGGAGATGGCGCGGTTGACGGCGTCGGGGACGATCTTCTGGAGCACCTCGCCGCGAATCTCGTTCTTGAAGCGCGTGCGGATGACGCTCACCGGCGCGTGGCCCTTGCGGAATCCGGGCACGCTCACCTGCCGCGCGTAGGTCTCGCTCACGCGGTCGAGCTCGGCCCGCACCTCCTCCGGCGCGATTTCGAGCTTCAGCTCCTTCTTCGTCTCCGACACGTCAACGATTTCGGTCTTCATAAGCGCTCCAAAAGTATTAGGTCAGGGAGGTAAAGCACTCAGCGGTCAGCGTCCAGCGTCCAGCCGGAGGCGGGCGCGCCGCCGGGTTCAAAGCCGAGTGCTGGAAGCTGAACGCTGACCGCTACTGAATAATGCCGGGGGCGGGACTCGAACCCGCACGCCTCTCGGCACGGGCTTCTAAGACCCGCGCGGCTGCCATTACGCCACCCCGGCGCGTCTCTGAAAGTGTGGAGATTAAAAGATTGACGGGGGAAAGTCTAGCAGGGGCGTCCGGCGCGTAATGGTGTGAGGAAAAGGCTTTGGCAGAAAGCAGGCGGTGTTGTAAAGTAAGCGCCCGTCGGGCGGGAGTGCTTCGGACGCGCCTCCGGGCGCGGCCCGCGCCTCCGGTGACTAAACGGGCGGAAGCAGGCATAATGCCGAGAGGGATGAGGGCTTCGCTGATGAAAGAATCCTTCATCCCTCTCGTTCTTGTGGCGTGCGCGTCAAGGGTGACGCGCGGCCGCACGCGCGCGAAAGTCAGCCGTGAGCCTGATGAGATACGCGGCCACACTACTCTTCGTCCTCGCGCTTCAGCTCTGCGCGCCCGAGGCGCAGAACGGCCAGAAGCCGAAGGACGCCGCCGACCGCAAGGCGACGGCGCAGGACGCCGCGCGCCGCGTCGTCTGCATCGACCCCGGCCACCCCTCGGAAGTTTCGAGCGGGCGCGTCGAGCAGAACGGGACGAACGAGACGGCCGTCGCGTGGTCGGTCGCGCTGAAGCTGCGGCGTGCGCTCGAAGAGCGCGGCTACGAGGTGGTGATGACGAAGTCGGCCGAGGGCGAGCTCGTCAAGAACAGAGACCGCGCGCTCGCCGCCAACCGCGCCGGGGCCGACCTGATGGTGCGCCTGCACTGCGACGCGAGCATCGAGCGCGGCTACGCCGTCTACTACCCAGACCGCGAGGGCCGGGCCAAAGACGGCACGCGCGGCCCCGCGCCGCACGTCGTCGAGTCGAGCCGGCGCGCGGCCGAGGCCGTCCACGCGGGGATGCGCGAAGGGCTCGCGGGCGCGCTCAACGACAACGGCGTCCGCACGGACTTCCAGACCAAAGTCGGGCGCGATCAGGGCGGGGCGCTCACCGGCTCGATCTTCTCGGACGTGCCCGTCGTCACGGTCGAGATGGTCGTCTTAAGCGACCCCGGCGACGCCGCCTTCATCAAGACCGAAGAGGGCCAACAGCGCATGGCCTCGTCAATCGCCGACGGCATCACGCGGTTCCTCTCAAGCGAATCGCCGGACATGACCAAGAAACAGCCCCGCCGTAAACAGTAGGCCGAGAACGCCGCGAAAGGAGCGTTCCCTTAAAGAGTATGAAAAGAATCCCCCTCAGACGTTTGTTGGTCGCCGCCGCGCTCGTCTTGGTCAGCTTGCATACGTCGGCGGCGGCCGAGGAGACGGAGTTCACGAAGAAGTGGGAGGCCGTCGACTTCGCCAAGCAGCAGTTGACGCGCGAGGAGCTGAAGGGCCTGCCGCTCGACGAGCTGAAGCTCTTGCGCGGCATCGTCTTCGGACGCCACGGGCGCATCTTCAAGGACTGGGAGATTAAGTACTACTTGGGCGAGCGCCCGTGGTACAAGCCGAACCCGAACTTCCAGAACTCGATGCTCAACGACACCGAGCGCCGCAACCTCGACCTCATCCGCGAGCACGAGGCTCTGGCGCACGAGACGATAGAGCCGGGCGACCTGCGCTGGTGGCAGACGCGCGCCATCAAGGAGTCGAACCTCGGCGAGTACACGGCCGCCGAGTGGCGCGTTTTGCGCGCCGAGGTCGAGGCCGTCCACGGGCGACGCTTCGACGACCAGCCGTGGCTCCAGAACTACTTCGAGGAGCGCTACTGGTACAGGGCCGACCCCGCCTACGACCCGCGCAAGCTCTCCGACACGGAGCGCCGCAACATGGCGTCCATCGACGCGGCGCAGAAGAAGCTGCGCGGGGCCGCGCTCTCGCCCGGCGACATGGAGCACTTCCAGAAGACGCCGCTCACCGAGGAGATGCTCAAAGGGCTCACGCTCCACGAGCTGCGACTCCTGCGCAACGAGGTCTACGCGCGCCGCGGCCGACAGTTCCGCACCGAGTGGCTGGCGCAGTGGTTCTACACGCAGCCGTGGTACGAGCCGACCGAACAATTCAAGGAGGTCGAGCTCTCGGACGTCGAGCGCCGGAACGTCGAGCTGATCGTCGCGCACGAGAACCGCCTGCACGAGGAGCTGAGCACGAAGCCCGTCACGCAGACGCTCCTCGAAGGAATGTTCCTCGAAGACGCGCGGATGCTCCGGCAGGAGATTTACGCGCGGCGCGGCCGAGTCTTCCGCGACCGCTGGCTCCAGAAGTATTTCGAGAGCTTCGCGTGGTACAAGCCCGACCCGCGCTTCCGCGAGGCCGCGCTGACGGCCGTCGAGAAGAAGAACGTCCAGACGATTCTGACCTACGAGCAGAAGGCGACGAGCGTGGCCGACGCCGTCGAGGGTTGATAAGGCCCACTTGAGTCCCGCGTGACGGGACACGCAACACAAAGGCGGAGGGATGAGGGATGAAGGCGCGGGCCCCGCACGCCCGCGCCTTCGCGCCTCCGCCTTCATCGTTTAAGATTGACGCGAATGACTTGCCCGCGCTGTCAGAGCTTCGTCAAGGACGGGTTGCAGTTCTGCACGAACTGCGGCGAGCGTCTCGCGGATTCGCGCCCGCTCGCGGCCGAGCCCGAGGACGCGTCCGACGGCCGCGCCGTCTCGCGCGGCGGCCGCGGCGAGGACGCGACCATCGTCGAGCCCGACGCGCTTCTCGGCCGCGTGCTCGACGCGAAGTACGAGCTGACGGGCCGCCTCGGCGAGGGCGGGATGGGCGCCGTCTACCGCGCGCGCCGCGTCCACATCGGCGACGAGGTGGCCGTCAAAGTCCTCCACCCGAAGTACCTCGAAGACAGCGCGGCCGTCGAGCGCTTCCGCCGCGAGGCGCGCGCCGCCGCGCAGCTCCACCACACGAACGTCGTCACCATCCACGACTACGGCGAGACCGTGAGCGGCGGCGAGAAGTTCGCCTACATCGTCATGGAGCTCGTCACCGGGCTCTCGCTCCGCACGATCCTCAAGAGGGAGAAGCGGCTCGCGGCCGGCCGCGCCGTGCAGCTGATGCGCGACGTGTGCGCGGGCGTCGGCGCGGCCCACCGCCGCCAGATCGTCCACCGCGACATCAAGCCCGACAACATCATCGTCATCGCGCCCGACGAAGACCACGAGCGCGAGACGGTCAAGGTCGTCGACTTCGGCATCGCCAAGCTGCGCGACTTGGCCGTCGACTCGGCGACTCTGACGCAGACCGGCATGGTCGTCGGCACGCCCTACTATATGTCGCCCGAGCAGTGCCGCGGCGACTCGCTCGACGCGCGCTCGGACGTTTACTCGCTCGGCGCCCTCCTCTACGAGATGCTCGCGGGCGCGCCGCCCTTCACCGCGCCGACCGTGACGGGCGTCATCGCGAAACACCTGACGGAGTCCCCGCCGCGTCTGCCTTCGACGGTCGAGCCGCGTCCGGCGATTGAGAGCGCGGTCGTGCGCGCGCTCGCCAAAGACCCGGAGGCGCGGCAGCGCGACGCGGCCGAGTTCGCGCGCGAGCTTTCGGCGGCGATGGACGCGCCGGCCGCGCCCGCGGACGCGGGCAAAGACTACAACTCGCCCGCCGCGATGAACCCGAACGTCTACGCGCGGACGCACGTCCCCCCGCCGCACGCCGCGGCGTCCCCGCCCTCGTGGCCCGCGCCGCGCCCCGTCACGCCGACGCCCGCGAACGAGTACGCGGGGCGGCAGCACGAGGGCGCGCAGCGTCAGCCCGCGCCGCCCGTCTACTACCCTCAGCAGGGCGCGGGCGCGGCGCAGCCGCACGCCGGGACGCACCCCGGCCAGCCGCAGCCGCGAAGAAAGTCGCGCGCGCCGCTCGTCGTCCTCGTCGTGCTGCTCCTCGTCGCCGCGTCGGGCGCGGTGCTCCTCGCCGTGATGCTCGCGAACAACCGGCAGACTCCGCGCCGCGAGGCGAACACGCCCGCGCCGCGCGGCACGTCGGCCAACACGGGCGCCGCGACGAACACGGCGAACGCGAACACCGCGAACGTCAACCAGCGCCTCAACGACCGCATCGCCGTCGCCGAGTCGAAGATCGTCGCGGGCGCGCCGCTCTCCGAATCAGATTTGAACGAGTTGACGCCGCAGGAGCTTCGCCTCCTGCGCAACACCGTCTACGCGCGACACGGGCGGCAGTTCACCTCCGGCGACTTGCAGCAGCACTTCGCGGCGCGCACTTGGTACAAGCCGCGCCCCGGCTACACCGACGACGTGCTCGACGAGGCCGACCAGCGCAACCTCGCCCTCATACAGGAGCGCGAGGGCGGCGGCGGCGAGACGGCGACGGCCGACCCGGCGGCCGCGCGCAAGGAGATTTCCGACGCGCTCGAAAGTTGGGCCGAGTCGACCGGCGACCGCGACCTCGACCAGCACATGAGCCACTACGCGCCGACGCTCGACACCTACTACAACGCGCGCGCGATCCCTTCGGGCCAAGTCAGGGCCGACCGCGCCAAAGCGTTCGGCCGCTACGACGAGATGAGGGTCGAGCTGCGAAACATCGCCGTCACGACCGACCCGTCGGGCGCGCGCGCCACGGTCGTCTTCGACAAGCATTGGCGCTTCGAGGGCACGCAATGCTCCGAGGGCACGGTCAAGCAGATGCTCTCGCTCGCTCGCGCGACCGGCGGCCGCTGGCTCATCACGGGCGAGAAAGACCTCTACGTCTACCCCGACCGCAACGACGACTGCGACTGACGCAAGGCGCAAGTGAAAAGGTAAAAGGCGGAAGGACGAGGGCCACGACGACTCTCGTCCTTCCGCCTTTTTACTTTCGCCTTCGGCCTTCTTCAGTTGACGGCGCGGTGGAGCGACTGCCACGAGCGGCGCAGCAGGTCGCCGATGCGTTGCCAGTCCTGTTCGCTGACGCCGCCGCGGGCCGCCGCTTCGTCGCGAACCTTCATGGCGTCGGCGCGCAGCCGGGCGTGCTCGGAAAGTTTTTCGGGCGGGACGCGGTAGAGCTCGGCGGCTAGTTCGGCTAGCGTGCGCGTCAGGTCTTCGGGCGGGCGGCGCGCGCGCTCGCGGTGGACTATCCACCACTCAAGCTCAAGGCGCGAGGCGCGCTCCACGTCGAACTCGACATCGCTCACGTCGCGGATGGAAGTGTAGAAGGCGCGGAGGTCGGGGAGCGCGCGCTCGTAGTCGGCGCGCGAGCGCCCGTCCTTGAAGACGAAGGCGGCGCGCGCGGCGTGGTAGGCGACGCGGTTCGAGCGCCACAAGGGCAGGCGGTACTGCGTGCGCAGAAGCTCCGAGAGCTGCCGGAAGAGGCGCACGCGCTCGCGCGCGTAGTACGAGCGCCACATCTCTGTCTCAAGGCGCGCGACCTCGTCGGGGTCGAAGCGGCGCAGCTCCGTCCGTCGCGGCGCGTACAGGTCATGAGCGACCCACGCCGCGACCGACGCGGCGACGACGAGCGCGGCGAGCAGCACGCGCCTCCTAAGTGACCCTCGCCGCGGCATCGCTTCGCGCCTCCTCCGACGCCTTTTCGTCGCCCGTTTCTTTAACGCCGACCACGCGCCACAGTTCGAAGCACTCCGCGTCGAAGCCTTTGAGCGACGTGCGCAGGGGCTCGACCGAGAGGCCGCGCGCTTCGTCCGCGAGCATCTCGGCGACCTTCGGGTCGGAGCGCACGGCCTCCGAGATGACGCAGTCCTCGCCCGTCGAGAGCGGTTCGAGCCGCGCGGCGATGTTGACGTTCGAGCCGAAGTAATCGAGCCGCCCGTTCAAGGTGACGGCGATGCACGGGCCCGTGTGCACCCCGGCCTTGAGTCGGAGCGGGCGCGCGCCCGTCGTCGGCGCGGCGAGCTGTTTTTGCGCGCGCATGACGGCGCGCAGGGCCGGCGCGGGGCGCGTGAAGACGGCCATCACGGCGTCGCCCAGAGTCTTGACGATTGAGCCGCCCTCGTCGGCAATCGCCTCGCGCAGAACGTCGAAGTGGCTCATCACCGCGCCGAAGGCGACGGCGTCGCCGATCTCTCGGTAGAGGCGCGTCGAGTTTCGCAGGTCTGTGAAGACGAGCGTGAGCTGCCCGACGGAAATCTGCTCGCCGGGCCTGAGCGCCTCCTCGGCGAAGAGGTCGCGGAAGAGTTGGAGCGCGGTGACCTCGGCGGCGGTCGCGGCCGTGTCGCTCCAAGCGGTGCGCTCCAAGACGAAAAGTTGCTCGCCTTCGGTCGCGTTCTCGAACCGCAGCGACGGCGCGGCCGCGAGCTCCAACTCGTCGCCCGGCCAGCCTTCCGCGTCGGCGCGGAGAGTGGCGCGCGCCGCGCCGCCCCGCGAGACGCGCAGGGCGCGCGCGCCCGGACGCCCGCTCGCGCGCAGGCGGTAGCGCCCCTCTTCGAGACGCGCCGCGACCTCGCGCGCCTCTCCGGCCGCGACGAGTTGCTGCACGACGACGTGCGGCGTCACGCCGGGGCCGCCCGCGCAGTATTCGAGCGCCTCGACGGCGCGCACCGAGGCGTTCGGGCGGAAGGTGACCTCGACGGAGCGGTCGAAGTTGACAGTGAAGTCGATGTTGCAGGACGCGCAGTGTTGCTCGGGCCGCACGTCGCGCAGGGAGGAGGGGGCCTCCTGCGGGCCGCGGCACAGCGGGCAGAGCAAATCCCAACGGAAGTCGAGCAGGCCGGCGCGCGTCGCGTGCAGGCAGAGTTCGAGCACGTCGCGGCGCGCGACCCGCCAGAAGTCGGCGAGCGCGTAGGGGCGCAGGCGCGCGAGCGTCAAATCGTCGCCGCGCTCGACCACTTCGAGCAGTCTCTCGACGAGCGACGCGTCCGCGCCCCGCTCCCCGAGCGAGGCTCTTATCAATTCGAGACGCGCGCTCGCTTCGGGCGTCAGGCGCGAGGCGGAGTCGAGCGCGACGGCGGCGGCGACGGTTTGCGGGCGCGAGGCGGCGAGGCGGTCGCAGGCCGAGAGGAAGCGCTCGAACTTGCGGCGCATGAATTTTAGTTGGAGGAGGGCGGCGGCGCGCGCGAGCGTGCCGCGCGGGCGGGCGGCGAAGCGGTAGGCGAGGCGCGTGCCCGACCGTTCGCGCGGCTGAAGCTCGACGCGCACGCGGAGCTCCGCGAGCGGCCCGCGCGTGTAGCGGCGCACGACGCCGAAGCGGAACGGGCGCGCCCACTCGAAGGGCTCCTCCTCCCAACTCACTTCGACGCCGGCCACGCGCGCTCGCAAGCGCCGGCGCGGGGGCGACGAGTCGGGCGCCTCGCTTACACGGCCCGCGCGCGCGTCGTCGGCGACGGCGGGCAGACCCATCTCGCGGTTGAAGCGGTTCGTGTCGGAGACGAGCGGCCAGAGCGCCTCGGGGTCGGCGCGCAAGTCGTACTCCCAGCGGTACTCGACCTCTCTCTGTCTGCGGCTCACGGCCTCCCTCTTTATTTGAAAACGGGCGCGGAAGTCAACGGCGGCGGGCGCGCCGGCACGTCTGAGTTACGCTCGCGGGCGGGCGCGCGGATTCGCGCGCACAAAGTTGGTGACAAGGGGGCGCGTAGTTTGATAGGTTGCGGGTTGCAGTAAGCGGACTGAAACGACTAAAGGAGAAAATGACGATGGCTGTCAGGAAGGCAGGCAAGAAGGGCGGCGGCTCGAAGAAGGCCGGCTCGAAGAAGTCAGCGGCAAAGTCGTCGAAGAAGTCGGGCGCGTCCGGTAAGGGCGGCTCGAAGAAGTCCGGTGCGAAGAAGTCTGCCGGTAAGCGCGGCGGCACGTCGAAGAAGGGCGCGACGTGGTCTGGCGCGGGGAAGGGCGGCGCGTCGAAGAAGGGCGGCGCGAAGAAATCCGGCTCGAAGAAGGGCGGCGCGAAACGCGGCGGCGCGAAGAAGGGCGGCGCTAAGAAGGGCGGCGCTAAGAAGCGCGGCGGCGGCGGCGGGCGCAAGCCGGGCGTGGTCAGGCGCGTGGCGCAGGTCGCGGGCGAGATGATTGCGGGCGCGGCGTCCGGCGCGGTCAAGGGCGCGGTCAAGGGCGCGGTCGAGCCTCTCGAAGAGGCCGTCGGCATCGAGCGCGAGCCCAGCGAAGGGGGCGAGGGCCAGTCGGGCGGCGGCGGCGGTTCGAGCAGCGGCTCGGGCGGCGGCAGCAACTCAGGCGGCGGCTCGGGTGGTAGCTCGGGCGGCGGACAGCCGGGTGGCGGTAGCAAGTCCGGCGGCGGCGGCGGCCAGAGCGGCGGCGGTAGTAGTAGCGGCGGCTCTGGCGGAGGACGCGGCGGCGGCTCGGGCCGCGGCGGCGGTGGAGGACAGTCCGGCGGCTCGTCGGGCGGTGGCGGCCGGTCGGGTGGCGGTTCGTCGGGCGGCGGCGGGTCTGCCGGCTCGTCGGGCGGCGGACGCGGCTACAAGTAAGCACGTCGAGCGCGCGTCAAAAACTTCATCACTTCACGGGGGCGGTCGCCGGGCGCGGCCGCCCTCTTCGTGTCTTGAGGCGTCGCGGCCGAGTTTTTAAACGCGCGTCCAACTCTTAGAACCCGCCCGCGCGTCCGTTTCCGGACAAGCGTTTCCCAAAATCGAAAATCTCGAAGGGCGCGCCCGCGCCCGCCCTCACGCCTAAGTCGTAGAAAGGAAAGAGCGCGGGGCCGGGGCGCGGGCTGGCACGCGAGTTTCATGAGTAAACGCGCACGCGAGAACGCCAAGCCCCGGGAGGCCGCCCCCGATGATCGAGCTTCGCAACGTCGAAAAGTACTACGAGCAAGGTTCCAACCGCACCTACGTCCTGCGCCGCATCAGCCTCGAAGTCAAAGAGGGCGAGTTCGTCTCCGTCATGGGGCCTTCGGGCGCGGGCAAGTCCACGCTGCTCTCCATCCTCGGGATGTTCGACTCGTCTTGGAAGGGCGAGTACTACTTCATGGACAGGCCCGTCCACGCGATGTCGAAGCGCGAGCGCGGCGAGCTTCACAACCGCTACATCGGCTTCGTCTTCCAGAGCTACCACCTGCTCGACCATCTCACCGTCTACGAGAACCTTGAGCTGCCGCTCACCTACAAGGACGTTAAGAAGCAAGACCGCCAGTCGATGGTCGCCGACATCCTCGACCGCTTCCACATCGTCGGCAAAAAAGACCTCTACCCGAATCAGCTCTCGGGCGGGCAGCAGCAGCTCGTCGGAGTGGCGCGCGCCGTCGTCGCCGGCCCGAAGCTGATTCTGGCGGACGAGCCGACGGGGAACCTCCACTCGGGGCAGGGGCGCGAAATCATGGAGCTGTTCAAGCGGCTCAACGACGAGGGGACGACCATCATTCAGGTCACGCACTCGGAGGTGAACGCCTCCTACGGCAACCGCGTCGTCCGCCTCGAAGACGGCTGGATAGTCGAGGGCGGGACGGAGGGCGTCGAGCAGGCGCGGGCGACGGGCTGAGGGCCTCCCGAGAGTCGCGGGCCTTCCCGCTTACGCGACTGCGGAGTCCCGGAAGTGAGAATTTCGTCCCGAGCGCCGGACGCGAGAGCAGACAATGAAGTCGAAAATATCACCCATCCGCACGGAAAAGACCGAGAAAGAGACTTGGCACGCCGGTCGCCAGCAGGGGCAGACGCCCGGCGCGTCAGGAAGCTCGATGGACAAACCCCGCTCGAAAAATACCGCGCGCAATAAGAAGCTGCGCACGATGGGCCTCGCCGTCGTGGCCGTCGCCGCGATTGCGGCCATCACCTTCGCCGTCTCGCGCATGAAGCCGGCCGCGCCCGGCGTCGTGCGCTCGACCGTGCTCATCGACACGGTCAAGCGCGGCTCGATGCTCCGGCAGGTGCGCGGCACGGGCACGCTCGTCCCCGAGGACGTGCGCGTCATCGCCGCCTCGACCGAGGGGCGCGTCGAGCGCATCCACGTCCAGCCCGGCGCCGAGGTCGGCGCGGGGACAGTCCTCATCGAGCTCGTCAACCCCGAGCTGCAACAGTCGGTCGTCGACATCGAGTATCAAATCCGCGCGGCCGAGGCCGACCTGAACAACCTGCGCGCGCAGCTCGACAGCCAGCGCATGGGGCAGCAGGCGGCCGCCGCCACCGTCCACGCCGAGTACCAGCAGGCGAAAATCCAAGCCGACACCGACGCCACGCTCGCCAGAGAGGGACTCATCCCCGAACTCAACGTGCGCCTCTCGCGCGTGCGCGCCGAGGAGCTCGCGAACCGCTACTCCATCGAGCAGAAGCGACTCGAAGGGCGCAAGCGCTCGGACGAGGCGCAGATCGGCGCGCAGCAGGCGCGCGTCAACCAGCTCAAGGCGCAGATGGAACTCAGGCGCACGCAGGTCGGGACTCTGAGCGTCGTCGCCGGCACGTCCGGCGTGCTCCAGCAGATGCAGGTCGAGGTCGGGCAGCAGGTGACGCCGGGGACTGTCTTGGCGCGCGTCGTCGAGCCGCGCAACCTGAAGGCGGAACTGCGAATCGCCGAGACGCAGGCCAAAGACATCGCGCTCGGCCAGCAGGCGAGCGTCGACACGCGCAACGGCGTGATACCGGGCCGCGTGGTGCGCATCGACCCGGCCGCCGAGCAGGGCACGGTGCGCGTCGACGTGGCGCTCGAAGGCGACCTCCCGCCGGGCGCGCGCCCCGACCTGAGCGTGGACGGGACGATTGAGCTTGAGCGGCTTGAGAACATCCTCTACGTCGGTCGCCCGACCTTCGGGCAGTCGAACGCCACGGTCGGTATGTTCAAGCTAGAGCCCGGCGGGCAGACGGCCGTCCGCGCGACCGTCCGGCTCGGCCGCAGCTCGGTCAACACCATCGAGGTCGTCGAAGGGCTTCAGGAGGGCGACCAAGTCATCCTCTCCGACACGTCGCAGTGGGACGCGTTCAACCGGATAGAACTCAAGTAAGGCAGTCAGCGTTCAGCAGTCAGCGGTCAGCCTAGCTCTTCATGCGGGAGCCGCGGCCGAGACGGAACTTGATTGCTCACGGCGGAGACGAAAACTGATAGCTGACCGCTGATTGCTGACAGCTAAGGAGAACTTAATGAGCACAACCGATAAACCCCTCATCCACCTCGACGACGTGAAGAAGGTCTTCTACACGGACGAGGTGGAGACGCACGCGCTCTCCGGCACGTTCCTCGACATCAACCGCGGCGAGTACGTCTCGATCACCGGCCCCTCGGGCTGCGGCAAGTCGACGCTGCTCTCCATCCTCGGCCTCTTGGACTCGCCGACCGAGGGCGGCTACTGGCTCGACGGCAAAAACGTCTCCGAGCTCTCGCTCTCCGAGCGCGCCGTCATACGCAACCGCGAGGTCGGCTTCATCTTCCAGAGCTTCAACTTGATCGGCGACCTGACCGTCTACGAGAACGTCGAGCTGCCCCTGACCTACCGCGGCCTCTCGGGCGCGGAGCGCAAGAAGCGCGTCGGCGAGGCTCTGGAGAAGGTGAACATGGCGCACCGCGCGAAGCACCTGCCCTCGCAGCTCTCGGGCGGCCAGCAGCAGCGCGTCGCCGTCGCCCGCGCGATTGCCGGCGACCCGCTCATCCTCCTCGCCGACGAGCCGACGGGCAACCTCGACTCGTCGAACGGCGAGGCCGTCATGAACCTTCTGCGCGACCTGCACCAGCAGGGCTCGACCATCTGCATGGTCACGCACGACCCGCGCTACGCCAAGTGGGCCGACCGCGCCATACACCTCTTCGACGGCCGCGTCGTCGGCGAGGAGCAGCTCGAAGCGGCCTGAGTGAGCCGGCCCTCCCGCCTCCGGCCGCCGCCGGCCCGCGCGGCGTGAGCTTCAGAGGAGTTAAACGACCATGCGTCACCAATCATTTTTCGCGCGGCCGGCGGCCGCGGCCCTGTTCTTCGCGGCGCTCCTCGCGGCCCCCGGCGCGGCCGAGAGCGCGGGCGCACACCCCGGCGCCGCCGCTCAGCACGACCGAGAGGATTCGGAGTTGTACGACGAGAAGGACGAGACGCGACAGAGGTTCACGCTCGCGGCGGGCGCGCGCGTGGAGGTGACGCACATCCGCGGCCCCGTGGAGGTCGAGACGGCGAACATCAGCGAGGCCGAGGTGCACGTCGTCCGCTCGGCGCGCAGCCGCGCCGACCTGAAGTACCACCGCGTCGAAGTCGCGCAGACGGGCGGGGGCCTCGTCGTGCGCGGCGTGCAGGAGGAGGAGCCGCACAACAACACCCGCGTCCGCCACCACGTCAAGCTGCGCCTGCCGCGGCGCGTCGACATCATCGTCCGGAGCATCAACGGGCGCACGCAGATCGGCGAGATCGACGGCCCCGTCCAAGTGCGGAGCATCAACGGCGGCCTGCGCGTGGCGCGCGCCACCGGCTACGCCGACATCGCGCACGTCAACGGCGGCGTGACCGTCACCCTCGCCCGGCTCGAAGCGAAGGGCGTCAGCCTCCGCCACATCAACGGCGGGATTGATTTGCGCTTCGCCGACGAGGTGAACGCCGACCTCGAAGTCAGCCGCACGAACGGCGGCGTCAGCGCCGACCTCAGTAACGCCACGCTGCGCCTCGGGGGCGACGAGCATCGCGACGTGTTCCGCCGCCGCATCGGGGCCGGCGGGATGCCCATCACCATCGCGCACGTCAACGGCGGCGTCAGACTCGTGCGCTTTTAGCGGCTCCGGCCCGACAGGGAACCGGGAGGGCAACGAACCGTGAATGCGCTCTGGCTGGACATCAGGTACGGCGCGCGGACGCTCTGGAAGAGTCCGGGCTTCACGCTCGTCGCCGTTCTGGCGCTCGCGCTCGGCATCGGCGCGAACTCCGCCATCTACAGCGTCGTCAACGCGGTGCTCCTGCGCGCGCTCCCTTACGAAAACCCCGACCGCCTCGTGATGCTCTGGGAGCAGCACCCGCAGGCCGGGCGGATGGGGGCGGCCGCCGCGAACTTCGTCGAGTGGCGCAAGGCCGCGACCTCCTTCGACGGCATGACCATCTTCGCGCAGTCCTCCTTCGACCTCGCGGGCGAGGGCGAGGCCGAGCGGATTGAAGGCACGCGCGCCTCGGCCTCCTTCTTCGAGGTCATCGGCGGGCGCGCCGCCGTGGGCCGCACCTTCCGCGAGGGCGACGACGCGCCCGGCGCGGAGCGCATCGCCATCCTCGGCCACGGCCTCTGGCAGCGCCGCTTCGGCGGCGACCCCGCAGTCCTCGGAAAATCCATCCAGCTCAACGACGAGCCGCACACCGTCGTCGGCGTGATGCCGCAGCGCTTCGGCGACACGCCGCCCGACTTCGTCTGGACTCCGCTCCAGCCCGCGCCCGACGGCACCATCGGCGGCGGCCGCTCGCTGCTCGCCGTCGCCCGACTCAAGCCCGGCGTCGCGCCCGAAGCCGCGCAGGCCGAAATCGAAGCCATCGCCGCGCGGCTCGCGGAGTCGCGACCCGACTTCAACCGCGACTGGACGGTGCGCGTCGTCCCCCTGCACGAGCAGGTGACGGGCGGCGTCCGTCTGACTTTGCTCGTGCTGTTCGGCGCGGTCGGCTTCGTCCTTTTAATCGCGTGCGCCAACGTCGCCAACCTCTCGCTCGTGCGCGCGACGCGGCGCGAGCGGGAGCTCGCCATCCGCACGGCGCTCGGCGCTTCGCGCTGGCGCATCATGCGGCAGCTTCTGACCGAAAGCCTCCTGCTCGCGCTGGCGGGCGGCGCGTTGGGCCTGCTCGTCGCGCTGTGGGGCGTTGACCTCCTGCTCACGCTCGCGCCCGACGCCATCCCGCGCGCCGACGAGGTCGGCGTCGACACGTCCGTCCTGACCTTCACGCTCGTCGTCTCAATCTTGACCGGCCTCGCGTGCGGGCTCGCGCCCGCCGTGCAGGGGACTCGCGCCGACGTGAGCACGGCGCTCAAGGACGCCGTGAAGGGCTCGGCCGCGGGCTTCGGCCGGAGCCGCCTGCGCGGCGCGCTCGTCGTCGCCGAGGTCGCGCTCGCCGTCGTCCTGCTGACGGGCGCGGGCCTCCTCATGCGCAGCTTCGCGCGGCTCACCCAAGTCAACCCCGGCTTCGACGCCGCCGCGGGCGTCGTCTTGATGGACGTGCCGCTGAGCCCCGCGCGCTACCGTGAAGAGGCGCAGGTCGTCGCCTTCTACGACGAGTTGCTGCGGCGCGTGCGTCAGCTCCCGGGCGTCGAGTCCGCGGGCACGACGCACACCGCGCCGCTCTCGGGCGGCGACTCGGCGCGCCCGTTCGTCGTGGCCGACGCGCCGCCGCCCGAGCCGGGCAAGGAGCCGGGCGCGAGCTACCGCGTCATCAGCCCCGGCTACTTCCGCTCGATGGGCATCCCCGTCCTGCGCGGGCGCGACTTCGCCGACTCCGACAACTCGTCCGCGCCGCCCGTCGTCGTCGTCAACGAGACTCTGGCCCGCCGCTCTTGGCCGGGCCGCGACCCTCTGGGGCAGCGGATGAGACAGGGCGCGGTCGGCGGCGACTCGCCGTGGATGGAGGTCGTCGGCGTCGTCGGCGACGTGCGCCACGCCGCGCTCGACTCGGAGCCGAAGCCCGAGATGTATTTCACGTTCCGACAGGCCGGACTCCAGCGCAGCAGCTCGATTGCCAACAACAGCCGACGCATCACGCTCGCCGTCCGCGGCGCGGGCGACACGGCCGCCCTCGCGCGGGCCGCGCGCGCCGAGGTCGCCGGCATCGATAAGAACCAGCCCGTCGCGGGCGTCCGCACGCTCGGCGACGCCGTCTCGCGCTCGGTCACGCCGCAGAGGTTCAACACGCTCCTGCTCGGCGTCTTCGCGGCGCTCGCCGTCGCGCTCGCGATGATCGGCGTCTACGGCGTGATGAGTTTTTCGGTCGGCGGGCGCACGCGCGAGATAGGGATTCGGATGGCCCTCGGCGCGCAGAGGCGCGACGTGGTCGGGATGATTCTGCGGCAGGGCATGGCGCTCGTCGCCGTGGGCGTCGCGCTCGGGCTCGCGGCGTCCGCCGCGCTCACGCGCTGGATGACAACCATGCTCTACGGCGTGTCGGCCACAGACCCGCTCGTCTTCGCCGCCGTGACGGCGCTGCTCATCGCCGCCGCGCTCGTCGCCTGCTACGTGCCGGCGCGGCGCGCGACGAAGATCAGCCCGATGGAGGCTCTGCGCTACGAGTGAGGGAACGGGGTGAGACGATGAAGTGCTTCCGGATGACAGTTGCGCTCTCGACGGTGTTGCTGGCCGCCGCGCCCGGCGCGACCTTCGCGCAGCAGACCACGTCCGCACACGCGGCCGAGTCGCGCGCCGGGGCCGCGCCGGGCGCGAACGTCACGAAGGAAGCCTCCGACGAAATCACGAAGCTCGTCGCGCGGACGCGCTCGACGGACGCGCAGGAGCGCGCGTCGGCCGCGTGCGCGTTGGGCCGTCTGGAAGGGAAGGCGTCGGCGGCCGTGCCGCGTCTGGTCGAATTGCTGTCCGACGGCGCGGCCGTCCGCGAGACGTGCGGCCACGCAGCGCCGTTCGAGGACGAGGGGTGGGAGCCCGATTACGAGACGGTCAGGGAGACGACCGTCGGCGAGGCCGCCACGCAGGCGCTCGTCGCCGTCGGCGACGCCTCGCTCGAAGCTCTGACGAATACTCTGACCTCCGGCGAGAGCTGGCGCGCGCGCAAGAACGCGGCGTGGGCGCTCGCGCACCGCGGCGACCGGCGCGCGGTCGAGGCGATGCGCGCGGCGCTCAAAGATGAGGCGTGGCAGGTCAGGGCGGCGGCCGCCTACGCGCTCTTCCAGCGCGGCGGCGCGAGCGCCGAGACCGTCAACGCGCTCGTCGCGGCCGCGCGCGACGCGGACGCGCGCGTGCGGCGCGAGGTCGTCTTCGCGCTCGGACACAAGAGCGCGGGGCCGGTCTCGGTCACGGAGACGCTCGTGCGCGTCATGCGCGAGGACGCCGACGCCGACATCCGCGCCGAGGCCGCGGGCGCACTCTGGCACTCGGCCGGCGCGCGCGAGTTCCCCGCGCTCCTCGAAGCCCTGAAAGATTCTGACGCGCGCGTGCGCGAGCGCGCCGCCGACACGCTCGGCAACCGCGCCGGAAACGACGAAGTCCCCACCCTCATCGCCGCGCTCAAAGACCGGGACGCGCGCGTGCGCGAGGGCGCGCGTCGCGCCCTGCGCGTCGTCAAGAGCAGGTCAGAGGGGCGCGTGACGAACCTGCGGCCGCTGCCGCCGAACGTGCCGTAAGGAATCGGCCGGAAGGAAAAGTCTAGTGAACTCGTTTTGGCAGGACATGCGCTACGGCGCGCGGACTCTGTGGAAGAGTCCGGGCTTCACGCTCGTGGCAATACTCGCGCTCGGCCTCGGCATCGGCGCGAACACGACCATCTTCAGCGCCGTCAACGCGCTCCTCCTGCGCCCCTTCTCGTTCCGCGAGACCGACCGCCTGATGATGGTCTGGGAGTCAATCCCGCGCCTGAACATGGAGCAGGGCTCGGTCGCGCCGGCCAACTTCCTCGACCTGCGCGGGGCGACCGACTCCTTCGAGTCGATTGCCGCCTTCAACGGCGCGTCCTTCAACCTCGCGGGCGACGCGCGGCCCGAGCGCATCGAGGGCGCGCGCGTCAGCCCCGACCTGTTTGCGGTGCTCGGCGTCGGGGCCGCGCGGGGGCGCACGTTCACGGCCGAGGAGGAGCAGCCGGGGCGCGACCCCGTCGCCGTCATCAGCGACGGCCTCTGGCGACGGCGCTTCGGCGCAGACCCCTCGATGGTCGGCCGCGTCGTCATCCTCAACGACCGCCCGACAGAGATCGTCGGCGTGATGCCCGAAGGCTTCGACTTCCCGCGCGGCGGCGCGGAGCTCTGGACGCCTTTCGTCTTCGACGACAAGACGAAGGACGCGCGCGGCTGGCACTACCTGCGCGTCGTCGGCCGGCTGAAACCCGGCGTGACGCGCGAGGCCGCGCAGAGCGAGGTGGCGGCCGTCGGCGAGCGGCTCGCGCGCGACTACCCGCAGACGAACGCCGAGCGCGGCTTCAACGTCCAGTCGCTCGTCGAGGCCGAGACGCGCGGCCCGCGCCCCTACCTCGTCCTCTCGCTCGGCGCGGTGCTCTTCGTCCTTCTCATCGCGTGCGCGAACGTCGCGAACCTCCTGCTCCTGCGCGCCGCATCGCGCGGCCGCGAGATAGCGATTCGCACGGCGCTCGGCGCGTCGCGCTGGCGCATCGTGCGGCAGCTTCTGACCGAGAGTCTGATGCTCGCGCTCGCGGGCGGGGCGCTCGGGCTTCTGCTGAGCGTGTGGGGCGTTGACCTAATCGCGCGCGCCATGCCGGCCAACTTCGCGCGCCTCATCAGCGGGTGGCACAACCTCGGAATCGACTGGAACGTCTTCGGCTTCACGCTCCTGCTCTCGCTCGCGACGGGCGTCGTCTTCGGGTTAGTGCCCGCGCTCAACGCTTCGAAGACGAACTTGAACGAGTCTCTGAAGGAGGGCGGGCGGAGCGCGACCGAGGGGCGCGGTCGCCGACGAATGCGCGCCGCGCTCGTCATCGCCGAGGTCGCGCTCTCGCTCGTCCTGCTCGCGGGCGCGGGCCTGATGACGCGCAGCTTCATGGGCCTCGCCAACGTCAACCCCGGCTTCGACCCCGAGCGCGTCCTGACGACCGGCGTCGACCTCTCGTTCTCGAAGTACGAAGACCCGCGCGCGCGCGTGCGCTTCTACGAGCAGGTCGCGGCGAGCCTTGCGGCGCGGCCCGAGGTCGAGGCGGCCGGCGCGGTCAGCAACATCCCGATGGGCTGGAACGACAACTCCGCCTACTACACGGTCGAGGGCCGTCCCGCGCCCGAGCCCGGCCGCGAGCCGCTCGCCAACTACCACGTCGCCACGCCCACATACTTCGCCGCGCTCGGCACGCCGCTCCTGCGCGGACGCGCCTTCGAGCCGCGCGACACGCTCGACACGCCGCCCGTCGCCGTCGTCAGCACGCTGATGGCCGAGCGCCAATTCCCGAACGAAGACCCGTTGGGCCGCCGTCTGAAGATCGGCAAGACTTCGGTCGAGATCGTCGGCGTCGTCGGGAGCGTGCGCCACGAGCCGTTCGCCGACATGGGCGACGAGGAGCGGCCGACCATCTACGTCGCGCACGCGCAGCAGCCGTGGCACACGATGTCGCTCGTCGTGCGCGCGAAGGAGGGCGGCGACCCGTCGTCGCTCACCCCCGTGGTGCGCGCGGCCGTCGAGGAGGCCGACCCGAACCAGCCCGTCTTCGACGTGCGGACGATGCGGCAGGTGATGACCGAGACGATGGCCCCGCAGCGCATCTCGGCCGGGATGTTCGTCGGGTTTGCGCTCATCGCGCTCCTGCTCGCGGCCGTCGGCATCTACGCCGTCGTCTCCTACACGGTCGCGCAGAGGACGCACGAGATAGGCGTCCGCATGGCTCTGGGCGCGCAGGCGCGCGACATCTTCCGGCTCATCATCGGGCAGGGGATGGGCGTGATTCTGGTCGGGCTCGGGGTGGGCCTGCTCGCGGCCTTCGCCGTGACGCGCGCGATGGCGGCCATCCTCTACGGCGTCTCGGCGACCGACTTCGCGACCTTCTCGCTCATCTCGCTCTTGTTGGCGCTCGTCGCCTTCGTCGCCTGCTTCGTCCCCGCGCGCCGCGCGACGAAAGTAGACCCGGTGGAGGCGCTCCGTTACGAGTAAGGAGGACGGCAGATGGGAACTATCTGGCAGGATTTGCGCTACGGCCTGAGGATGCTCGTGAAGCGTCCCGGCTTCACGGCGGTCGCCGTCGTCGCGCTCGCCTTAGGCATCGGCGCGAACACGGCCATCTTCTCGGTCGTCAACTCGGTGCTCTTGCGCCCGCTGCCTTACCCCGACTCGGACAGGATTGCGCGCGTCTACACGACCATCGCGCGGCGTGACGTGCAGCGCTACCCGATGTCGTATCTGAACTTCGCCGACATACGCGACCAGAGCACGTCCTTCGAGCACGTCGCGGCGCACGCGAGCACGGGCGCCGCGTTCCGCACGGGCGACACGCCCGAGTCGGTCGAGGGCGTCATCGCGACGGCCGACCTCTTCCCCCTGCTCGGCGTCGAGCCGCAGATGGGGCGCGTCTTCACGCGCGAGGAGGAGGGGCCGGACGCGCGCGTCGTCGTCATCAGCCACGAGATGTGGCAGAAGCGCTTCGGCGGCGACCGCGCGATTGTCGGGCGCGAGTTCTTGCTCGACGGCGAGGCGACGACCGTCCTCGGCGTGATGCCCGAGGGCTTCAGGTTCCCCGTCGAGGTCGAAGGGCCCGAGTACTGGCAGCCGATTAACCCGCGCAGCGAGAGCAACGAGGAGCGCGGCGCGAGCTACCTCAGCGTCATCGCGCGCGTGAAGCCGAACGTGACGCAGGCGCAGGCGCAGGCCGAACTCGACGCCGTCGCCGCGCGACTCGCCGAGCAGTACCCGGACAGGAACGCCGGCCGCGGCGCGAGGCTCGTCCCCGCCTACGAGGCCATCGTCGGCGACATCCGACCGGCACTCCTGACTCTACTCGCGGCCGTCGGCTTCGTGCTGCTGATTGCGTGCGCCAACGTCGCGAACCTGATGCTCGCGCGCGCCGCGTCGCGCCGCAGGGAGATAGCCGTCCGCACGGCGCTCGGCGCTTCACGCTGGCGCATCGTGCGGCAGCTTTTGACGGAGAGCCTGATGCTCGCGCTGGCGGGCGGGGCGGCGGGGCTTCTGCTCGCTTGGTGGGGCGTCGACGTGCTCAGCGCGTTCGTGCCCGCCGACATCCCGCGCGTCAAGGAGATCGCGCTCGACCGAAACGTGCTCCTGTTCACGCTCGGCGTCTCCGCGCTGACGGGCGTCGTGTTCGGGCTCGCGCCCGCGCTCAACGCGTCGAAGGCCGAAATCACCGAGTCGCTCAAGGAGGGCGGGCGCGGCACGAGCGAGGGCTTCCGCAGCAACCGCCTGCGCGGCCTGCTCGTCGTCACGGAGGTCGCGCTCTCGCTCGTCCTGCTTGTCGGCGCGGGGCTTCTCATCCGCAGCTTCTACAGCCTCAACGCCGTCAGCCCCGGCTTCGAAACGCGCGGCGTCCTGACGGGCGGCGTCGCCTTGCCGACGACGAAGTACCGCGAGGAGGCGCAGCAGGCGGCCTTCTTCGAGAGGGTGCTTGAGCGCGTCAAGGCGCTGCCGGGCGTCGAGGCGGCCGGGGGCGTCGAGCCGCTGCCGATGAGCGGCAACGGCTGGCAGACGGGGCTCGACATCGAGGGCCGGCCGCCGGCCGCGCCGGGCGAGCGCCTGACCTCGCACACGCGCGTCGTCAGCCCCGACTATCACCGCGCGATGGGCATCCCCCTGCTGCGCGGGCGCGCGCTCGACGAGCGCGACACGGCCGACGCGCCGAAGGTCATCGTCGTCAACGAGACTTTCGTCAAAAAATATTTCCCCGGCGAAGACCCCATCGGGCGTCGGGTGACGCCGACCATCGCGCGCAACTTCACGGCCGAGATCGTCGGCGTCGTCGGCGACGTGAAACACCAAGACCTCGAAACCGAAGTGACGCCCGAGTACTACGCCTCCTACAGGCAGGCCCCGCAGCCCTTCATGACGCTCGTCGTGCGCGGGCGCGGCGACGACCCTTCGGCGCTGACGGCCGCCGTCCGCGGCGCCGTCTTGGAAGTGGACGCGAACCAGCCGCTCTACAACGTCAAGCCGATGAGCGAGTGGATGTCGCAGACGGCCGCGCGGCGGCGCTTCAACACGGGCGTCTTGGCGGTCTTCGCGGGCGTGGCCCTGCTGCTCGCGGGCGTCGGCATCTTCGGCGTGATGAACTACTCGGTGACGCGGCGCACGCACGAGCTCGGGGTGCGCATGGCGCTCGGCGCGCAGGGCCGCGACGTGTTCCGTCTCGTGGTGGGACAGGGGATGGGACTCGTCGCGGCCGGCGTCGTCATCGGGCTCGTCGGCGCGCTCGTGCTCACGCGCTTCATCTCAAGTCTGCTGTTCGGCGTCTCGGCCAGCGACCCCGTGACGTTCGCGGGCGTCGCTCTGGTGTTGGCGGCCGTCGCGCTCTTGGCGTGCTACGTCCCCGCGCGCCGCGCGACGAAAGTAGACCCGATGGTGGCACTCCGTTACGAGTAGACAGCAGTCGGCAGTCAGTAGCCAGTAGGTAAGACCTTCGTGACGTTCGCGCGTCGGCTTCGACCGACCGGAGCGCGGAGCGTCTACTGACTACTTTCCCGAAGGGAGGTCGTCGATGGAAACGCTTCTCCAAGACCTTCGCTACGGCGCGCGGACGCTCTGGAAGCGTCCGGGCTTCACGCTCGTCGCCGTCGTCACGCTCGCCTTAGGCATCGGCGCGAACACGGCCGTCTTCAGCTACGTCAACTCGCTCTTCCTCCAGCCGCTACCCGTCGGCGAGCCCGACCGCCTCGTGCGCCTCTACGGCACGGGCGCGTCGGGGCAGCCCTTCGGCGTCTTCTCCTACGCCAACTTCGCAGACCTGCGCGAGCGCGCCGCCGCGGCGGCCGACTTCGCCGCCCACCAGTTCACGAGCGTCAGCTTCAACGCGGGCGGCGGGGCCGAGAGCGCGGCGGGCGAGGTCGTCACCGGCAACTACTTCTCGGTGATGCGCGCCGACGCCGCGCTCGGCCGCGCGCTCTCGCCCGAGGACGACCGCGCGGAGGGCGCGCACCCGGTCGTCGTCTTGGGCCACGGGATGTGGCAGCGGCGCTTCGGCGGCGAGCGGTCGGTCGTCGGCCGCGCGGTTCAGATTAACGGCCACACGTTCACGGTCGTCGGCGTGATGCCGCCGGAGTTCAAGGGCACGTTCGGCGCGGTCGCCACGGAGTTCTGGGTGCCTCTGATGATGCACGAGGAGGCGCGCCCGCGCGGCGTCGGCCTTCAGACGCGCGGGTGGGGCTGGCTGTTCGGGACGGCGCGACTCCGCGAAGGCGTCGGCCGCGAGCAACTGCAAGCCGAGGTCGCGCGCGCGTCGGCGCTGCTGCGCGCCGAGCACCCGAACGAGGTGCGCGACTTCCACGTGGTCGAGGCCGGGATGCTGCCCGAAGAGTACCGCGGCGGGGCGTCGAACATCCTCCTGTTCTTCATGGTCGTCGTCGCGCTCTTGCTGCTCGCCGCGTGCGCCAACGTCGCGAGCGTGCTTCTGTCGCGCGTCGCGTCGCGGCGGCAGGAGATTGCGATCCGGCAGTCGCTCGGCGCGACGCGCTGGCGTCTGATGAGACAGTGGCTGACGGAGAGCCTGCTCATCGCGGCGGCGGGCGGCGCGGCCGGGCTGGCGGTGGCGGCGTGGATGAGCGACGCCCTGATGTCGTTCGCCCCGCCGGTGTTCATCAACTTCTCGCCCGCGCTCGGGCTCGACGCGCGCGTGCTCTCGTTCACGGCCGGCGTCGCGCTCCTGACGGGGTTGCTGTGCGGGCTGTTCCCCGCCTTGCGCGCGAGCCGGACGGACGTGAGCAAGACTCTCAAGGAGGGCGGCTCGGCCGCCGGGGGGCGCACGCGCTCGCGCCTGCAGCAGACGTTCGTCGTCGTGCAGGTCGCCGTCTCGCTCGTGCTCCTCATCGCGTCGGCGCTGCTCCTGCGCAGCGTCCGCGAGTCGCAGAGCTTCGGGCCGGGCTTCAACTCCGACAATCTTCTCGTCGTCAAGCTCGACCTCCGACGCCACCGCTACACCGAGGAGCGCGGCCGCGTCTTTTACCAAGAGCTGACCGAGCGCCTGAAGCGGCTGCCGGGTGTGGAGGGCGTCGCGCTCGGCGCCGTGACGCCGCTCGCGCCCGAGCAGGAGACGCGCTCCATCGCCGTCCCCGGCCACGAGCCGCCCGACGGCAAGAAGAGTTTCGTGCTCGACTCGAACATCGTCGGCGCGGGCTACTTCAAGACGATGGGCATCAACGTCGTGCGCGGGCGCGAGTTCGACGAGCGCGACGCGGGCGTCGAGGGCCGCCAGCCAATCGTGATTAACGAGACGATGGCGCGCCGCTTCTGGCCGCAGGGCGACGCCGTCGGGCAGATAGTCGGCCTCGGCCCGCAAACCGAGGCCGAGGTGGTCGGCGTCGTCTCCGACATCAAGTACTACTCGGTCGGCGAGCGCCCGCTCCCGTTCTTCTACCTGATGTTCGGGCGCAACTACAGGCCGGAGGTCGGCGCGCACCTGCGCACGACCGCGCCGCCCGACGCCCTCAAGACGGCCGTGCGCAAAGAGCTTGAAGCCCTTGACCCGGACGTGGCGGCGACGAACCTGACGAGCTTTAGCGAGCTTCGTCAGGTGGCGCTCGCGCCGGGCCGCGCGATGGCGGTCGTCTCGGGCGCGTTCGGACTTCTCGCGCTCGTCTTGGCGGTCGTCGGCATCTACGGCGTGATGTCTTACGCCGTCTCGCAGCGCACGCGGGAGATTGGAATCCGCATGGCGCTCGGCGCGCAGACGAGAGACGTGCTGCGGCTCATCGTCGGGCAGGGGCTCGCGCTCACGCTCGTCGGCGTCGCGGCGGGGCTCGCGGCGGCGCTGCTGCTGACGCGCTTTCTGTCGAGCGTGCTCTTCGGCGTCTCGGCCAGCGACCCGGTGACGTTCGCGGGCGTCGCGCTCGTGCTCGCCGCGGTCGCGCTCTTGGCGTGTTACGTCCCCGCGCGCAGGGCGACGAAAGTAGACCCGATGGTCGCGCTGCGTTACGAATGACTGTAACGACGGTTCGGACTCGCATGAGGTGACGAGGATGGGAACACTGCTTCAGGACGTGCGTTACGGGGCGAGGATGCTGGCGAAGCGTCCGGGCTTCACGCTCGTCGCGGTCGTCGCTTTGGCTCTCGGGATAGGCGCGAACACGGCCATCTTCTCGGTCGTCAACTCGGTGCTCCTGCGCCCTCTGCCTTACCCCGACTCGGAGCGCATCGTGCAGCTCGCCGTCGCCAACCCGACGACGGGCGCGCGCGGCGGCGCGGTCGCGTACCTCGACTTCGTTGACTGGCAGGCGCGCGCGCGCTCCTTCGAGGCGATGGCCGCCTACACCGGCGGGAGCGGCGCGCTCACCGGCGACGGCGGGCCGCCCGAGCAGTTGGCCGGCGTCGCCACGACGCCCGACCTCTTCCGCGTGCTCGGCGTAAGCCCGGCCCTCGGCCGCACGTTCACGGCCGAGGAGGCCGCGCGCGCGAGCCGCACGGAGAAGGAGCGCGAGGAGTCGAATGACGAGGCCGCGCCCGTCATGGTCATCAGCCACGGCCTCTGGCAGCGCCGCTTCGGCCGAGACCCCGCGGTCGTCGGCCGCGTCGTCAACTTCAACAACAAGGCCGTCGAGATCATCGGCGTCATGCCCGAGGGCTTCGGCTACCCCCTCAACTACGACAACGTCGAGTTCTGGGCCCCGTTCGACACGTCGAACGCCTACGCGCAGCACCGCGGCGCGTCGTTCCTCGAAGCGGTCGGGCGTCTGCGCCCCGGCGTGACGGTCGAGCAGGGCGCGGCCGACCTCTTCGCCGTCACGGAGCATCTGGCCGCGGAGCACGCGCAGACGAACCGCGCGCGGCGCGCCGACGTGCGCTCGCTCCACGAAAGACTCGTCGGGGACATCAAGCCGGCGCTCCTCGTCCTGCTCGCCGCCGTCGGCTGCGTGCTGCTGATAGCGTGCGCGAACGTCGCGAACCTTCTGCTCGCGCGGGCGGCCGCGCGTCAGAAGGAGTTCGCCATCCGGACGGCGCTCGGCGCTTCGCGCTGGCGCATCGCGCGTCAGTTGTTGACGGAGAGCATCCTGCTTTCGCTCGCGGCCGGCGCGGTCGGGCTTCTGTTTACGATGTGGGGCGTTGACCTGCTGATGGCGGTCGCGCCGGAGGACGCGGTGCGGCTCGGCGCGTCGGGCGCGGACGCGCGCGTGCTTTTGTTCACGCTCGGCGTCTCGGTCTTGACGGGCGTCGCCTTCGGGCTCGCGCCCGCGCGGCAAGCGTCGCGGACTGATTTGAGCGAGCCCCTCAAGGAGGGCGAGCGCGGCTCGACCGCCGGGCGACACCGGCTGCACGGCGCGCTCGTCGTCGCCGAGGTCGCGCTCTCGCTCGTGCTGCTCGTCGGCGCGGGGCTGCTGATTAAGAGCTTCCAACGCCTGACGGCCGTCAACCCCGGCTTCGACGCCGAAGGCGTGCTGACGGCGACGATGACGCTCTCGAACAACCGCTACGCGGAGCGGCCCGCGCAGCGCGAGGCCTTCCGCCGCGCGTTCGAGCGCGCGGCCGCCGCGCCCGGCGTCGAGGCGGTCGGCGGCGTCTACCCGCTGCCCCTGAGCGGCAACGACATCAACACCAACTTCACGATTGACAACCGCTCTTTCGAGGAGCGCGAGCACGTCTACCGCGGCGAGCGCAAGGTCATCAACCACGACTTCCTGCGCGCCATGCGCGTCCCCGTCGTCCGCGGCCGCGGCTTCACGGAGCGCGACGACGCCTCGGCCCCGCCCGTCTTCATCGTCAACGAGACGCTCGCGCGCAGGCACTTTCCGGGGCAAGACCCGGTCGGGCGTCTGCTCTCGATGCGCGACATCGAAGGCGTCTCGACGGGCGAGATCGTCGGCGTCGTGGCCGACGTGAAGTACGAGGGCTTGGGCGAGGAGGTCGAGCCGGCCTATTACGTCCCTTACCTGCAAAAGACCTACGACGAGTTGTCGCTCGTCGTGCGCGCGCGCGAGGGGTTCGACGCCGCCGCGCTCGCGCCCGCGTTGCGCGCGGCCGTCCTCGAAGCCGACAAGGATCAGCCGCTCTCCGAGGTGCGGACGATGAAGGCTCTGCTCTCGCGCTCGGTCGCGCGCGAACGCTTTCAGGTGCTGCTGCTCGGCGTCTTCGCGGGCGTCGCGCTCGTGCTCTCGGCCGTCGGACTCTTCGGCGTCCTCAGCTATTCGGTGACGCAGCGCACGCACGAGATAGGCATCCGCATGGCGCTCGGCGCGCGCGGGCGCGACATCTTCCGGCTCGTCGTCGGGCGCGGGATGGGGCTCACGCTCGTCGGGCTCGCGCTCGGGCTCGCCGGCTCCTTCGCGCTGACGCGCCTGATGGCGGGGCTGCTCTACGGGGTGTCGGCGACCGACCCGGCGACCTTCGCCGCCGTGACGGCGCTGCTGGCCGCCGTCGCCTTCTTCGCCTGCTACCTCCCGGCCCGGCGCGCCATGCGCGTCGACCCGATGACGGCGCTCAGACACGAGTAAGAGGTGCTCATGGGAAACTTCTGGCAGGACTTACGCTACGGGGCGCGGACGCTGGCGCGCCGGCCGGGCTTCACGCTCGTCGCCGTCGCCGCGCTGGCTCTAGGCATTGGCGCGAACTCGGCCATCTTCTCGGTCGTCAACGCGGTGCTGCTGCGGCCGCTGCCGTTCGAGGGCGCGGAGCGCCTGCTCGCCGTCTCCGCGCTCGCCGCAAGCGACGGCGAGCCCATCTGGGATCACTCCTACCCGAACTTCACAGATATACGCGACCAGAGTCAGACGCTCGAAGGCGCGGCCGCCTACTACCCGGCGGGGACGTTCCTGACGGGCGGCGAGGAGCCCGAACTCGTGCGCGGCGCGATGACGACGGCCGACCTCTTCCCGCTCCTCGGCGCGCAGGCCGCGCTCGGCCGGACGTTCACGCGCGACGACGACCAGATAGGCGCGCGCCGCGTCGCCGTCCTGTCGCACGGGTTCTGGGAGCGTCGCTACGGCGCGAACCCGGCAATCGTCGGGCAGGAAATCATGCTCGGCACGCGGCCGACGCTCGTGCTCGGCGTGATGCCCAAAGGTTTCAAGTTCCCCGTCCAGACGCAGAACGTGGATTGGTGGATGCCGCTGACGCCGGCCCTCAGCGAGCGCGAGCGCGAGGGCCGCGGGCTCGTCTTCATGCGCGTCCTCGCCAAGCGCAAGGAGGGCGTCTCGCTCGAACAGGCGCAGGCCGAGGTGGCGACCGTCTCGAAGCGGCTCGAAGCGCAGTACGCGGCGACGAACACGGGCGTCTCGTTCGGCTTCACCCCTTTCCACACGCGTCTCGTCGGCGACCTGCGTCTGGCGCTCTGGGTTCTGCTCGGCGCGGTCGGCTGCGTGCTTTTAATCGCGTGCGCGAACGTCGCGAACCTTCTGCTCGCGCGCGCGGCCGCGCGCTCGAAAGAGATTTCGATTCGGACGGCCTTAGGCGCGTCGCGCTGGCGCATCATGCGGCAGCTTCTGACCGAGAGCGTCCTGCTCGCCTCTCTGGGCGGGATGATGGGCCTGCTGCTCGCGTGGTGGGGGACTGATTTGCTCGTCGCCGCCTCGCCCGCAGACCTCCCGCGCGCCGCCGAGATCGCGCTCGACTGGCGCGTGTTCGCCTTCACGGGCGCGCTCTCCCTCCTGACGGGCGTCGTCTTCGGGCTCGCGCCCGCCGTGCAGGCGTCGAAGTCGGAGATAACGGAGTCGCTCAAGGAAGGCGGGCGCGGCTCGACCGAGGGCGGGCGGAGTCGCCTGCGCGGCGCGCTCGTCGTCGCGGAGATAGCCGTCTCGCTCGTGCTTCTGGTCGGCGCGGGGCTGCTCGTGCAGAGCTTCGTGCGTCTGATGAACGTCTCGCCGGGCTTCGACCCCGAGGGCGTGCTCGCGGCCGACATCACCTTCCGCGGCGAGCGCGCGGGCGACCCCGTCTATCGGACGACGGCGACCGAGCAGATCATCGAGCGCGCGTCGTCGATGGCCGGCGTCGAATCCGTCGCGGCCGTCGACCCCGTGCCGATGGGCGGCGCTTTTATAGCCTTCTCGTTCCGGATCGAGGGCCGCCCGCCCTTAGACCCCGGCCAAGAGCCGAACGCCGACCGCCGCGTCATCACCGCCAACTACTTTCAGACGATGCGCATCCCCGTCCGGCAGGGCCGCGCCTTCGACGCTCGCGACCGGGCCGACTCGCCCCCCGTCTGCATCATCAACGAGAACTTCGCGCGCCAGCACTTCGGCGGCGAAGACCCGCTCGGCAAACGCATCGTCACCGACGAGACTCCGGACGAGCGCCCGCGCGAGATCGTCGGCGTCGTCGGCGACGTGCGCCACGGCGGGATGGAGTCGGAGACGAGTCCCGAATACTACGTGCCGCTCGCGCAGAGCCCCGTCGCGCGCGTGACCTTGATGGCGCGCGCCGCCGGGGGCGGAGACCCTTCGGCGCTCGTGCCTTCCTTGCGCGGCATCATCCGGCAGGTCGACAAGGAGGTTCCGCTCTACCGCATACACACGATGGAGGAGCTTCTGTCGGAGTCGGTCGCGCGGCGTCGCTTCAGCATGATGCTGCTCGGCGGCTTCGCGCTCGTCGCGCTCCTGCTCGCGGGCCTCGGCATCTACGGCGTGATGTCTTACTCGGTCGCGCAGCGGACGCACGAGATAGGCATCCGCATGGCGCTCGGCGCGCAGGGAAGTGACGTTTTGCGGATGGTCATCGGGCAGGGAATGTTGCTGGCGGGCGTCGGCGTCGCCGCCGGACTCGTCGCCGCGTTCCTCATGACGCGCGTGATGGCGAGCCTGCTCTACGGCGTGTCGGCGACCGACCCCGTGACGTTCGGCGGCGTGGCGGCCGTGCTCTCGGCCGTCGCCCTGCTCTCCTGCTACATCCCCGCGCGCCGCGCGACGAAGGTCGACCCGATGGTCGCGCTCAGATACGAATGACGGAGTCGAACGAATGAATAAGCTCTGGCAGGATTTGCGCTACGGGTTTCGCGGCTTGATGGCCAAGCCCGGCCCGACGCTCGTCGCCGTGCTCACGCTCGCCTTAGGCATCGGCGCGAACACGGCCATCTTCTCGGTCGTCAACTCGGTGCTCCTGCGCCCGCTGCCTTTCCGCGACTCGGAGAGGCTCGTGCGCGTCGGCGGCGTGAACCTCAAGACCGGCAACGGGCCGGGCACTTTAAGCCCGCCCGACTTCTACGACTGGCGCGAGCGCACGCAGAGCTTCGAGTCTCTGGCCGCCTACGACGGCTGGTCGCCGAGCCTGACGGGCGCGGGCGACCCCGAGCGCCTGACGGCCGGGCGCGTCTCGGCCGACTTCTTCAACGTCTTGGGCGTCGACGCGCAGCTCGGCCGCGCCTTCGTCAGACAGGAAGAGCAGCGCGGCAACCACCGCGTCGTCGTTTTGAGCGACGGCCTCTGGCGTCGGCGCTTCAACGCCGACCGCGAGATAGTCGGCCGCGACGTGACGCTCAGCGGCGAGAGCTACACGGTCGTCGGCGTCACGCCCGCCGACTTCGAGCTGCCGCAGTTGACGGGCGTCAGCTTCGAGCCGCCGGAGCTCTGGACGCCGTTCGCGCCCGACCTCTCGCAGTGGGGGCGCAGCAGCCGCTCGGTGGACGCGGCCATCGGGCGTCTCAAGCCGGGCGTCTCGCTCGAACAGGCGCAAGCCGAACTCGCGGCCGTCGCGCAGGAACTCAGGCAGCAGTACCCGGACGAGAACACGAACGCGGGCGCGGGGCTCGTCTCGCTCCACGAGCAGTTGGTTGGAGAAGTCCGCACGTCGCTCCTCGCCTTCGTCGCGGCCGTCGGCTTCGTGCTTTTAATCGCGTGCGCCAACGTCGCGAATTTGCTGCTCGCGCGCGCGGCGGCGCGGCGCAAGGAGATGGCGATTCGGACTGCCCTCGGCGCGTCGCGCTGGCGCATCGTGCGGCAGCTTTTGACGGAGAGCCTTCTGCTCTCGGCGTGCGGCGCGGCCGTCGGATTCCTGCTCGCGCTCTGGGCGAAAGACCTCCTCGTCGCGCTCGGCTCGGACGCGCTCCCGCACCTCGGCCGCACCGCCCTCGACGCGCGCGTGCTCCTCTTCACGCTCGGCGTCACTATCCTGACCGGCCTCGTCTTCGGGCTCGCGCCCGCGCTCTCGGCCTCGCGCCCCGACCTGAACGAGGCGCTCAAGGAGGGCGGCGGCAAGGGCGTGACGGGCGGCGCGCGCGGACGCCTGCGCGGGCTGCTCGTCGTCTCGGAGGTGGCGCTCTCGCTCGTGCTCCTCATCTCGGCGGGCCTGCTCGTCAAGAGCTTCATGCGCCTGCGCGAGGTAGACCCCGGCTTCGACTCGCGCGGCGTTTTGACGATGAACGTCTTTCTGCCCGGCGCGCGCTACGGGGAGGACGCGCAGCAGGCCGCCTTCTTCGACCGCGCGGTGGAAGAGTTGCGCGCCCGGGCCGGCGTCGAGGCCGTCGGCGTGACGAGCAACCTGCCCATCAGCGGCAACTACGACCGCGTCGGCTTCTACGTCGAAGACCGGCCCGCCGCCTCGCGCGAGGACGTGCCCGACCTCGAACGCTACATCGTCAACGACGACTACTTCCGCGCGATGTCGATTCCGCTGCGCGAGGGGCGCGGCTTCGGCGCGCAGGACGGCGCGGACGCCCCGCCCGTCGCGCTCGTCAACGAGGCCGCGGCGAAGAAGTTCTGGCCCGGCGAGTCGGCGGTCGGACGCCGCGTCCGCACAGACCCCGAGAGCCCGTGGCGGACGGTCGTCGGCGTCGTCGGCGACGTGCGCCACTACGGCCTTGAGACGGCGGCCAACATGCAGTTCTACGTGCCCTACCGGCAGGTGCCCACGCAGGTGATGACGTTCGCCCTGCGCGCGAAAGATAACCCGGCGGCGCTCGCCTCGTCGGCGCGCGAGGCCGTCTGGGCGGTCGACAAAGACCAGCCCGTCTACAACGTCGCGACGATGGAGGAACTCGTCGCGAAGTCGGTCGCGCAGAGGCGCTTCACGCTCCTGCTTCTGGGGCTGTTCGCGTGCGTCGCCGTCTTCCTCGCGTCGGTCGGCATCTACGGCGTGATGAGCTACACGGTCGCGCAGCGGACGCACGAGATAGGCGTCCGCATGGCTCTGGGCGCGCAGCCGCGCGACGTGCTGCGGCTCGTGGTCGGCAAGGGTTTGGCGCTGGCGCTCGCGGGCGTCGGCGTCGGACTCGTCGGCGCGCTTCTTTTGACGCGCGCCATCGCGAGCTTGCTCTACGGCGTGAGCGCGACGGACGTGACGGTCTTCGCGGGCGTGCCGGTGCTGCTGGCGCTCGTCGCGCTCGCGGCCACCTACGTCCCGGCGCGGCGCGCGACGAAAGTCGACCCAATGGTCGCCCTCCGTTACGAGTGATGAGAAAGGACTGAAGAGATGATGAGAAGAGTTCTGACGGCAACGATCTTTTGCGCGGTCGCGCTCGCGGCGTCCGCGTCGGCGCGGCAGGAGAAGCCCAAGCAGGAGGAGAAGAAGCGCACCTCGCAGACGCACATCGTCGACACGCGCGAGGGCGAGACGCGCCTCGTCATACAGGATTCGGACACGGGCCTCCGCCTCGACATGAACCTCAAGCGCGTCCGCTTCAACGACGACTACTCGGACGTGGCGGAGGTCGAGCCCGGCGGCTTCCTCGAAATCCGCGAGACGCGCGCGGGCGAGACGCGCCGCCTCGACATCGAGCCCGACTCGCAGGGCCGCCTGCGCTACCTCTACCGCGTGCGCGGCGACGACCGCCCGTTCGACGACGAAGGGCGCGCGTGGCTGCGGCGCGTGATGCTGGAGCGCGTCGAGGCCGGGTTCGACGCCGAGAACCGCGCCGCGCGCCTGTACCGCAACGGCGGGGCGCGCGCCGTCGTCGAGGCCGCGCGCCGTCTCAAGAGCGGCTACGCGCGCGCCGCCTACTTCCGACAGCTCGCCAAGCTCGACGGGCCGCGCGACGAGACGGCCGTCGAAATCCTGCGCTCGGCCGCGCGCGACCAATTCTCCGACTACGAGCGCGCCGGGGTGCTCGCGGCCATCGCGAAGCGCCCGCCGTCGGGCTCGCAGGCGCGCGAGAGCTTCTTCGAGGGCGTCCGCAAGATTCAGTCCGACTACGAGCGCTCGCGCGTCCTGATGACGCTCCTGAAAGCCGACGACCTCAACGACGAGTGGGCGCTCGCGGCCGTGCGGGCCGTCTCGGCCAGCGCGTCCGACTACGAGAAGGCGCGCGTGCTCGTCGCGGCCGTGCGCGCGTTCGGCGACCGGCGGAAGGTCGTCGACGCCGTGCTCGAAACGTCGAAGGGCATCGCCTCGGAGTACGAGCGCAAGCGCGTCGTGACGGCGGCCGAGCGGAGCGGCAGGACGGCGACGAAGGAGCTGTGAGGCCGCAGGCCGCGAGCAGTCCGGGTCATTAAGCAGCACGCGGGGGAAGGGCTTTAGGGGGGAAGTCCCGGCGGGCGGAAAAATTTCAGCCGAAGGAGATCACCCGACATGAAGTCTTTGTGGCAGGACGCGCGCTACGGGGCGCGTATGCTCTGGAAGTCGCCCGCGTTCACGCTCGTCGCGGTCGCGGCCATCGCGCTCGGCGTCGGCGCGACGACGGCCGTCTTCTCGGTCGTCAACGGAGTCTTGCTCCGGCCGCTCCCGTACCCCGAGCCCGACAGGCTCGAACTCGTCTTCCTCCACAGCGAGAAGACGGGGCGCTACGGCGTCTCGGCCGCCGACTTCCTCGCCATCGAGGAGAAGTACGCGAGCGTCGGCAGCGCCGCGGCCGCGCGCTCGCGCGGCATGACCCTGACGGGCGGCGGCGCGCCCGAGCAGATTCAGACGACGGCGGCCACGTCCGGCTTCTTCAAGACCTTAGGCGTCGCGCCCGCGCGCGGGCGCGACTTCCTGCCGGGCGAAGACCGTCCGGGCGCGGAGCCCGTCGTCGTCGTCAGCCACGGCTTCTGGCAGCGTCGCATGGGCGGCGACGCCGACGTCCTCGGACGCCGCGTCACGCTCGACGGCGTCGGGCACACGATCGTCGGCGTGATGCCGGCCGACTTCGTCTCGCCCGAAGGGGTCGCGCCCGAGGTCTGGCCCGCGTTGCAGATCGAAGCGCCGAAGCGCCGCGGGCCTTTCACGCTGCGCGTGCTCGTGCGCCGCAACGAGGGCGTGAGCGAGGAGCAGGGCCGCGAGGCGCTGGCGCGCATCGCGCGCGAGGTCTACGAGCAGTGGGCCGCGAGCTACCCGGACGCGAACGTCACTTACGGCACGCTGTCGCTCAAGGGCGCGCTCGTCGGGAACACGGGCGAGACGCTCGTCGTGCTCTTGGTGGCCGTCGCGTGCGTGCTGCTGATTGCGTCGGTCAACGTGGCCAACCTGCTGCTCGCTCGCGCGGGCGCGCGGCGGCAGGAGATGGCCGTCCGCGCGGCGCTCGGCGCGTCGCGCATGAGACTCGTGCGGCAGCTCGTGACGGAGAGCCTCGTCCTAGCACTCGTCGGCGGCGCGGGCGGCGTGCTGCTCGCCGTGTGGGGCGTCGACCTCCTGCTCGCGCTCGGGCCCGACAGCATCCCGCGCCTCGACTCCGTCCGCGTCGACGGCGGCGTCCTCGCGTTCGCCGGGCTCGCCGCGCTCGCGAGCTGCCTCGTCTTCGGCCTCGCGCCCGCGCTCTACGCGACGGGGCGCGAGTTGGGCGGCCCGCTCAAGAGCGGCGGGCGCGGCGGCGACACCGCGCCGGGGCGCGGTCGCCTGCGCGACCTGCTCGTCGTCTCGGAGTTCGCGCTGGCCCTGCCCCTGCTCGTCGGCGCGGGGCTGATGGTCAACAGCCTGATGCGCTTGGAGCGCGTCGCGCCCGGCTTCGAGCGCGAGCGCCTGCTCGTCGCGCGCGTGAATCTGCCGGCGCAGAAGTACGCCGAGCCGGAGCGCGCCGCGCAGTTCTTCACGGAGGTCACGGGGCGTCTTCAGTCGCTGCCCGGCGTCGGCGCGGCGAGCGTCTCGTCGAACATCCCGCTCGACCGCGTCTTCGACTCGAACAACTTCGACCTCGAAAGCCGGCCCACGCCGCCGGGCGAGACGCAGCCGTCGGCCGAGTACATGAGCGTCGGGCCCGACTACTTCCGCACGCTCGGCGTCCCGCTCCTGAAAGGCCGCTACCTGACCGAGCAGGACGACGGCGAAGCGCCGCGCGTGATGGTCGTCTCGCAAGCGGCCGCCGAGCGCTTCTTCGCCGGGCAAGACCCCGTCGGGCAGCGCCTCAAGACGGGCGGCTGCACCGAGTGCGAGTGGACGACGGTCGTCGGCGTCGTCGGCGACGTGAAAGACCACGGGCTCGGCGCGGGCGACGTGGCGGCGATGTACGTCCCCGCCCGGCAAGAGCCGGGACGCTCGATGCACCTGCTCGTGCGGACGCACGCCGAGCCCTCGACTCTCGTCGCGGCCGTGCGCGCCGAAGTGAACGCCGTCGACGCCGACTTGGCGCTCACGCAGGTCGGGACGATGGACGAGCTTCTGGCCTCTTCGCTCGGCCAGCCGCGTTACCGCGCCGCGCTCCTCGGCGCGTTCGCGGGCGTCGCGCTCCTGCTCGCGGCCGTCGGCATCTACGGCGTGCTCGCTTACGCGGTCAGCCAGCGCACGCGCGAGATAGGCATCCGGCTCGCGCTCGGCGCGCAGCGCGGGGACATCCTGCGGATGGTGGTCGGGCGCGGGATGGCGCTCACGCTCTTGGGCGTCGCGGTGGGGCTCGCGGCGTCGCTACTCCTGACGCGCTACCTCGCGAGCCTCCTCTACGGCGTGAGCAGCACAGACCCGGCGACCTTCGCCGCGGTCGTCGCCGTCCTCGCCGCGGTCGCGCTCCTCGCCTGCCTCATCCCCGCCCGGCGCGCGACGAAGGTCGACCCGATGGTCGCGCTCAGGTACGAATGACGGATGACGGAGGCCGTGATGGGAAACATTCTGCAAGACGTTCGTTACGGGTTAAGGATGCTCCTGAAGAGTCGGGGCGTGACGGCGGCGGCGCTCGTCGCGCTCGCGCTCGGGATAGGCGCGAACACGGCCATCTTCTCGGTCGTCAACGCGGTGCTCTTGCGCCCGCTGCCTTACAAGGACGCCGACCGCATCGTCATCCTCCGCGAGAGGACGCCGAAGATGGATCTGTCGTTCTCCTACCCGAACTTCCAAGACCTGCGCGACCAGAACGAGGTCGTCGAGGACTTGGCCGCCTTCCGCCGCGAGAGCTTCAACCTGACGGGCGCGGGCGAGCCCGAAAGACTTTCGGGGCGGATGGTCTCGCACACCTTCTTCACGACGCTCGGCGCGGAGCCGCAACACGGGCGCGTGTTCGCGGCCGAGGACGACCGCACGGGCGCGCCGCGCGCGGCCGTCCTCTCGCACGGCTTCTGGCAGCGCCGCTTCGCCGCCGACCCGGCGCTCGTCGGCAAACAGCTCACGCTCAACGGCGACAGCTACACCGTCGTCGGCGTCGCCGCGCCCGGCTTCGCGTTCGGCGCGGAGACGGACGTCTACGTCCCCATCGGGCTTTTCGAGGAGCGCTACAAGGATCGCGGCGCGCACCCCGGCATCTCCATCATCGGGCGCATGCGCCCGGGCGTCACTTTGGAGCAGGCGCGCGCCGGGCTCGACGCGGTGATGGCGCGGCTCGAAGAGCAGTACCCGGACTCGAACAAGGAGCACCGCGTCTACGCCGAGACGCTCTACGAGAACACGGTCGGCGACGTGCGCACGTCGCTCTACGTCCTGCTCGGCGCGGTCGCGTTCGTGCTTTTAATCGCGTGCGCCAACGTCGCCAACCTCCTGCTCGCGCGCTCGGCCGGCCGGCAGAAGGAGATAGCCATCCGGACGGCGATGGGCGCGTCGCGGTGGCGCATCGTGCGGCAGCTTCTGACGGAGAGCGTGCTCCTGTCGGTCGCGGGCGGCGCGTTGGGCTTGCTCGTCGCCGTCTGGGGGACAGACCTCCTCGTCGCGGCCGTCCCCGACGACATCCCGCGCCTCCGCGACGCGGGCGTGAACGCGCGCGTGCTCCTCTTCACGCTCGGCGTCTCGGTCGTGACGGGGCTCGTCTTCGGGCTCGTGCCGGCGTTTCAGGCGTCGCGGCCCGACTTGAACGAGACGTTGAAGGAGGGCGAGCGCGGCTCGACGGGCGCGCGACAGCACGTCCGCAGCGCGCTCGTCGTCGCCGAGGTCGCCGTCGCGCTCGTGCTTTTGGTCGGCGCGGGGCTGATGGTCAGGAGCTTCTGGCGTCTGCAATCGGTCGCGACGGGCTTCGACCCGGCGAACGTCCTGACGATGCAACTGTCGGTGACGGCGGCGGAGGGCGAGTCGCGGCGGGCGCTCAACTTCTTCGACGACGTGGCGGCGCGCGTGCGCCGGCTCCCCGGCGTCGAGGAGGCGGCGTTCACGAGCGGCGCGCCGTTCATCGGCGCGACCGAGACTTCCGTCAAGGTCGACGGGCAGCCCGAAGAGGCCGAGCAGTTGATGACGGTGCAGTACGTCACGACGCCCGAGTACCTGCGCGCGATGGGCCTGCGCTTGAAGCGCGGGCGCTACATCAACGAGGAGGACAGGGCCGGCCGCCCCGTCGCCATCGTCATCGACGAGAGACTCGCCGAGAAGGCTTTCCCCGGCGAAGACCCGGTCGGGCGTCGTCTGAGTTTTTCCGACACCGTGTTGCCGCCGATGGAGGTGGTCGGCGTCGTCGAGCACGTCAAGCACTACGGGCTGACGGGCGAGGCCCCGGTCAACCAGCAGCTCTATCTTCCGCTCGCGCAGGTGCCGGAGAAGGTGATGCCGAACGTGGCGCGGCGCATGACGCTGGTGGTGCGGACTAAGGGCGACCCGCTCGCGATGACCGGCGCGGTGCGGCAGCAGATCCTCGCGGCCGACCCGAACCAGCCGGCCTTCAACGTCTCGACGATGGAGCGCGCCGTCGCGCAGTCCATCGGCCAGCGCCGCTTCGCGATGACGCTGCTCGCCATCTTCGCCGCCATCGCGCTCGTGCTCGCGGCCGTCGGCATCTACGGCGTGATGAGCTATTCGGTCACGCAGCGGACGCACGAGATAGGGATTCGGATGGCTCTGGGCGCGCAGGCGCGCGACATCATGAGGCTCGTCGTCGGGCAGGGGATGGCGCTGGCGGCGGCGGGCGTCGTCTTGGGCGTGGTGGCCGCGCTGCTTCTGACGCGCGTCATCGCGAGTATGCTCTACGGCGTGACGGCGACCGACCCGGCGACCTTCGCCGCCATCCCGCTCCTGCTCGCGGCAATCGCGCTCCTCGCCTGCCTCATCCCCGCGCGCCGCGCGACGAAAGTAGACCCGATGGTGGCGCTACGTTACGAATAGAGAGCGAGGTTTGTGATGGGGAACATTCTGCAGGACGTGCGCTACGGCGTGCGCGTGCTTCTGAAGCGGCCGGCGTTCACGGCGGTCGTCGTCGCGACGCTGGCGCTCGGCGTCGGGGCGAACACGGCCATCTTCTCGGTCGTCTACGGAGTGCTCTTGCGCCCGATGCCCTACGTCGGCGACGAGCGCGTCGTCAACGTCGAGTCGGGCGGCAAGCGCGCGGGCGCGGACGAGTACGGCGGCGTCTCTCCGGCCGACTTCTGGGACATGCAGGAGGCGAGCCGCTCGTTCGAGCATCTGGCCGCGATTCGCGGCGGCGGCTTTAGCCTGTCGGGCGTCGAGAACCCGGAGATGATTCCGTCGGCGGGCGTGTCGGCGAGCTTCTTCCCCGTGCTCCGCGCGCAGCCCGTCTTGGGCCGCGCCTTCACGCGCGAGGACGAGCTGACGACCGCGCCCGAGGTCGTCATCCTAAGCCACCGTCTCTGGCAGCGGCGCTTCGGCGGCGACCCGTCGGTCGTCGGGCAGACGCTCGGCGACACGGGCGCGACGGTCGTCGGCGTGATGCCCGAGGATTTCAAGTTCCCCGTGCAGGCCGAGCTCTGGCAGCCCTTGTGGCGCGACTCGGGCGAGATGCGCAACCGAGCGAACCGCTACTTCGGCGTCGTCGGCCGGTTGAAACCTGAGGCGACGGCCGAGAGCGCCGCCGCGGAGCTCGAAGCCATCGCCGCGCCGCTGCACGCGGCCGACCCGCGGGCGGGCGGCGAGATAGGCGTGCGCGCGCGCCCCTTGCGCGAGTGGCTGGTGCGCGAGGTGAAGTCGTCGCTTCTGGTCTTGGTCGGCGCGGTCGCGTTCGTGCTTCTGGTGGCGTGCGCGAACGTGGCGAACCTGATGCTGGCGCGCGCGGCGTCGCGGCGTAAGGAGATGGCCGTGCGCGCGGCGATGGGCGCGAGCCGCTGGCGCTTGATGAGACAACTGCTGACCGAAAGTCTCCTGCTCTCGCTCGCGGGGAGCGCGGCCGGACTTCTGCTCGCCGCTTGGGGGCGCGACATCCTGACGCTCCTGCTGCCCGAGACTTACGCCGAGCTGCAGCTCGCGAGTCAGGCGCGCATCGACACGACCGTCCTCATGTTCACGCTCGGCGTCGCGGCGCTCACCGGCCTCGTCTTCGGGCTCGCGCCCGCGTGGCAGGCTTCGCGGCCGGCCGCCTCGGAGTGGCTGAAGGAGTCGGGCCGCAGCACGGAAGGGCCGCAGGGGCGTCGGACGCGCGCCGCGCTCGTCGTCGCCGAGGTCGCGATGGCGCTCGTGCTTCTGGTCGGCGCGGGGCTGCTCGTGCAGAGCTTCGTGCGCTTGCAGCGCGTCGAGTTGGGCTTCGACCCGCGCGGCCTCTCGTCGGCCGGCGTCGCGACCTCGTTCACGCGCCACCCGACGGACGCGGCGCGCGCGCAGTTCGTCCGGCAGGTGCGCGACGAGGTGGCGAACGTCGCGGGCGTCGAGTCGGCGGCCATCTCGACCGGCTCGCCGTTCCCGTATCTCAACTTCAACTTCACCGTCGAGGGGCGGGCGGACGCGGGCGAAGCGCCGGCCGTCTACGACTCGGTGAGCGCCGACTACTTCCGCGCCGTCGGCGCGCGCGTCGTCGCGGGCCGCGAGTTCGACTCGCGCGACGGGGCCGGCTCGCCGCGCGTCGCCGTCGTCAACCAGACGCTCGCGCGACGCCACTTCGCGGGCGAAGACCCCGTGGGCAAGCGCGTCACGATCAACTACCTCGGCCAGCCGCAGACGTGGGAGGTGGTCGGCGTCGTGGCCGACATCAATCAGGGCGAGCCGGGGAAGGTGAAGCCGCAAATCTTCGTCGCGTACGACCAGCAGCCGTGGCTGAGCGCGTCGCTTCTGGTGCGGGCGCGGGGCGACGCCGAGGCCGCGCGGCGAGGGATTCAGAGCGCCATCTGGGCCGTCGATAAGACGCAGCCGGTCGCCAAGTTCGAGTCGGCCGAAGAGAAGCTCGGCGGGGCGCTCGCCGAGCCGCGCCTCTACACGACGCTGCTCGGCGCGTTCGCGGGCGTGGCGCTCCTGCTCGCGGCCGTCGGCATCTACGGCGTGATGAGCTAGTCGGTCACGCAGCGGACGCACGAGATAGGAGTGCGCATGGCGCTCGGCGCGCGGCCGCGCGACATCCTGCGGATGGTCGTCGGCCACGGCCTCATGCTGACGCTGCTGGGCGTCGCGGCCGGGACGTTGGCGGCGATGCTGCTGACGCGCTTCATCGCGGCGTGGCTCTACGGCGTCACGCCCGGCGACCCCGCGACCTTCGCGCTCGTCCCCGTCCTGCTCGCGACGGTCGCGCTCCTCGCGTGCCTCATCCCGGCGCGCCGCGCGATGCGCGTCGACCCGATGATCGCGCTCCGCTACGAGTGAGGCGACACGGATGAGAACTCTCTTTCAAGACGTTCGTTACGCGTTGCGCGTGATGAGGAAGCGGCCGGGGTTCACGGCGGCCGCCGTCGCGGCGCTCGCGCTCGGCGTCGGCGCGACGACGGCCGTCTTCTCGGTCGTCAACTCGGTCTTGCTCCGCCCGCTGCCCTACCCGGACTCCGAGCGCATCGTCGTCATCGCGGAGACGAGCGCGCAGAACCCCTCGATGTTCGTCTCCTACCCGAACTTCCTCGACTGGCGCGAGCGCGCGCGCTCGTTCGAGGCGCTCTCGACGATGCGCCACCAGAGCTTCAACCTGTCGGGCGGCGACGAGCCGGTGCGGGTTGACGGCCGGCAAGTGTCGGCCGGCTTCTTCGCGGTCTACGGCGTCGCGCCCGCTCTGGGCCGCCCCTTTCTCGAAGAGGAAGACCGAAGGGGCGCGGCCCCCGTCGCCGTCCTCTCGCACGGACTCTGGGAGCGTCGCTTCGGCGGTGACGCTTCAATCGTGGGCAGGACGATTGTGCTCGACAACCGCCCGTACACGGTCGTCGGCGTGATGCCGCAAGGCTTTCGCGGCGCGGGCGCGAGCGTGGACGTGCTCGTGCCGTTCGGGCAGTTCTCGCACCTGCCGGGCTGGATGGGGAGGGACGTGCGGCCCGGCGCGCAGGCCGTCGCGCGTTTGAGGGAGGGCGTCACGCTCGACGCGGCGCGCGACGAGTTGGGCGCGATAGCCGCGCGGCTCGAAGCCGAGCACCCGCAGACGAACGCGGGCGTGGGCGTGCGCGTCGAGTCGCTCTACGAGCGGACGGTCGGCGGCGTGCGCGGCGCGCTCTACGTGCTGCTCGGGGCGGTCGCGTTCGTGCTTTTAATCGCGTGCGCCAACGTCGCGAACCTCCTGCTCGCGCACGCGGCCGCGCGGCGCAAGGAGTTCGCCGTGCGCGCGGCGATGGGCGCGTCGCGGTGGCGCGTGGTGAGACAACTGCTGACGGAGAGCGTGCTGCTGTCGCTGGCGGGCGGGGCGGCCGGGCTTCTGCTGACGCTGTGGGGCGTCGACCTGCTCGCGGCGGCGGGCGCGGAGAGCATCCCGCGCGCGGCCGAGATAAAGGTTGACGTGCGCGTGCTCCTGTTCACGCTCGGCGTCTCGGTCTTGACGGGCGTCGTGTTCGGGCTCGCGCCGGCTCTGCGGAGCGCGCGCGCGGGCTGGACGGAGGACTTGAAGGAGGGGGGAGGGAAGAACGCGGCCGGCGCGCCGCGTCGTCTGAGCGGCGCGCTCGTCGTCGCCGAGACGGCGCTCGCGCTCGTGCTTCTGGTCGGCGCGGGGCTGCTCGTCAAGAGCTTCGCGCGGCTGCTCGACGTCGACCCCGGCTTCGACGCGTCGAACGTCCTGACGATGAGCGTGCCGCTGCCGCGCACGAAGTACGACGGCGAGGCGAAGGTCGCGGGCTTCTACCGCCAGCTCGTCGAGCGCGTGAAGGGTTTGCCGGGCGTCGAGGCGGCGGCGGTCGGCAACGAGTTGCCGCTCAGGGGCCGCGGCTGGCCCGTCGACGTGGAGGCGACCGACCGCCCCGCGCCTCCGCCCGGCCAGAGCGTCATCGCGGATTGGGCCATCGTCAGCCCCGACTACTTCCGCGCGCTCGGCATCGGGCTCCTGCAAGGGCGCGCGCTCGCCGACACGGACACGGCCGAGGGGCAGCGCGCCGTCGTCATCGACGAAGACCTCGCGCGCCACTTCTGGCCCGAGGGCGACGCCGTCGGCAAACAGCTCCGCGTCGTCGGGCCGAAACCTTTCGAAGTGGTCGGCGTCGCGCGCCGCGTGCGCAGCTACGGGCTCGACGAGCAGGCGCGGATGCGTCTCTACGTGCCGGTCGCGCAGACGCCGACGCTGATGATGAACCTCGCCGTGCGCTCCTCGACTTCCGAGCCGGAGCGTCTGGCGAAGGCGGTGGCGGCCGAGGTGCGCGCCATCGACCCAGACCAGCCGGTCTACGCGGTGCGGACGATGGAGGAGGCGCTCTCCGAGTCGCTCGCGCCGCGACGCCTGAACGCGACGCTGCTCACGGTCTTCGCGGCGGTCGCGCTCGCGCTCGCGGCGATTGGCGTCTACGGCGTCATCAGCTACTCGGTCGCGCAGCGGACGCACGAGATAGGCGTCCGCATGGCTCTGGGCGCGCAAGGGGGCGACATCCTGCGGCTCGTCTTGCGTCAGGGGATGCTGCTCGCGCTCGGCGGCGTGGCGGCCGGAGTTCTGGCGGCGCTCGCCCTGACGCGCGTGATGACGGGACTGCTGTTCGGAGTCTCCGCGACCGACCCTTTGACGTTCGCCGCCGTCGCGCTCGTCCTCACGCTCGTCGCCTCGCTCGCGTGCCTCATCCCCGCGCGGCGCGCGACGAAAGTCGACCCGATGGTCGCCTTGCGTTACGAGTAAGGGGAGTTGATGGCGACACTGTGGCAGGATTTGCGTTACGCGGCGCGGATGCTTCTGAAGAGTCGCGCGTTCACGCTGGCGGCCGTCGCGTCGCTGGCCATCGGCATCGGCGCGAACACGGCGGTCTTCAGCGTCGCGAACGCCTTGCTCTTGCGCCCGCTCGACGCGGCCGACTCGCGGGGCGTCGTCGCGTTGCACAAGCGGACGAGCGAGGGCGACGGTCAGGCGTTCGCCGTCTCTTACCCCGATTACAGGTTCTACCGCGAACACTCCGGCGAAGTCTTCTCGGGGCTGCTCTGTTGGGGCGAGGCCGCGCTCGCGCTCTCGGCCGACGGGCGCGCCGAGCAGGCGTTCGGGATGCTCGTCTCCGCCAACTACTTCGACGTGCTCGCGCTGCGTCCCGCGGCCGGGCGCTTCTTCACGCCCGAGGAGGAAGCGACGCCGGGCGCGCACCCCGTGGCCGTGCTCGGCTACGGGTTCTGGCAGAGCCGCTTCGGCGGCGACGCGTCGGCCGTCGGGCGCGCCGTCACGATTAACGGCCGACAGTTCACGGTCGTCGGCGTCGCGCCGCGCGAGTTCAAGAGCACCGTCCCGCTCTACGCGCCCGACGTGTGGCTGCCCGTCTCGATGCAGCGCGAGGTCGTGCCCGGGAGCGATATGCTCACGTCGCGCGGGGCCGCGTGGCTGCACATGGCCGGGCGCGTGCGCGAGGGCGTGACGGTCGAGCAGGCCGAGGCGCGCGCGGGCGCGCTCGCCTTGCAGTTGCGGGCCGACCACCCGGAGGACTCGGTCGGCGCGTTCGGCGAGCCCCTGAAGGCAGAGCTTTTGGGCGTGAGGCTCGCGCCCGTCGGCTCCTTCCCCGCCGAGACGCGCCAGATGATCGCGGGCGCGCTCGGGCTCGTGCTCGCCGTCGTGGTCGTCGTCCTGCTCATCGCGTGCGCGAACCTCTCAAGCCTTCTGCTGGCGCGCGCCGTCGCGCGGCGTCGCGAGATAGCCGTCAGGCTCGCGCTCGGCGCGTCGCGCCGACGCATCGTGCGGCAGCTTCTGACGGAGAGCGTGCTCCTGTGCGTCGTGAGCGGCGCGGCCGGCGTGATGCTCTCGCTCTGGATGACGGAGCTTCTGCTCTCCTTCCTGCCGGACGCGCGTCTGCCGCTTGTCCTTGACTTCCCGCTCGACTGGCGCGTGCTCGCTTGGACTCTCGCGCTCTCGTTCGCGACCGGCATTCTGTTCGGGCTGCTCCCGGCGCTTCAGGCCGCGCGGCAGGACGTGGTCGGCGCGCTCAAGGACGACCCCGGCGGGCGCGGGCTCGGGCGTTCGCGCGCGCGCGATCTGTTCGTCGTCGGGCAGGTCGCGCTCTCGCTCGTGCTGCTCGTCTCGGG
>DASQDT010000118.1:0-15544 GCA_035634035.1 Pyrinomonadaceae bacterium | reverse complement strand
TCTACGTCATCGTCGCCTTCGCCGACATCACGGCGGGCACGTTCGTCGCCGGCTCCGAAGAGTTGCGCGCGGCGCGCGTCGGGTTCAATCCGGGCGGCGCGGTCGCGGCGGCGAGCGTCCTCTACCTGTGCCTCTCGGTCGGCCTCGGGCTCGTCCAGAAATACTTGAACCCGCCGCTCTGGCTCGTCACCGTCATCTTCGTGCCCGCCGCCTTCGCGCTCTCTTGGGCCGGGACGCTTCTGTCGAACGTCTTCATCCTCGACCACAAGACGTGGGGCCTTTTGATTTTGGCCTACTGCTGCGTCGCCTCGATGGTTCCCGTCTGGTCTCTTTTGCAGCCGCGCGGCTACTTGGGCGGCTTCATCCTCTACGCGGCGATTGCGCTCGGCGTCATCGGCGTCTTTTTCGGCGGCTACGAGATTCAACAGCCCGCGTTTAAAGGCTGGACTGTGCCGGGCATGACGGGCGCTCTCTTCCCGTTTCTGTTCGTGACGATCGCGTGCGGCGCGTGCTCCGGCTTCCACGGGCTCGTCTGCTCGGGCACGACCTCGAAGCAGGTCGAGCGCGAGTCGCACATCAAGCCGGTCGGCTACGGCGGGATGCTGGCCGAGGGCTTCGTCGCGCTCATCGCGCTCGTCACGATCATGATCGCGACGCGTCTGACGGACGCCTCCGGCAAGCCCCTCGCGCCGGGGACGATTTACGGCGACGGCATCGGACAATTCCTGACGCTCATCATCGGCGGCGGCGAAGACCGCCTGAACTTCGCGCGCACGTTCGGCGCGATGGCGTTCTCGACCTTCGTCTTCGACACGCTCGACGTGTGCACGCGTCTCGGCCGCTACATCGTGCAGGAGCTTCTGGGCTGGAAGGGGCGCGCGGGCGCGCTCGCCGGAACGTTTCTGACCGTCGCCGCGCCCGTCTACTTCATCGCCTTCGCGCCGCCCAACTCTTGGTCGAAGTTCTGGACGCTGTTCGGCGCGTCGAACCAACTGCTCGCCGCACTCACCCTCCTCGCCATCACCGCGTGGCTCTATCAGGCGCGGCGGCGCATCGCCTACACGCTCGTCCCGATGCTCTTCGTTTTGACGATTACGCTCTGGGCGCTCGGCGCGATAGTCGTCGGCAACCTGCGCGCGTCGCGCGCGGCGGCGGGCGCGGTTGACGTGGAGATGGTCAACGCCGTCGCGGCGGCCGCGCTCGTCTGCCTCGCGCTCTACCTCGCCGCGGTCGCCCGCTTCAAGCTACGCCGCGACCGACGCTCCGGCTCGCTCGGCTCGCCGCACCCGGCCGCGAGTCTGGAGTGAGGACGCCGCCGCGCGGCCGCGCCGACAAACTACGGGAGGCCGAATATGCTCAGACCGCTCAGTGTCTTAATCGCACTCCTCTTCGCGTGCGCGTGCGCGCAGGACGCGCGCGCCCACACGGTCGTCATCATCGTGCGCCACGCCGAGAAGGCGGCGGCGCCGGCCGACGACCCGCCGCTCAGCGAGGCCGGGCGGGCGCGCGCCGAGAAGCTCGCCGACATCGGCGTGGGCGCGGGCGTCGAGGCCGTCTTCACGTCGCAGGCCACGCGCGCGCGCGACACGGCCGCGCCGCTGGCCGCCCGCCTTGGCCTCACGCCGCAGGTGCGCGCCGTCACGGGCCAGACCGTCGACGCGCACGTCAAGTCTGTGGCGAAGGAGATTCTCGACTCACACGAGGGGAAGACCGTGCTCGTCGTCGGCCACAGCAACACCGCGCCGCGCATCGCGGCCATTTTGAGCAAGCAGAACATCCCCGACCTCGTCGACGCCACGGAGTTCGACGCCCTCTTCGTCGTCATCATCCCCAAGAAGGGCGCGCCCCGGCTCATCAGGTCGAAGTACTGAGGATTTCCCGTTGATTAAAGTCGGCGCAATCGGTTAATCTGGATTTCGGAAGGTAAACCCGAAAGCCTTCCGACGCCCGCGCTCGCAGCGCCGTCTCACCGGCCGCCAGACAAGCCCCGCACAGACACGCCCGCTTCCAACCCTTCCGGCGAAGGAGTCTCCGAAACTTCAAATGATTCAGCCCGGCACGCTGCTGCAGAACCGTTACCGCGTCGTGCGCCGCATCGGCCACGGCGGCATGGGCGCGGTCTACGCCGCCACCGACGAGCGCTTCAAAAGCAAGGTCGCCATCAAGCAGACCTTATTCAACGACGCGACGATGAGCCGCGCCTTCGAGCGCGAGGCGCACCTCCTAAACCACCTCCGCCACGCGGCGCTCCCCAAAGTCAGCGACCACTTCTCAGAGGGCGACGGGCAGTTCCTCGTCATGGAGTTCATCGAGGGCTCAGACCTCTCCGAGCTCTTGCAGAAGCGCGGCGCGGCCTTCCCCATCAGTGACGTTCTGCGCTGGGGCGACGAACTGCTCGACGCGCTCGACTACCTGCACACGCGCCAGCCGCCCGTCGTCCACCGCGACATCAAGCCGCAGAACATGAAGCTGACGACGCGCGGGCAGATCGTCCTGCTCGACTTCGGGCTGGCGAAGGGCCTGCCGGCGCAGACCGAGTCGGCCGCGAGCGTCTTCGGCTACTCGCGCAACTACGCGCCGCTCGAACAGATGCACGCCTCCGGCACGGACGCGCGCAGCGACCTCTACTCGGCGGCCGCGACCCTCTATCACCTGATGACGGGCGCGCTGCCCGTCGACGCGTTGACGCGCGCGGGCGCGACCGTCAAGGTGCAGCCCGACCCGCTGCGGCCCGCGCACCTCGCTCACGCGCAGGTGCCGGAGGCGGTCGGCAAGGTCATCCACCGCGCGATGTCGCAGAACTCCGCTCTGCGCCACGCGTCCGCGGCCGAGTTGCGCGCCGCGCTCCGACAGGCCGCGGGCCAAGCGCCGGCCCACGACGCGCGCACTCCCGCCGCCGTCCTCTTCGCCGAGCACGCGCCCGCGCGCGCCGCCGCGCCCGGTGATGACGACCGCGCGCCTTTCGTCGAGCGCCCGTCCTCCCCGCAGCGCGCGCCGCACTCCCTACGCGCGCCGCACGCGTCGCCCCCGGCGTTCGACGCCGACGCCTCGCACTACTCGCTCGACATCAACGCCTCGCACTTCTCTCTCGACGCCGACGCCGCCCTCTCCGACTTCGACTTCGACGCGGGCCCGGACTCTCAGGCTTCGCACCCGCCGCCGTCTCGCGCCGCCGCCTCGCAACCTCCGCCCGCCGCGCGGCAATCCTCGTTCGCCTCGCCGCACTCTTCGTTCGACCCGACGGTCGTCGAACCTTCGGCGCGGGCTCACGGCTCTCTGAGCGCCGCGCGCGCGAGCCGCGTCGCCTCGCGTCCCGCCGCCGTCAGTAATTCCGAGACGCGCCTCGCGTCGCGCCGCCGCGCGCAGCCCGCCGACGCCGCGCGCTTCTCGCCCGCGAAAATCGTCGGCGTCGCCGTCGTCGCGCTCGCCCTCGCGTGCGCGGCCGCCGGCGTCGTCCTCGTCCGCCGCTCCGGCGCGGCCCCTCAAGCCGCCGAGACCCAAGCCCTCGCGCCCTCCGACGCCACTTCCGGCGCTTCCGGCGACGGCGCGGTCGAGACGCGCGGCACCGTCGCCCCCGCCCGTAATTCCGGCGCGACGACGCCCGCGCAAGATACGCCTTCGGACTTCGGCCGCGAGTCGCGCGCGGGCGGCGAGACGACGGCGACGGCCGCGCAATCCCCTTCAGGCGCAAGCTCGCCGGGCTCGTTCACCAACGACGCCGCGGTCGGCGCTCAGCCCGCTTCATCGAACACGGTCTCCCCGTCGAACGACGCGTCGGGCGGCGACCGTCAGGGCCTCGTCGTCCGCAGCGCCGCCGACCCGTCCGCGCGCGCCGCCGCCATCGAGGCCGAGGTGGACGCGCGCGCGCGACGCGCCGAGGAGGCGCAGCGTCAGTCCGCACAACCTCAGCCGGCGGACGGCCGACGGCCGCCCCCGCCCGACGGACACCGGCCCCCGCCCCCCGGCGGCCACCCGCCGCCGCGCTTCCCCCCGCCGCGCCCTTAACTGTTAAGGCAAAGTAAAAAGGTAAAAGGCAAAGGTTTGGGACGGCGTCGGGCGCCGGGTGACGAGCGATTTTTTCATCTCGTCACTTGTCGCCCGTCATTCGTCGCTTAACTTTTGCCTTTTACCTTTTCACTTTTGCCTTCTTTGTCGTTGGACAGTTCGGGTCGGAATCGGGGATAATGCCAGCTTTCTAGCGAGCCGAAAGTGCTGGCCGTGGGTTCGGAGGGTTCGGCCTCCCGTCTGTCTCGACGCACGCCCCGGCCCGAAGGCTCCGGCGCGCGCCGAGTCCTCTTTTGAAGGCAGAAGTTTTACCCGCCCGTTTCAACGAACAGAAAGGAATCGCTCAATCGTGGAGAACACGTTGTTGCTGTCCGTCGGCCTCATCATTTTAACGCTCATGTGGGCCGCGCGCGCGCCGAAACTTTTAACGACCGTGCGCCCCGCGCGTCGCGGCACGCGCGCCGCCACCGCCGCCCTGACGGCCGTCGCCTGCGGCGTCGGACTCTTCCTCCTGAACGGCGCGCAAGCCTTCGCGCAGAGGCGCGACGCCGCGCCCGCGCGCGAGGCCGCTTCGAACCAGCCGCGCCCCGGAGGCGAGGCCAACCTGCTTCTGCCCGACCTCTCGCGCGAGACGTTCCTCGGCATCGACGGCCACACGCTTCTGCTCATCGGCATCGGCGTCTGCGTTCTGGGCCTGCTGTTCGGGATGTGGATTTACAACCAGCTCAAGAACCTGCCCGTCCACCGCTCGATGCGCGAAATCTCCGAGCTCATCTACGAGACCTGCAAGACCTACCTCGTGACGCAGGGCAAGTTCATAATGATCCTCTGGCTCTTCATCGGGGCCATCGCCGCCATCTACTTCGGCTTCCTCGCCGAGACCGTCGACGAGGCGACCGGACGGATCGAGCACGGCTTCCCGCCCGTCAAGGTGGCCGTCATCCTGCTCTTCAGCCTCATCGGCATCGCGGGCAGTTACGGCGTCGCGTGGTTCGGCATCCGCGTCAACACGTTCGCCAACTCGCGCACCGCGTTCGCCTCGCTCGAAGGCCGGCCCTACCCGATTTACGCCATCCCGCTCAAGGCCGGGATGTCGATCGGCATGATGCTCATCTCGGTCGAGCTGCTCATCATGCTCTGCATCCTGCTCTTCGTCCCGCGCGACTACGCCGGCCCGTGCTTCATCGGCTTCGCCATCGGCGAGTCGCTCGGCGCGGCGGCCCTGCGCATCGCGGGCGGCATCTTCACCAAGATCGCGGACATCGGCTCCGACCTGATGAAGATCGTCTTCAAGATTAAGGAGGACGACGCGCGCAACCCCGGCGTCATCGCCGACTGCACGGGCGACAACGCGGGCGACTCGGTCGGCCCCTCGGCCGACGGCTTCGAGACCTACGGCGTCACCGGCGTCGCGCTCATCACCTTCATCCTCTTGGCCGTCCCCACGGAGGCCGTGCAGGTGCAGCTCCTCGTCTGGATTTTCGTCATGCGCGTGATGATGATCATCGCGTCGGCGCTCTCCTACTTCGTCAACGAGGCGATGACGAAGGCGCGCTACGAGCGCGCGCAGACGATGAACTTCGAGAAGCCTTTGACGAACCTCGTCTGGATCACCTCGATCGTCTCGGTGGTGCTGACCTACGTCGTCTCCTACCTCATCATCCCCGACCTCGGCGGCGACGACTCCCTGTGGTGGAAGCTCTCGACCATCATCACCTGCGGCACGCTCGCGGGCGCGGTCATTCCGGAGCTCGTCAAGGTCTTCACCTCGACCGAGTCGCGCCACGTCGCGGAGGTCGTCACAAGCTCGCGCGAGGGCGGCGCTTCCTTGAACATCCTCTCGGGCCTCGTCGCCGGCAACTTCTCGGCCTACTGGATCGGCCTCGCCATCACGGCCCTGATGGGCATCGCCTACATCTTCAGCAACTACGGGCTCGGCGCGCTGATGGTCGCGCCCGCGGTCTTCGCCTTCGGACTCGTCGCCTTCGGCTTCCTCGGCATGGGCCCGGTCACCATCGCCGTCGACTCCTACGGCCCCGTGACCGACAACGCGCAGTCGGTCTACGAGCTGTCGCTCATCGAGCAGGTGCCCGGCGTCCGTGAAGAGATCGCGCGCGAGAACAACGTCGACGTCAACTTCGAGCGCGCCAAGCACCTCTTGGAGGAGAACGACGGCGCGGGCAACACGTTTAAGGCGACGGCGAAGCCCGTGCTCATCGGCACGGCCGTCGTCGGCGCGACGACGATGATCTTCTCGATCATCCAAGTCCTGCGCGGCAACGCCGTCGTCGCCGCCTCCGAGGCCGGGCTGTCGGCCGCGCAAGGGGAAGCGAACTTCTTCGAGAGCCTCTCGCTCCTCAACCCGCTCTTCCTCCTCGGGCTGATTACCGGCGGCGCCATCATCTACTGGTTCACGGGCGCTTCGACGCAGGCCGTGACGACGGGAGCCTACCGCGCCGTCGCGTTCATCAAGGCCAACATCCGCCTCGACGACACGGTGACGAAGGCCAGCGTGGCCGACTCGAAGAAGGTCGTCGAGATCTGCACGCAGTACGCGCAGAAGGGGATGTTCAACATCTTCCTGACCGTCTTCTTCGCGTCACTCGCCTTCGCCTTCGTCGACCCCTACTACTTCATCGGCTACCTCATCTCCATCGCGCTCTTCGGCCTCTACCAAGCCATCTTCATGGCGAACGCGGGCGGCGCGTGGGACAACGCGAAGAAGATCGTCGAGGTCGAGCTCAAGCAGAAGGGGACGCCGCTGCACGACGCGTGCGTCGTCGGCGACACCGTGGGCGACCCGTTCAAAGACACCTCGTCGGTGGCGATGAACCCGGTGATTAAGTTCACGACGCTGTTCGGCCTCTTGGCCGTCGAGCTGGCGCTGAGCGTCCTGCGCAGCCGCGGCGACGCGACTCTGAACCACATCCTCGCGGCCCTGTTCTTCGCCGTCTCGGTCTACTTCGTGTGGCGCTCGTTCTACGGGATGCGCATCGGGATGGAAGTGCGGGCGGCGCATCCGGGGCAGATTCCGGCGGGCGACCTCGCCTCAAGCACGATGGGCACCGACACGGAGGCCGCGCGCGGGGTGCCGGTTGACCGCGCGCGTTAGGCGACTCGCGGGCCGCGCGTCACGAACGACGCGCGGCCCGCGTCTTAACACTCACGAGGATTGAAGCTGTGAACACTTACGCGAAGGCGGAGACGTTGGCGGGCGCGTTCGTCGCGCCGATGGGTTGGGCGAAGTCTGCGGCGCTCGTCTTGGGCTTCAGCCTGTTCGTGGCTCTGTCGGCGCAGGTCGTCGTCCCCCTGCCGTGGACGCCCGTGCCCTTGACGGGTCAGACCTTCGCCGTGCTCCTGACGGGCGCGCTCCTCGGCCCGCGCCTCGGCGCGCTCGCGCTCGCCGCGTACCTCGTCGAGGGCGCTTTGGGCCTCCCCTTCTTCCGCGGGGGCAACGGCGGCGCGCACTACCTAATCTTTAGCCCGACGGCCGGGTATCTGCTCTCCTACCCGCTCGCCGCCTACTTGACGGGGCGGCTGGCCGAGCGCGGTTGGGACAGGCGTTATCCGTGGGCCGCCGCCGCGATGGCGCTCGGCTCGCTGGTCGTGCTCGCGTGCGGTTGGGCTTGGCTCGCCGTCGTGACGGGGTCGGGCTCGGAGGCGTTCCGTCTGGGCGTCCTCCCGTTCCTTCCGGGCGACGCGCTGAAGGTCGCGCTCGCCGCCGCCGTGCTCCCGACGGGTTGGGCGCTACTCCGGCGGACGAAGTGAGCGCGCCGCAAACGCCCGCCCGAAACTCCCGGCGCGCGCCCCTCCGCCATGCGTAAACGTCATCGCCTCGTCGCGGCCGCCCTACTCTCGGCGGCCCAAGTGTGCGCCCCGCCCGCGCAGGCTCAGGCCCCGGCCGCCGCGCCGCGAGCCAAGACGAGCCGCATCCGGGAGGAGCGGCCCGCGAGGCGCGCACGCGCCGAAGCCCCCGCCGAGTGTCTGACCGCCGCGCGCGAATTCATCGCCTACCTCTTTCGCGAAGACCGCGACATCGCCGACGACAAGGAGGCGCAGGGGCGCTGGCTGAGCCAGCACCTGCGCAACGGTCTGGCCAACCGTCGGGAGGTCTACCGCAAACACAAGGAGGAGACGCCGGAGACGGCCGAAGGGCCGCCCGACAACGGCGACTTCATCGGCTCGTGGGACTACCCGACGAGCTACGTAGTCGTCGGCTCGCGGCGCTACGACCGGCGCGCCCTCGTCGACATCGTCTTCAAGTGGGGGCCGGGCACGAACTACGCAGGCGACGAGCGCCTCGTCTCCTACGTCTTCGTCCACGAGGGCGGCCGCTGGAAGCTCGACGACATTTACACCTTCGGCGGCGAGTTCACGGCCGGCGCGCACAGCCTGAGCGAAATTTTCTGGCGGAAGGTCTACCCCTGAGCCGCCGCGCGGCGCGCGGCCCCGACGCCCGACAGCGCGCCTCTCGTCCTTAAACTCCCCGCCCCGCCCCGACTCCCCGACTCCCCGACTCGTGTTAGAATCTTTCGCGCTTCTCCCCGCGCCGTGCCCCGTAGAACTCTCCCGGAGACCTCAGATGTTCACACGCCGTCCCCTCGCCCGCGCGGCCGCGCCGCTCTGTCTCCTGCTGCTCTCCGCCCTTCTCGCCGCGCCGACGCCGGCCGCGGCCAAAGAGACTTGGACGGCCGTCCGCTCGAAGAACTTCCACCTCGTCGGCAACGCCTCGGACAAAGAGATTCGCCGCGTCGCCACCAAGCTCGAACAGTTCCGCGACGTGTTCACGCGCATCTTCCCCGCCGTGCGCTTCCAGAACCCCGTCCCCACCACCGTCGTCGTCTTCAAAAGCGACGGCGCCTTCAAGCCCTACAAGCCGCTCGTCGACGGCAAGACGAGCGACCTCGCCGGCTACTTCCAGCCGGGCGATGACGTCAACTACATCGCGCTCGCGGCCGAGCGCGCGGGCACGGAGAACCCCTTCGAGACGATCTATCACGAGTACGTCCACCTGCTCGTCCAGAACAACATGGCGGCCGTGCCCGCGTGGTTCAACGAGGGGCTGGCCGAGTACTACAGCACGTTCGAGGTGGACGACGAGCGCAAGGTCTATCTCGGCAAGCTCGTCGACGGCCACGTGCTCCTGCTCCGCCGCCAGCAGCAGCTCATCCCGCTCAAGACGCTGTTCGAGACCGACTACCACTCTCTGCACCGCAACCGGCGCGAGGCTAAGGGCCTCTTCTACGCGCAGGCGTGGGCGCTCGTCCACTACCTCGTGCTCGGCAACGACGGCCGGCGGCTCGAACAGATGGGCCGCTTCCTCACGCTCGCCGGTCAGGGCAAGAGTCAGGAGCAGGCGTTCCGCGAGGCGTTCGGGACTGACTTCGCCGGGATGGAGAAGGAGCTGCGCGAGTACGTCCGCCGCGACGACTTCAAGATGCGCGTCGTGACCTTCGACAAGCGCCTCGAACACGACGCCGAGATGACGAGCCGGCCGCTCACCGAGGCCGAGGCGCTCTTCCACTTGGGCGACCTCCTCATGCACACCAACCGGCTCGACGAGGCGGCCGCGAAGCTGCGCGAGGCCCTCACTCTCGCGCCCGACTCGGCCGCCGCTCACGCCTCGCTCGGCATGACGCTCGTCCGCCAGAACCGCGAAGCGGAGGCGCGCGAGCACCTGCGCCGCGCCGTCTCTTTGGACTCGCAGAACTACCTCGCGCACTACTACTACGCCTCGGCCCTGAGCCGGGCCGGGCTCGACGAGTCGGGGCGCGCGAGGCGCGGCTACGACGAGGCGGCCGTCAAAGAGATGCGGGCGTCGCTTCGGCGCGCCATCGAGCTGCGGCCCGACTTCGCCGAGTCCTACCGCCTGCTCGCCTTCGTCAACCTCGTCGCGGGCGAACAGCTCGAAGAGTCGGTCGCACTTTTGAAGCGCGCGATGGCGGCCGCGCCGGGGCGCGAGAGCTATCTCTTCATCCTCGCGCAGATCTACCTGCGTCAGGAGAAGTACGAGGAGGCCCGCCAAGCGGCCGAGCCGCTCGCGCGCAGCGCCGACCCGCGGCTGCGCGCCGACGGCGCGTCGCTCCTCCGCGCCGTCGAGCAGATGAAAGAGCAGGCCGCGCGCTTCAAGGCCGAGCGCGAGCGCGTCGAGTCTGACGGCGGCGAAGGCGCGCAGGGTGCGCCGCGCCTGCGTCGTCTCGACGAAGACCCCCTGCCGCCCGACGACGGGCGCTCGCCCGAGGAGCGCGCCGCCCAAGCCTTCTCCGACGCGCTGAACGAGGCGCTGCGCAAGCCGCAGGCGGGCGAGACGCGCGCGGCGGGTGTGCTCGCGCGCATCGAGTGCGGCGCGAAGGGGCTCGTCTTCCACGTCCGCGCGGGCGAGCGCGTGCTGCGCCTCGCGGCCGCCGACTTCAACGCGCTTCACATCATGGCCTTCACGCCGGAGGCCGGGAGCACGCTGACGTGCGGCGAGCGCAAGGACGACGCGCGCGCCGTCGTCACCTACCGCGCGCCGAAGGACGCGCGCGCCAAGACGGACGGCGAGCTCGTCGCGCTTGAGTTCGTCCCCTCCGGCTACAACCTCAAACAGTAGCCCGCGCGCCGGCGCGCGCGTGCGGCCCGCGCGTCCGTGCGGGCCGTTTGCGTTTATGTCAAAATACCCGCCGCCGACCTCATTTTCATTAGGAGACGAAGACTGATGCGCCGCCGCACCCTCGTGGATTTTTCCGCACGCCTCGCGCTCGCCCTCTCGCTTCTCGCCGCCGTCGCCCCGCGCCTCGCGCACGCGCAACAGCCCGCGACGAAGTCGCCCATCACGCACGAAGCGATGTGGCTGATGAAGCGCGTCGGCGCGCCCCTGCCGAGCCCCGACGGCCGTTGGGTCGTCTTCCCCCTGACCGAGCCGGCCTACGACGAGAAGGATCAGACGACCGACCTCTGGATCGTGCCCGCGGACGGGAGCGCGAAGGCGCGTCGCCTCACCTTCAGCAAGGGCGGCGAGGGCGGCGCGGCGTGGAGTCCCGACAGCCGGCGGCTCGCCTTCTCCGCCAAGCGCGAGGGCGACGAGGTGAACCAGATTTACGTCTTGGACGTGGAGGGCGGCGGCGAGGCCGTGCGCGTCACCTCGCTCTCGACCGGCGCGCGCTCGCCGCAGTGGCGGCCCGACGGCGGCGCGATTCTCTTCACGTCGAGCGTCTACCCGGGCGCGCGCGACGACGAGGAGAACAAAAAGCTCGCGGCCGAGCGCAAGGGCCGCAAGTACCGCGCGCGCGTCTACGAGTCGTTCCCCGTGCGCAACTGGGACAGGTGGATAGAGGAGACGCAGGCGCACGTCTTCGTCCAGACGCTCGACGAGGGCGCGAAGGCGAAAGACCTGCTCGCGGGCACGCGACTCGTCGCCGAGACGGGCTTCGGCGGGACGCTCACCAACTCGGGCGAGGAGTTGGGCGCGGCGTGGTCGCCCGACGGGCAGTGGGTCGTCTTCAACGCGACGACCAACCGCAACGTCGCCGCCTACGCCAACACCCACACGCACCTCTACCGCGTCCCGGCCGCGGGCGGCGAGCCCGCCGCCGTCACGTCCGGCTCGGGCAGCCACGGCCCGCCCGTCTTTTCGCCCGACGGCAAGACCCTCTTCTTCAGCTTCACGCCCGAGAACCAGAGCGTCTACAACCTGACGCGCCTCGCCTCGCTCTCGTGGCCGCCCGCCGAAGGCGCGCGCCCGAAGATTCTGACGGCGGGCTTCGACCGCTCGGTCGGCTCCTTTTCGCCCGCGCCCGACTCGAAGACCGTCTACCTTCTGGCCGAGGAGGCCGGCCACGAAAAAATCTTCGCCGTCCCCGCGTCGGGCGGCGACGCGCGCCTCGCCTTCGAGGTGACGCGCGGCACCTACACCAACTTGCGCGTCCCGCAGAAGGCCGCGCGCACCACGCTCTTCGCCAACTGGGAGAGCGCGACGAACCCGGCCGAGTTGGTTCGCGTCGAACTCAAGGACGGACGCCACGCCGCGCTCACGGACTTTAACGCCTCGGCCGCGTCAAAAATCGACTGGCAGCCGCTCCGACACTTCTGGCACACGAACAAGGAGGGCCGGCGCGTCCACACCATGATGGCTTTGCCGCCCGCCTTCGACGAGACGAAACGTTACCCGCTCGTCGTCCTCATCCACGGCGGCCCGCACACGATGTGGCGCGACCAGTTCTTCCTCCGGTGGAACTACCACCTCATCGCGCGCCCCGGCTACGTCGTCCTCCTGACCGACTACCGCGGCTCGACCGGCTACGGCGAGCGCTTCGCCCAAGACATTCAGGGCGACCCGTTCGTCGGCCCCGCGGCCGACATCAACGACGCGGCCGACGAGGCAGTCCGACAGTTCCCCTTCATCGACGGCACGCGTCAGGCCGCGGGCGGCGCGTCCTACGGCGGACACCTCGCCAACTGGCTACAGGCGACGACGACGCGCTACAAGACGCTCTTCGCGCACGCCGGCCTCATCAACCTCGAATCCCAATGGGGGACGAGCGACGCCATCTACCACCGCGAGGTCGGCGCGGGCGGCCCCGTCTGGGAGCAGGGGCGCGTCTGGCGCGAGCAGAACCCGATTCGCTTCGCCGCCAACTTCAAGACGCCGATACTTCTCACCGTCGGCGAAAACGACTTCCGCGTCCCGCTCAACCAGACGCTCGAAAATTGGAGCGTCCTCCAGCGCCTGCGCGTCCCGTCGAAGCTCATCGTCTTCCCCGACGAGAACCACTGGATACAGAAGGGCGAGAACAGCCGCTTCTTCTACCAAGAGCTTCACGCGTGGCTCGCCAAGTATCTGAAGGGCGGCGGCGGGCAGCTCGCGCCCGCGGGCGGCGGCGCGCCTTCGGGCGACGCGACGAAGACGGACTGACGGGCGGCGAGTTTTTCGAGTCGGTTTTTTGACGACGGCGGGAGGCTTTCAGACGATTACGCGCGTCATTCGCGTGCGCTCGCGCGAGCGCGAGGAGTTGGTCGAGTTCACCGCCGAGGTGCAGGGCGCGCTCGGCGAGTCGGGCGCGCGCGAAGGGGTGGTCGTCCTCTTCGTCCGGCACACGACGGCCGCGCTCACCGTCAACGAGAACGCCGACCCCGACGTGCCGCGCGATATGCTCCACGCCCTGCGCACCCTCGTCCCCCAACACGGCATGGGCTTCCGCCACGGCGAGCAGAACTCAGACGCCCACATCAAGGCCAGCCTCTTCGGCCCCTCCCTCGCCATCCCCTTCGCCGACGCCCGACTCCGACTCGGCCGCTGGCAGGGCATCTTCTTGTGCGAGTTCGACGGCCCGCGCGAGCGCCAAGTCGTGATGCAAGTGATGAGCGCCGGGTGACGAGTTGGCGACGAGTTAAAGACGGCCCCTCACTCGCCATCCATCGCTCATCACCAATCACGCCGACTCGTGTCACCAAGCGCGCGACCAGCGCGGGCCTTCGTGTTCTTCGTCGCGGAGGCGCGCGGAGAGGCCGGCGCGCAGCTCAAGCAGGCGGCCCGCGAGCCAGAGGAGGTCGGAGAGGCGGTTGAGGTAGGGGACGACGTGCTCGCCCGCTTCGCCGCCGGATTCCTTGAGGCGGACGACGCATCGCTCGGCGCGGCGGCAGACCGTCCGCGCCACGTCGTAGGCGGCCGAGGCCGCGTGCTCGCCCGGCAGAGACCAGTCCGAAAGCATTCCCTCGGTCTGCTCGAAGCGGTTGACGTGCGCGGTCAGCGCCTCGACCATCTCGGCCGTGACGTAGGTGGTCGGCGAAGCCTCGCCGCTCGCCGGGTTGGCGACCGCGCCCGCGACCGTGAACAGCTCGCGCTGAATCGTCTTCGTCAACTCCTTCACCTCGGCGTCGTCGCAGACGGCGCGCGCGAAACCCATCGCCGACACCAGCTCGTCGATAGTCCCGTAAGCCTCCACGCGCAGGTCGGCCTTCGACACCTTCACGCCGCCGATTAGAGCCGTCGCCCCGCCGTCGCCCTGCTTCGTCGCAATGCTCATAAAAGACTCCTCACATCGTCGTGTAACGCTGCTGCCGGCGCAGAAGGAAGAGGAAGACCGGGCCGCCGACGAGCGCCGTGATCGCGCCGACGGGCAGCTCGCCGACGCCGAGCGCCGTCCGCGCTAGGGTGTCGGCGAGCATCAGGAAGGCCGCGCCGAGGACGAACGAGCACGGCAGAACCACGCGCACGTCCTCGCCGAACAGGAGCCTGACCGCGTGCGGGACGATGAGGCCGACGAAGCCTATCGCGCCGCCGACGGCGACCGTCACGCCGACTATCAGGGACGCCGCCGCGTAGACGAGACGCTCGCTGCGCCGGACGTTGACGCCGAGCGCGGCGGCCGTCTCCTCGTCGATGGCGAGCAGGTGCAGGTCGCGCGCCGTCGCCGCGAGCACGACCCACGCCGGCACTAAAAAGACGAGCATCCGCCAGACGTGCTCGAAGCCGACCACGTCCAAACTCCCGATCGTCCAGCGCAGTATTTGCAGCGCGCGCGAGTAGTCGGCGAAGTACTGTATGACGACGACGCCGGCCGACGCGATGGTGTTGATGACGACGCCCGCCAGCAGGAGCGCGCCCGGCAGCACGACCGCGCCCGTGCGCGCGAGCCGGTAGACGGCCGCGACCGCGACGCCTGCGCCGGCGAACGCCATCACGAAGACGAAGGGGAGCCCCGCGACGCGCGCGCCGACGCCGAGCGCGATGGCGATGCTCGCGCCGAAGGCCGCGCCGCCCGAGACGCCCAGAGTTATCGGCTCGGCCAGAGGGTTTCGGAACAGCGCCTGCAAGGCCGCGCCGACCGCCGCGAGCGACGCGCCGATGACGGCCGCCATCACGACGCGCGGCAGGCGCAGGCGGAAGAAGACCGTCCGCGCCGTCTCGTCCGTCGAGAGCGACGCGAAGTCTATCCGCTGGTAGCCGACCGAGAGCGACAACGCCGTCGCCGCGACGAGCACGCACGCGAGCACGAGCAGCGCGCGCCGCAGGCGCACGCCGGCGGCGTCGGATTTCCGACCCGCGGTTTTTGAATTTTGATTTACAAACAACTCGCGCGCGCCTTCCACGTCTCACCCCATTCTAAATCGCAAATCGCAAATCAAAAATCGCAAACCTCACAGCTCCGACCAGACGAACGTGCGGCCGAAGGCGCGCCGGGCGCGGACGTGCTCGTCCGAGTAGACCTCGCGCAGGACTTCGTCGCGCAGGACTTCCTCGGGCGTGCCCTCGGCGGCGAGCGTGCCGGCGCGGACGGCGAAGAGGCGGTCGAAGGCCGGGTCGAGGAGCGCGAGGTCGTGCGTGACGACGAGCGCCGTCATCCCCGAGGCGTCGCGCAGTCGTCGGAGGTGTCGGATTAGGCCGGCGCGGTGTTTGAGGTCGAGCGCCGACGAGGGCTCGTCGAGGAGAAGACAGACGGGCTCCTGCGCGAGCGCGCGGGCGAGCGCGACGAGTTGGCGCTCGCCGCCCGAAAGCTCCGTGACGGGGCGCGCTCCGAGATGTGCGGCGTCCACGGCCGCCAGAGACGCGCGCGCCACC
>DASQDT010000117.1:0-8676 GCA_035634035.1 Pyrinomonadaceae bacterium | reverse complement strand
TGAGTCGGCCCTCGACCGAGACGTGGTGCCAGCCGTCGTTGTCGACGACCAGAAGCTGCGGGTGGTGCAGGCTCATGTACTCGTAGACTTTGGTGATGTACTCGCGCGTCTCTTCGCTCGTCGCGATGTCCTGCGCGCCCCAGTCCTCGTTGTAGACGCTCCAGATGACGACCGACGGGTGCGCGCCCGTGTGCACGAGCATCCGCATCATCTCGGCCCAGTGGTTCTCGCGGCTGCGCTGGCTTGAGCTGTGCGGGCTCGGCACCTCGACCCAGAGCAGCAGCCCCAACTCGTCGGCCAGCCCGTAGATGCGCGGGTCGATGCCGGCGATGTGGACGCGCACGAGGTTGCAGCCGAGCTCTTTCATCGCGCGCATGTGGCGGCGCATCTGCTCGTAGCTGGCCGTCGCCGGCTGGTAGAGGATGCCGTCGAGGTAGATGCGCTCGTCGTTGAGGAAGACGGAGCGGCCGCGCGCCTCCATCGTGCGCAGCCCGAAGCGCGTCTCGATCTGCGAGACCACGCCGTCGGGCCCGCCCAACTGCGCGACGAGTTTGTAGAGCGTCGGCCGCTCGGGCGACCAGCGGCGCGCGCCGGGCAACTCCAGAGTGACGCGCTGGCGGCGGTCGCCCGCGCCGAGCGGGAGGCGGACGCTGGCGGCGGCGAGCGTCTGGTCGTCGCCGAGCCGGCTGACGATGAGGAGCAGGCCGTAGGTGCCGGGGTCGTGCGTGCGCGCGGTGAGGTCGAAGGAGACGAAGTCGTCGCGGTGGCTGCTGAGGACGTTGACGCGCGAGCGGAGGCGGTTGCGCCCGACGGGTTCGAGCCAGACGCTGCGGACTGCGCCCGTGTAGGTCTGATACCAGATGCCGCCGCGCTTGTAGACGTGCGACTCCTGCTTGCCGCGCGGTATCTCGGCGTCCATCGAATCGGCGATGCGCACCGTCAGCCGGTTGACGAGGAGCAGGTGCTCCGACGGCAGCTCGTAGCTGAACGAGGTGTACTCGCCGTAGTGCACCTCCTCGCCCTCGATGGTCTTGAGCGGGACGCCGTTGAGCCACACGCGCGTCTCGTAGCCGCACGCGCCGAAGGTGACTTGGACGAGCGAGCCGGGCGTCTTCGACCAGTGTTCGGGCACGGTGAAGTCGCGCTCGTACCACGCGACGACCGAGTCCTGCCAGAAGGCCGACTGCTGCTGCGCGTCGCGCGCCGCGGCCATGTGCTGCTCGATGGAGCCGGGCCAGACGGCGATGCGCGAGTAGCGGTGGCCCTCGTACCAGCGCTCGCGCAGGCCGCGGTCTTCGAGGTCGAGGTCGAAACGCCACTCGCCGTTGAGCATCTCGACATCGGCCGGGCGGATGACCGAGCGCGGAAGCGGGTTGAGCGGCTCCTCGTTATGACCTTCGAAGTCGCGCGTGCGCGCGGGGCTGTCGTCGCGTCCGATTTGCGGTTCGGTGCTGTCGGTCAAGCTCTGGCCTCCGCCGCGCGCCCGCCCGCGCGCGGCCAACAGGGTGGGCCGCGCGCGGGCGGGCGTCGGGCAAATTTATGGTCGCTCGTCGAGGCTTGTCATGGGGAGTGCGTCCCGCGTGGCGGCGATACTATAAACCAATTCGGGCCCCGCGACGGACGAGTCGCGGACGGTTTCGTAAACTTTTCCTCGCATTTCTGTCCCGCCGCGCCCCGCGGGCCCCCCTCGGCGCGCTAACGTACAGAGCCCGCGGCCCAATGCTTTATAATTTACGACGTAATTACAGCCCGAACTGTGCAGACGTTTGAAACGGTATGTCGACACCGAACAGAGAGACCCGCGACGCGCGCCCCGAGGTCTGGGCAGGGGCCGAGTGCACGGTCAACCGCGTCGGCGAAGACTACTTCGACCAGCTCGCGCTCGGCGGACACGACGCGCGCCTCGCCGACCTCGACCTCCTCGCCTCGCTCAAAGTGACGGCCGTCCGCTACCCCGTCCTCTGGGAGCGCACCGCGCCGCGCGGCGTCGAGCGGGCCGACTTCACTTGGGCCGACGAGCGGCTCGCGCGCCTGCGCGAGTTGAATTTGCGGCCCGTCGTCGGCCTCGTCCACCACGGCAGCGGCCCACTTGAGACGAATCTGCTCGACGCCGCGTTCGCCGAAAAACTCGCGCGCTACGCCCGCGCCGTCGCCCGCCGCTACCCGTGGGTCGCGGACTACACGCCCGTCAACGAGCCCCTGACGACCGCGCGCTTCTCGGCGCTCTACGGCCACTGGTACCCGCACGCGCGCGACCCGCGCCCGTTCGCCCGCGCGCTCGTCAACCAATGCCGCGCCGTCGTCCTCTCGATGCGCGCCGTGCGCGAGGTCAACCCCGAGGCGCGGCTCGTCCAGACCGAGGACTTGGGCAAGACCTACTCCACTCCGCAGCTCGCCTATCAGGCCGAGTTCGAGAACGAGCGCCGCTGGCTGACGTGCGACCTGCTGACGGGCCGCGTCACGCGCGCGCACGCGCTGTGGGACTACCTGACGAAGTCATGCGGCGTCGCCGCAGACGACCTGCTCTGGTTCGCCGACAACCCCTGCCCGCCCGACATCGTCGGCATCAATCATTACCTGACGAGCGAGCGCTTCTTGGATCACAGGCGCGCGCGCTACCCCGCCCACACGCACGGCGGCAACGGCCGCGATGCTTACGCCGACGTGGAGGCCGTGCGCGTCTGCGCCGAGGGCCTCTCCGGCCCGCGCGTGCTTCTGCGCGAGGCTTGGAAGCGTTACGGGCTGCCGGTCGCGGTGACGGAAGTCCATCTGGGCTGCACGCGCGAAGAGCAGATGCGCTGGCTCAAGGAGGTCTGGGACGCGGCCTGCGCGCTCCGCGAGGAGGAGGGCGCCGACGTGCGCGCCGTCACGGTCTGGTCGGCCTTCGGCTCCCACGACTGGCACAACCTTCTGACGCGCGCCGAGGGGCGCTACGAGCCGGGCGTCTTCGACGTGCGCGGCGCAGGTGCCCCACGCCCGACGGCGCTCGCCCCGATGGTGCGCGCGCTCTCGGAGCGCGGCGCGTACGAGCACCCGGCGCTCGACGGCGCGGGCTGGTGGCGCAGGCTCGAACGCCTCTGCTACCCGCCCGTCGCGCGGCGGTCGAGCGCGCGCAAGGCGTCGGCGTCGGGCGTCGCGCACTCGGGCGCGGGCGGCGGCAGTCGTCCGATACTCATCACGGGCGCGACCGGCACGCTCGGCCGCGCGCTGGCCCGCGTCTGCCGCGCGCGCGGACTCGCCTACGAACTCCTCGCGCGCGCCGACATGGACATCGCCGACGCGCGCTCGGTCGCCTCGGCGCTCGACGCCTACGAGCCGTGGGCCGTCGTGAATGCCGCTGGCTACGTGCGCGTCGACGACGCCGAAGTGGACGCCGAGCGCTGCGCGCGCGAGAACGCCGAAGGGCCGGCCGTGCTCGCGCGCGAGTGCGCGCGGCGCGGGGGCGTGGCGCTCGTCACCTTCTCATCCGACCTCGTCTTCGACGGCGCGAAGCGCGCGCCCTACGTCGAGTCGGACGCGCCCGCGCCGCTCAACGTCTACGGGCGGACGAAGCTCGCGGCCGAGCGCGGGGTGTTGGCCGCGATGCCCGACGCTCTGGTCGTCCGCACGAGCGCCTTCTTCGGGCCGTGGGATGAGTACAACTTCGTGACGGCCGTCGTGCGCGCTCTGGCGCGCGGCGAGCGCTTCGCGGCGGCCTCGGACGAGACCGTCTCGCCGACCTACGTCCCCGACCTCGCGCACGCGACGCTCGACCTCCTGCTCGACGGCGGGCGCGGCGTGTGGCATCTGGCGAACGCGGGCGAGACGACTTGGGCCGAGCTCGCGCGCCGCGCCGCCGCCCTCTTCGGCTACGACGCGCGACTCGTCGACGCGCTCCCCTCAAGCTCCTTCGCGCGCCCCGCGGCGCGGCCTCTCTACACCGCGCTCGCGAGCGAACGCGCGTCGCTCATGCCCACTCTCGAAGACGCGCTCGGGCGCTACGCGCGCGAGCGCGAGGAGAGGCCGCGCGCACGCGCCGCCCGCGCGCAGTCCGGCGACTGACCAGCCGCGAACGGCGACGGCCCTCCTCCCGACTTCAACCTCTGCCGAGTTCTTCGACCTGAAGATTTGCGTCCGCCGGGTGGCTCGGCGTGAGAAGGTATTCGCGCGGGTTCATGCTGGCGACGCGGCGGCGGAACTGCCACGTCGGGCGCGGCCAGATGGCCGCGTTGCGGCCCGTCGAGTCCATGTACCAGCTCGCGCAGCCGCCCGACGCCCAGACCGTCCCCGTCATCATCCGGTCAATCTCCGCGACGTAAGCGGCCTGCGCCTCGGGCCGCGGCTCGACGGCCGCGAGGTCGTGACGGCGCATGAAGCGTAGCGCGCTCAGGAAGTGCTCGATCTGCGCTTCGAGCATATAGATGACCGACGTGTGTCCGAGCCCCGTGTTCGGGCCTTGCAGGAGGAAGAGGTTGGGGAAGCCGGCGACGGTCGTGCCGGCGTGCGCGCGCGGGCTGCCCGCCCAAACCTCTTCGAGCGTCCGCCCGTCGCGCCCGCGGACGTGGCGCGCGAAAGGAAGATCCGTGACGTGAAAGCCCGTCCCGAAGATGATGGCGTCGACCTCGCGCTCCGCGCCGTCCTTCGTGACGATTGAGCGGGCGCGCACCTCCTCGATGGGGTCTGTGACGAGCTCGACGTTCGGGCGCGTGAGCGCGGGCAGGTAGTCGTTCGAGATGAGTATGCGCTTGCAGCCGATGGTGTAGTCAGGTTTTAGGCGCGCGCGCAAGGCGGGGTCGGGTACTTGGCGTTGGAGTTGGCGCAGCGCGAGCCACTCGAAATATTTCATCGCGCCGGGGCGGCGGAAGGCGAAGCCGAGCAGCTCGCGCAGGGCGTAGACGGCCCCGCGCTGCGCGAGCTGCGCGGCCGGGAAGCGTCGGAAGAGACGCCGCTCGCCCTCGCGCAGGGGCCGGTCGCGGCGCGGAACAATCCACGGCGCGGTGCGCTGAAAGACGTAGAGCTTGGCGACCTCGGGCTGAATCGCCGGCACGAACTGAATCGCCGACGCGCCCGTCCCCATGACGGCGACGCGCTTGCCCGACAGGTCGAACGCGTGATCCCAACGCGCCGAATGGAACGCGCGGCCCTCGAAGCTCTCAAGCCCCTTGATGTGGGGCAGACGCGGCTCGCTCAGAGACCCGGCCGCCGCGACGAGAGCCGACGCCCTGAAAGTCCCCTGCGAAGTCTCCATGCGCCACTGCCGCGCGCTCTCGTCCCAAGCGGCCTCGCGCACCTCGTGGTTGAATCTTATGTGCGGCAGTATCCCGTAGTCTTGCGCGCAGCGGCGCAGGTAGTCCCAGATTTCGGGCTGGCGCGAGAAGCTGTGACTCCACTCGGGGTTCGGCGCGAACGAGAACGAGTAGAGGTGCGACTCCACGTCGCACGCGCAGCCGGGGTAGGTGTTGTCGCGCCAGACGCCGCCCACTTCGCCGGCCCGCTCGAAGAGGACGAAGTCGTCGAAGCCCTCTTGCTTGAGGCGTATGGCCGCGCCGAGTCCGCCGAAGCCCGTGCCGATGATCGCGATGCGCAAAGCCCTCTCGCCCTCCGCCCCCGACTCGAAAATCAAAGCCCCGGCGCGCGCCGGGCTTGACAAGAGATATTAGGGCGTTTACCTAATCTGTCAAACTCGTCCGCCCGGCGGCGGCCGACCCGGTCTTAAATCGTTCGCACCACTCTTAAATTATGAGCCTGACAAAAGAGAGCGTCGTCGTCCTGACGGGCGCGGCTTCCGGCATCGGGCGCGCGCTCGCCGTCCTTCTGGCGCGCGAGGGCGTCGCCGCGCTGGCCGTCTCCGACGTGAACGCCGAGGGTCTGGAAGAGACGCGGCGTCTGGCGGGCGACACCCCGACGCAAATCTCGACGCACGTCGTCAACGTCGGCGACCTCGACGAGATGCGGCGCTTCGCCGACGATGTCGTCGGGCGTCACGGCCGCGTCACGCATTTGATAAACAACGCGGGCGTCTCTCTCTTCGGCACGGTCGAGGAGGTCTCGGTCGAGGACGTGCGCTGGCTGATGGACATCAACTTCTGGGGCACGGTCTACGGCGTCAAGCTCTTCCTCCCCGTCATGCGCCGGCAGCCCGAGGCGCACGTCGTCAACGTCTCAAGCGTCTTCGGCTTCGTCGCCCCGCCCGGCAACGCCGCCTACTGCGCGAGCAAGTTCGCCGTCCGCGGCTTCACCGAATCGCTCCGGCACGAACTCGAAGGGACGGGCGTCGCCGTCTCGTGCGTGCACCCGGGCGGCGTGGCGACGAACATCGCGCGCACGGGCCGCGTCGGCGCGGGCGCCGACGCGGCGACGAAAGAGGAGTCGGTCAACTTCCACACGCGCGCCTCGCGCACGACGGCCGAGGAGGCGGCGCGCATCATCATGCGCGGCATCCGCCGCCGCTCGAAGCGCATCCTCGTCGGCGCCGACGCGCGCCTCATCGAGGCCGTGCAGCGCGCCGCGCCCGTCGGCTACATGAAGATTATGGACAGCCTCTCCGGCGGCCAAATCTCGAAGCTCCACAAGAAGTCTGAGACGCCCGCGGGCGGAATGAAGTCTTAGACCCTCTCGGATATACTTCCGCCCATGAGCCTCCGCGCGCGACTCTTCTCGCTCTACCTGCGCTACCGCTTCAAGCGGATGCCGCCCGACGACGAGGAGGAGTTCGTGCGCCTCGCGCGCCGGCTGATGAACGACCGGCGGCGCATCCCCCTCTGGACGCCGCGCGACATCAAGATCGAGCCGGCCGACATTGCCCGAGGCGAGGGCGGAGGCGGGCGCGTCGGCGGCGAGTGGGTCAGTCACGAGCTCGCGGACGAGAAGAAGGTCATCATCTACTTTCACGGCGGCGGCTACATCGCCGGCGCGCCCGTCTTCTACCGCAAGACCATCTTTCACCTCGCGCGCCTGACGAGGGCCAGAATCCTCGTCATCGACTACAGGCTCGCGCCCGAAGACCGCCTCCCCGCGGCGGTCGACGACGGGTTCGCCGCTTACCGTCACGTTTTGAAGAGCACAGACCGGCGGCGCGTCGCCTTCGTCGGCGACTCGGCGGGCGGCGGCCTCCTGCTCGCGACGATGCACAAGGCGCGCCGAGAGAACGTGAGGCCCCCGGCCGCGGGCGTCTGCTTCTCGCCCTACACGGATCTCGCGGTGACGGGCGCGTCCGTCGAGGCGAACGCCGAGACGTGCGTGATGTTCCACCCCGAGACGCTGCGCATCGCCGCGCCCGTCTACCTCGGCGACGCCGACCCGCGAGACCCGCTCGCCTCGCCGCTCTACGGCGACTTCAAGGGCTTCCCGCCGCTCCAAGTGTTCGCGAGCAGTTCCGAGACGCTACTCGACGACTCACTCCGGCTAATCGAAAAGGCGACGGACTCGGGCGTGCGCGTCGAAAAGGTGATCGGGGAGAATCTGCCGCACGTCTGGCCCGTCTTCCCCGAGTACCTGCCGGAGGCGCGCGAGGCGCTCAGGAAGGCGGCCGACTTCATCGCGGGCGCGTGGGCGGAGGCCGAGAGGGCGGGAGTCGGGGAGGGCGATGAGGTCAGCGGCGCGTCCGCAGCTCCGCCGAGCTGAGGTGCGGGACGGCGTTGAAGGTGAAGAGCAGTAAGTCCTCGCCGCGCAGGCCGAGCAGCGTGAAGGAAGAGTTTTGCAGGACGGCCGCGAGGCGGCGCAGGCGGCCGTCGGCGATGTCGAGCGCGCGGCCCGTCCAGACGGCCGTCGGCGTGGCCGAAGTGAAGACGACGACGTTCGTGTCCCCCGTGCCGTCCGAGGCGACGCGGCAGCCGGAGACGCGCCTCAGAAACTCTTCCCAAGACTCGCCCGCGTAAGGGTAGCGGCCGCTCGTCCAAGCCTCGACGACCTTCGTGTCGGACTTCCGCCAGCGCCGATGAACCTCCGCGTCGTGCGCGCCCGCGCTCGCCGCGATCTGCGCCCGCACCTCCTCGTACTCGCCGCGAAACTCCTCGTCCTCCGCGCAGAGCAGAGGCGCTAACTCCTCGTAGACGTGTTGGAAGTCGAACTCGTCCCAACCGGGGTCGGCCGACGGCTCGGGGAAGGGGAGTCGGGCGTCGGCGTAAGCCGAGGCGACCTCCTCGGCCGTCTCGCGCTGGCGGCGCATCGTGCCGACGTGGGCCGCGCTGAACTCGACGCGCTCGGAGACGAAGTACTCGCCGAGCAGGCGCGCCTGCTTGCGTCCGAGTCGCGAGAGTGAGTCGTAGGAGTCGCGCGTGCCGGCCTGCCCGTGCCGGACGAGGTAGATGTTCGTCAAACGCCCCTCCGCCGCTCAAGCGTCATCCGCATCCCATGCTTCGGGCGCAGGGTGATGACGGGCTTCAGCTCGACGGGGTGGCCCGCGACGAGACGCATCCGCCACCTCCGCGCGAGCGCGGCCAAGACGAGCGTCGTCTCCATCCACGCGAAGCCCTCGCCGATGCACCGCCGCGGCCCGCCGCCGAACGGGAAGTAGGAGAACTGCGGGCGCGCCTGTCTAGCTTCGGGAGTCCAACGTTCCGGGTCGAACTTTTCGGGCTCGGGGAAGTAGCGCGCGTCGCGGTGGATGACGTATTGGCTCATCAAGACTATTGAACCCGCGGGCACTCGGTAGCCGCCGACCGCGTAGTCCTTGAGCGCGCGCCGGCCGAGTATCCA
>DASQDT010000116.1:0-2790 GCA_035634035.1 Pyrinomonadaceae bacterium | reverse complement strand
CGGGAGGGTGACAGCGTGGCTCCGTGAGTGGGACGGTGCAGCTCACGGGTCAGACTTTCATCCTCCCGCCTTCGTCCTTCGCTGAGCAACGCGCCCCGCGCGCCGCGCACCCAAAGGACTCGCGCCCGCCGCTTGCACGGCTTGCAAACGGCCCGCGCGGCCGAGCATACTAAAGCCGCGCGCGCGGCACACCCGCGGCGTCTTTTATCCTTTGGGCATCATACGAAAATCCCTGTCCGTTAAAGTCTTACGCGCCGCCTCGGCCGTCATCCTCTGCCTCTGCGCGGCGGCCGTCGGCGCGCGCGCTCAAGGCGACGAAGACCCCGTCGAGCGCGTCGAGACCAACCTCGTCCAGCTCAACGTCGGCGTGGCCGACCGGCGCGGCCGCGCCGTCACGGATTTGACGCGCGGCGACTTCACGGTCTACGAGGACGGCGTGCGCCAGCAGATCATGAGCTTCGAGCCGGTCAGCTCGCCCTTCAGCCTCGTCGTCCTGCTCGACCTCTCGGGCTCGACGCTCAGCTTCCGCACGACGCTCGTCCAGTCGGCCCTGCGCTTCATCGACGCGCTCGCGCCCGACGACCGCGTCGCCGTCATCTCCTTCAACGACAAGGTCAAGACGCGCCAGTCCTTCACGACCGACCGCAAGAAGATCGCCGAAGCCATCAATTCAGTCTCTTCGAGCGACCGCGGGGGGACGAACTTCTACCGCGGCCTCCGCTACGCGCTCACCGAGATCGCCAAAGAGGGGACGCGCCGCAAGGCCATCGTCGTCCTCACGGACGGCGTCGACACCGAGCAGCGCAAGAACGACACGATGGTCGCGCTCAAGGCGACGACGGACGCCGCGGCCGTCGCCTCGATCGACCCGGCGGCGAGTGAACAACTGCGCGCCGTGCTCGACATGGCCGACCGGCAGGGCGTCACCGTCTACCCGCTCGCGCTCCCTTCGGGCGACGCGAAGCGTCTGCTCGCGCCCACGCCGCAGCAGGTCGCCGTCTACGCGGCCGCGCGCGCGCGGATGCAGTCGATCGCCGACCGCACGGGCGGCAGGCTTCACGAGATCCGGCGTCTGGAAGAGCTCGGCCGGCTCTACGCCGAGGTCGCGGCCGACATGCGCACGCTCTACACCATCGCCTACCAGCCCGCCGGCGAGCGCCGCCGCGACGGCACTTGGCGCGCCATCCAAATCCAAGTCTCCCGCGCCGACCTCATCGCCCGCACGCGCCCCGGCTACTTCGCCCGCTAACCCGAATTTCGCGAGCCACATCACAGCGCCTAAAGCTCACCCGCACCCCGCTTGACACCCGTCACAACCGCCCCGTATATTTTCCTGACCTAACCAAGCACGCACCCGTAGCTCAGTTGGATAGAGCGTCTGACTACGAATCAGAAGGTCGCATGTTCGAGTCATGCCGGGTGCATTGGCGGTAAGTTAAAGGGCGCGTCCTTCGTGTTGAAGGACGCGCCCTTTGGGTTTTGGGTGAGAAGGGTTTTAGGGGGTCGGGGGTGCCGCGCCGGGGGGGACGATCCAGAGTTGGACGGTGGACTCTTCGCGCTGGCCGGCGGTGTTGACGACGACGCGCGAGGAGTCGATGCCGCGCGTGTTGACGAGGTAATCGCGGATGCGGTCGGCCCGGCGCTGCGCCGCGCCGGCGCGCTCGTTGCGCGCGGCGTAGACGAGGACGTGCCCCTGAGAGCCGGGCGCGTTCTGGAGCGCGATGGCGAAGTTGTCGAGGCGGGCCTTCTCGTCGTCGCGCGCGATCTCGCCGAACTCGTCGCTCTGCCGCGGGCGGATGGGCTCGGGTATCTGCGTCGTGCAGGAGGCCGCGCAGTCGAGCTCGTAGCCGACGACCTCGACCTTCGCCGTGATGGGACGCCCCGCCAAGCCCGCCGTGTCGACCGTGACGGAGGTCGTCCCTTGACCCGAACTGATCGTGCCCTCGGAGACCGTCCAGCGGTAGGTCGGCGTGACGCCGGGCGTGCCGCCGCCGACGTTGGCGTTAAAGGTCAGGGGCTGGCCGGCCGCGACCGTGTCGGGGCAGTAGATGGAGATGTTCGGGCAGAAGGGGCGCGGCGGCGGGCAGGGGCGGACGATGACGCGCGTCGAGGCGAAGGCCTGACACACGGGGTCGCCCGAAGGGCCGCTCTCGGCGTTGACGGTCGCCGTGTAGGTTCCGGGCTGCGCGCCCGACAAGTCCCAGACGACGTCCGTGCCGTCGCCCGTGACGCGGCCGCCGCTGACCGTCCAGCGGTAGCGCAGGACGTTGCCGTCGGGGCTGTTGCCGGCGGCGCGCAGGCGCACTTGGCCCGACGCGTCGTTGTCGGGGCAGACGGTGACGACCTGCGTGTCGGACTCGACCGAGACGGTCGGCGGGCGCTGCGTCGGCGTGGAGGGCGTCGTCTGCTGCTGCGACGCGCGTCTGCTCGCGCCGGCAGAGGCGTCGGGCGCGTGCGCGGCGAGCGCGACGAGCGCGAGCGGCAGGACGGTGGAGATTACGAGGCGGCTTCTTGAAAGCATCGCGGGCGCTCCTTCGTATTCGAGGACGTGTGACCGGGGTTTTCTTCGGGCTACAGGTTATAACACAACCCGCGGCCCGGCCCGAACCGAAAACTTATAGTTTCTGGAAACTGTCAATCCGCCGCGTCTTCCATCTTGCGGCCGCGCGCCCGCGCGGTGTATTACTCACGCGCGTGATGAGAAGGTTTCTGAAGACCGTCGGGACGGCGCTCGTGCTCGTGGCGCTCGCGGCTTGCGCGCGGGCGCAGGGCGCGGCGGCGGGGCGCGCG
>DASQDT010000115.1:0-16085 GCA_035634035.1 Pyrinomonadaceae bacterium | reverse complement strand
CGACGGCTTCTCGACGATGAACACCAACATCAACGGCACGCACTACGTCCTCGCCGCCATCCGCGAGCTACAGCCCGGCTGCCGCTTCTACTTCGCGGGCTCCTCCGAGATGTTCGGCAAGGTGCGCGAAGTCCCGCAGCGCGAGACCACGCCCTTCCACCCGCGCTCGCCGTACGGCATCTCGAAGGTCGCCGGCTTCCAGCTGACGCGCAACTACCGCGAGGCCTACGGGATGTTCTGCGCGGGCGGCATCCTCTTCAACCACGAGGGCCCGCGCCGCGGCTACGAGTTCGTCACGCGCAAAATCACCTCGACCGTCGCGCGCATCAAGGCCGGCGAGGCGACGGAGCTGCGGCTCGGCAACCTCGAAGCCCGGCGCGACTGGGGCCACGCCGCCGACTACGTCCGCGCCATGCACCTCATGCTCCAGCAGGAGGAGCCCGACGACTACGTCGTCGCCACCGGCGAGACGCATTCGGTCAGGGAGTTCTGCGAGCGCGCCTTCCAAGAGGTCGGCCTCGACTACCGGGAGTTCGTCCGGGTGGACGAGCGCTTCTACCGCCCGGCCGAAGTCGATTTGCTGGTCGGCGACTCCACGAAGGCCCGCCGCGTCCTCGGCTGGCAGCCGCGCTTCACCTTCGACGACGTCGTCCGCGAGATGGTCGACTCCGATATGCGAATCGCCGCCCAAAGCCCCGCCCCCCGCGCCGCCGAAGCCCCCGCCTGACACCCGCCCGCGCGTGGTATACTTCGGCCCAACCGGGGTCGCCGCCGCACGTCGCGGTTGATGCGTAACCCATGATCCAAAGTATATGCCTACGGTATTGAGAACAGGCCCGTACCGCATCTACTTTTATAGCCACGAGCCGAACGAGCCGCCTCACGTCCACGTCGACCGTGAGTCGCTTTCCGCGAAGTTCTGGTTGAATCCTGTGGGTCTTGCGCGTAACTTTGGTTTCGGCGCGAGGGAGTTGCGGCGCATCGAGGAGTTAGTTCGTAATCATCAGACGGAGTTGTCGGAGGCTTGGAATGGGTATTTTGGCGTTGGCGGCTGACGAGCGCGTCGCGGGAGTCGAAATCAACGAGGACGAGTTGAGCGTGCGCCTGATGGACGGGCGCACAATCACCGTGCCCCTCGCTTGGTATCCACGCCTCTCGAACGCGACCGAAGTTCAACGAAACAACTGGCAGATCATCGGCGGCGGCTACGGCATCCATTGGGAAGATGTTGACGAAGACCTGAGTACCGAGGGCCTGCTGCGCGGCGCTCCCGCCCCGCGAAAACAGTCAACTCAAAAGGCCGCGTGGCATTCTATTAGGCAAGATACGTATCATAACAATTCTCAGTGCAATACCGGGCAGAACATTGATCCCGCAGACCTTCGTCAGGGGACAGGCGGCAGGCCGTTATGTCAAGAATGCCACGCCCTCAATCAAGTCAGGTTGTAATTAGTAGCATATTCAGCAATTGTTCCTAATTGCCGCTCATGGAAGTTAAATACACTGCGACGGACGCGCTGACGGGGACGGTGAAGGGGCCGGGCGAGCGGCCGCACGAGTACCTGTTCGTGACGGCCGACCACGCGCGCGCCCGCGCGGGCGAGTTCGTCTACTACGTCGCGCGCGACGGCTCGGACGAGCGGCGCATCATCGGCAACGTCACCTCGCGCCGTCTGGTGCGCAACCTGCCCGACGCCTTCGCGGCCGACCCCGAGGTCGCGCCCGCGCTCCTCTCGTCGCTCATCGGTCTGGACGGCGAGGGCTGCGAGCTTTACGAGGTGACGGTCGAGACGGTCGGCTACTTCAGCGAGCGTCTCGGCGACTTCGTCAACCCGCGCATCCCGCCGCGGCCCGGCGACCCCGTTTTCCTCGCCTCCTCCGAGACGCTCTCGCAAGTCCTCTCCTCGCGGCGCGAGGGCGACCGCGGCTCGGCGCACGTCGGGAGCCTCCTGACGCGCGGCGCGGGCGAGGTGCCCATCGTGCTCTCGGTGCGCGAGGTCGTCTCGACTCATCTGGCGGTGCTCGCCTCGACCGGCGCGGGCAAGTCCTACACGGCCGGCGTGCTCGTCGAAGAGTTGATGATGCCCTACAACCGCGCGGCCGTCCTCGTCGTCGACCCGCACGGCGAGTACGACACCTTGCGCTCGATCGAAGCGGACGCGCGCTTCCGCGGCGACGGGGACTCGTACCACCCCGAGGTCAAAATCTTCACGCACGAGCGCGTCAAGGTGCGCTTCTCCTCGCTCACCGAATCGGACGTTAAATACCTCCTGCCCGAAGGCACGTCCGACAAGATGCTCCACTTCCTGTCGCAGGCGTTCCGCCAGCTCGCGGCCACGCGGCGCGGCGAGCTGTGGGGCTACCACGATTTGCGCGACGAGGTGAAGGCGCAGAAGTACGAGGGCGGCGAGCGCGGCGAGTCGGGCAACGCGAGTTCCATCGAGGGCCTGCTCTGGCGTCTCGACTCGCGCTTCGACAAGCCCGACTCCATCTTCTCCGACAGCGAGCACATCCCGCTCGCCGAGCTTTTCCGGCCCGGCCGCTGCACCGTCCTTCAGCTCTCCGACATCGAGCAGAACGAGCAGCAGGTCGTCGTCGCGACGCTTCTGCGCCGCGTCAACAAGGCGCGCATGGCGACCGTGCGCGGCGAGGCCGCCGAGGGGACTGACGCGCACCTGCCCTACCCCGTCTTTACGCTCTTGGAAGAGGCGCACCGCTTCGCGCCCGCCGGCGCGACGGTCGTCTCGACGAACATCCTCAAGCAGATACTTTCCGAGGGGCGCAAGTTCGGCGTCGGCATCGGGCTCATCACGCAGCGGCCCGGCAAGCTCGACCAAGACGTGCTCTCGCAGTGCATGACGCAGGTCATCATGCGCATCGTCAACCCCGTCGACCAAGACACCGTCGCGAAGTCGGTCGAGGGCGCGGGCCGTCAACTCTTGGCCGAGCTTCCGGCTCTGACGAAGGGTCAGGCGGTCATCTCCGGGGTGGGCGTCAACACGCCCGTCATGTGCCGCGTCCGCGAGCGCATCACCAAGCACGGCGGCGAGACCTTCGACGCGCCCGACGAGTGGGCCTCTTGGCACTCCGAGGGCGCGCGCGAGCGCCGCGCGCAGGACGCGGCCATCCTCGTCGGCCCGCCCAAAACGAAGAAGGGCGACAAAGTCGGCCCGTTCCAGATTTAACGCGCACCGCTATTGACTTGCCGGCGGGCTTGGCGTGAAAATGGCGGCCCAAACGGGTGAAAGGCTGGCCCGCGGGCCGTCCAAGTTAGCCTCCCGGCGCGCTCCCCGCTTCGGCTCGGGCGTCCGGCCCGCCGCACGCACGGCCCGAGACAGTCGCTTCCGCCTTCAAACTCTTCCGACAAGGAGTTCAAGAGGATGTCCCACACCAACGGCAGACGTTTCGCGCTCCCCTTCTCGCTCCTGCTCGTCTCGGCGCTCGCTCTCTCGCCGTCGGCCGTCGCCGCGCAGGGGGCCGACGGCGAGGACGCGCCGGCCTACAAGGAGTACAAGGGCGTCCACATCGGCATGACGGCCGACGAGGCGCGCAAGAAACTCGGCAACCCGACCGACAAGAGCGACAAGCAGGACTTCTACGCCGTCTCGGACAGCGAGACCGTCCAAGTCTTCTACGACAACGACAAGAAGGTCTTCGCCGTCTCCGTCCTCTACATGGGCGCGGGCGTCGCCTCCGCGCCGACGCCGAAGGCCGTCCTCGGCACCGAGGTCGAGCCGGCCGCCGACGGCCGCATTCACAAGATGGTCGACTACCCGAAGGCCGGCTACTGGGTCTCCTACAGCCGCACGGGCGGCGACACGCCCATCGTCACCGTCACGATGCAGAAGAAGTAAGGGGCAGACGCGGCCGCGCGCCGGCCCGCCCCAAACCCGCCTCTCCCCGCCCCACGCGACGCCGCGGCCGCGCGCCGCGCCTGTGCCGGTTGCTTTTCGCGGCCGCGATGCTAAGATAGCCCGGCAAGCTTCAGAACCCCTATCCAGAGCTTTCCCGTCGTCGCGCTGCGGCTCGCGCCCCTCAAGCCGACTGTGCGGGCACGCGATTACTTTTGTTCGAGTGAGGACGGCTGAGAATGGCTGACGAGAGCGCACCGACGAAGACGAAGGAGGGCGGCGTCGAGGAGTTGATCGCGACCCGCCGCGACGAGATTCTGAACCTCTGGATACAGGAGCGTTCGGAGTCGGACGAGTTCCGCGACGAGCTGATCTCGAAAAAAGAGCTGCGCGCGCAGTCGCGCCGCCTCATCGAGATGCTGGCCGGGGCCATCCGCGACTCGACCCGCGCCGAGTTCGAGGACGCGGCCTTTAACGATTTGCGCGCTTACCTGAACGAGCTCGCCCACACGCGCGCCGTCAAGGGCTACACGCCCTCGGAGAACGCGACCTACATCCTCTCCCTGCGCAACGTCATCATGCCGCTCCTCGCCGAAGAGTTCGAGGGGCGGGCCGACGCGCTCGTGCGCGAGATGAACTACTTCACGCGCCTGCTCGACAGGATGGGGCTCGTGATGGTCGACACCTTCATCCGCTCGCGCGAGGAGATCATCCGCCAGCAGCGGGCCGACATGATGGAACTGTCCACGCCCGTCATCAAGGTCTGGGACAAGATTCTGACGATGCCGATCATCGGCACGCTCGACTCGCGCCGCGCGCAGGTGATGATGGAATCCCTGCTCCAAAAGATCGTCGAGTCCGGCTCGACCATCGCCATCCTCGACATCACGGGCGTCCGCACGATGGACACGCTCGTCGCCAACCACCTGATCAAGACCGTGACGGCGGCCCGCCTGATGGGCGCGCGCTGCATCCTGACGGGCGTCTCGCCGGCCATCGCGCAGACGATGGTGCAGCTCGGCATCGACCTCTCGCAGATCACGACGCGCGCGCAGATGTCTGACGGCATCAAGCTCGCGCTGGAGATGAGCGGGCGGGCGGTCGTCTCGGCGAAGGCGCTCTCGCAGATCGCGTCGGCCCACTCGGCGGCCGCGCAGAAGGCCGCGGCGCTCGCCGCGCACGGCCGCGTGATTACGAGCGAGAACCAGCGCCGCGACGAGCAGGGCGCGTCCGGCAGCTCTTCGACTTCTTCGGCGCGCCGCAACTCGCTGCTCGAACCGGAGAGTTAAAGTTTCGGCGCGGGCGCCGCGCCGGTTGGCGCCCGCGCGGCACAAGGGAGAAGACAATGGCGGACGGCTCGCGCATCCCCATCCTGAAGGTCGGCCGCGTGCTCATCGTGCCGATTCAGGTCGACATGGACGACCGCATGGTCATCCAGCTTCAGGAGCGCATCCTCTCGGAGCTTGAGCGGACGGGCGCGCGCGGCGTGCTCATCGACATCTCCCTGCTTGAGATGGTCGACTCCTTCATCGGCCGCGTGCTCTCGGACATCGCCGCGATGGCCCGCATCATGGACGCGCGCACCGTCGTCGTCGGGATGCAGCCGGCCGTCGCCATCACGCTCGTCGAGTTGGGCCTTGAGCTGCGCGGCGTGGACACGGTGCTGAACGTGGACGAGGGCATCAAGCTTTTGCGCGACGAGTTCGGCATCGGCGACGCGGAGGGCGCGTCGCCGCAGGGGGAGTTGAGCGCGTTTGCCTCAGAGCAGATTAATCGCCCTTGAGACCGAGCACGACATCGCCGTCGCGCGCGGCGAGGCCCGCACGATGGCCGCGCAGGTCGGCCTCCGCCTCGTCGACCAGACGCGCATCGCGACCGTCGCCTCGGAGCTCGCGCGCAACGTCGTCAAGTACGCCGGGCGCGGGCGCATGATCGCGCACGCCGTCGAGGACGCGGGCGGGCGCCGGGGCCTCCGGCTCGTCTTCGAGGACACCGGCCCCGGCATCCCCGACATCTCGGCCGCCATGCGCGACGGCTTCTCGACGGGACGCGGGTTGGGCAAGGGGCTGCCCGGCTCGAAGCGCCTCGTCGACGAGTTCGAGATCGAGTCCGAGGTCGGGCGCGGGACGCGCGTGACGGTCGTCCGCTGGACGTGAGGGCAAGGGCGGGGGCGGGAGGACGAAGGATGAAAGCGCCGCCGAGGCGTTGAATGTTTTCCTTCATCCTCCCGCCTTCGTCCTTCATCCTTTGTTGTCGTCGTGAGAACTTTCCACTCCCAAGAGATTAGGGACGAGTCGCAGGTCGGCGCGGCGCGCAGGGGCGTGCGCCGCTTCGCCTCGCCGCTCGGCTTCACGGCGGAGGAGCTGGCCGAGATCGACATCGTCGTCCAAGAGATGGGGACGAACGCCGTCCGCTACGCGCCGGGCGGCGGGCGCGTCCACTGGACGACGACCTTCGGCCCCGAGAGCGGCCTTGAGCTTTTCTACTGGGACAAGGGGCCGGGCATCGACGACCTCGACCGCGCCGTGCGCGACGGCGTCTCGTCGGGCGGAGGGCTGGGCGCGGGCTTCGGCGCGATCCAGAGACTGTCGGACGAGTTCGAGGTCTACTCGACCGTCCGCGGCACGACCTCGCGCCTGACGGGGTCGAGCCGCACCACGCACGGGACTTCGATTCTGTGCCGCAAGTGGGCCGCGAAGGCGAAGGCGGAGGCCGCGCGCGCGGGCGGCGGCGAGGGCGATTTGCTGCGGCGCTTGGGCGCGTGGAGTCGCTGCCGCTCGGGCGAGCACGTCAACGGCGACGCCTACTTCTTCCGCCGCCGCGGGGGCGAGACGCTCTTGGCCGTCGTCGACGGCCTCGGCCACGGCGGCGGCGCGCGTCAGGCGGCCGAGGCGGCCGTCGGCGCGCTCGAAGCTTGGAACGGCGAGCCGCTCGACGAGGTCATCCTCGCCGCCCACGACGCCCTGCGCGCGACGCGCGGCGGCGTCATCGGCGCGGTCATCGTCTCGCCCGAGCAGGAGCGTTTCTACTACGCGGGCGTCGGCAACATCGAGGTGCGCGTCTTCGGCTCGCCCGTGCCGGCGCGGCCCGTCCCCTCGAACGGGACGCTCGGCCTGCGCCTCTCCCAAGTGCGCGTCTGGCCGCACCAGTGGGCGGAGGGGACGACGTTCGTGCTCGCCTCCGACGGCGTGAGCGCCAAGTGGGACATCGAGTCCTACCCGGGCATCCTCAAGCGCTCGCCGCAACTGCTCGCCGGCCTTCTCATGCGCGACTACGGCCGCGACTCCGACGACGCCACGGCGCTCGTCGCGCGCTAGCGCGCCGGGGGGAGCGTGAAGGCCGGCGCGTTGGCGTCGCCGCGGAAGAAGCGCACGTCGAGCTGCGGGTGCTGGCTGTTGTCCTTGCGCGCCGCCATCGCGGCCACCTCGCCGCTCACCCTCTCCATCAGCGCGCGGTAGCCGAGGCCCGTGCCCTCGCGCCGGATGGTCTCAAGCAGGACGTAGGTGAAGAGCCCCGTCGGCCTCCCGGTCTGGGGGCGCCAGTCGAGCGAGAACTCGTCGTCGCGCGAGCCGGTCAGCGCGACGTAGAAGCCTTCGGGCATACGGAGACGCGGCGCGGGGTCGCGGCGGCGGCGGCGCTCGCGGCGCAGGCGCAGGCGGTCGAAGCTGCGCGCGCGGAAGATGCGGGCCAAGGGCTGCGTGCGCGGGCGGAACTCGCCGTCGTCGGTCGCGGCGCGGCTGATGCTCCCCGAGTGGCAGCTGTCGGAGACGAAGACGACGTGCGCGCCCTTCGCCGTGAAGCCGGCGAACGCGGTGTAGAGCTCGTCGTCGAGGATGAGGTTGCGCCAAGCCTTGCCGCTCGTCGCCTCGCCCGCGTCGACGGGGACGAGCGCCGAGTCGTACTTGTCGCGCGGGTACCAGACCTCGCCGTCGACTTCGAGCGCGACATCCTCGGTCTCGTCCTGCACGTCGGAGTAGGAGTCGGGGAAGAGCGTGCCGTGGCCCGAGTAGGTGAAGACGAAGAGGTCGCCTTCGGCCGCGCGCGCCTGATAGCGGCCGATGGCGGCGAGGATGTTCTGGCGCGTGGCGCGCGCGTCGGTCAGGAGGCTCGTGTCGCGGCGCGCGAAGCCGTAGCGCGTGGTCATCGCGCGCTGGAGGTTTTGGGCGTCGTTGACGCAGCCGTAGAGCGGGCTGGTCGGCGCGGCGTAGGCGTTGATGCCGACGAACAGCCCGTACTTGCGCCCGCGCGCCTCGGCGTCCGCGGCGCACGCGAAGAGTAAGACGAGCGGCAGGAAAGTCGTCGCGACGATTCGGCGCGCGGGCCGGGGGCGGGCGCCCTCGGCGGGGGGTGAGAGTGTCATCTCGTTTGGCTTCTCCTTCGGGGTTACGGTCGCCGCATTCTAAACGGGCGCGCGCGATTTGGGGAAGAATTTATTTCGCCGTTGCGAAAGGCGTCGGCGAGTTGCATACTCTCGCGTGCCCCGCCGCGGGCGGCTGATTTTTATGCGCGACATCAACTCCATACGGCTCGGAGACATCTACGTCCGGCGCGAGGCCGACATCATCAAGGTGCGCGACCGCGTCCGCCGTCTCGCCCGCGAGATGGGCTTCGACTCGACGACGCAGATCAAGATCACGACGGCCGTCTCCGAGCTCACACGCAACATCTACGAGTACGCGCGCGCGGGCGCGATCACGTGCGCCGTCGCCGAGCGCGGCAAGGCGGCGGGCCTGCTCGTCACCGCGCGCGACGACGGCCCCGGCATCGAGGAGAAGCGCCTGCAGGCCATCATGCGCGGCAGCTACCGCTCGGCTTCGGGGATGGGCATCGGGCTCGCGGGCACGCGCCGCCTGATGGACGAGTTCGACATCGAGACGCAGCCGCAGGCCGGGACGCGCGTGACGGTCGTCAAGTGGCTCCCGCCCGACAACGCGGCCGCGGCGCGCGAGCGCCTGCCGGAGCTGCGCGAGTTCTTCGCCGCCGAGGTCGACGACTCGGCCATCGAGGAGCTCTCGCGCCAGAACCGCGACCTCGTCCAGATACTCGCCGAGCTCGAAGAGAAGCGCGAGGAGTTGGAGCGCCTCAACACGCGGCTCGGCGAGAGCAACCGCGAGTTGAACGAGGCCAACGCCAAGCTCCGCGAGCTCTCAGAAATGAAGGAGGAGTTTCTCGCGCTCACGACGCACGACCTGCGCTCGCCCCTGACGGTCATCAGCGGCGTCATCAGCTTCTTCACCTCGGGCCGCTTGGGCGACCTCTCGCCCGAGCAGAAGAACATGGTCGCGATGATGGAGCGCAACACGCAGAGCCTCATCGAGCTCGTCAACGACCTGCTCGACGCCTCGAAGCTCGAATCCGGCACGATGCGCTTAGACCTCGCGGCCGTCGAGCTGGCGGGCCTCGTCGGCGAGCTGCGCGAGACGATGCACCCGCTCGCGCGCGAGAAAGAGATCACCATCGGGGAGAGCATCCCGCAAGACCTCCCGCCCCTGCGCGCCGACCGCCCGAAGCTGCGGCGCGTGCTCGTCAACCTCGTCTCGAACGCCCTGAAGTTCACCCCGAAGGGCGGGCGCGTCGAGGTCTCGGCCGAGCGCGCGGGCGCGATGGTGCGCGTCTCGGTCACGGACACGGGCGTCGGCATCCAACCCGACGACTTGGCGCGTCTGTTCGACAAGTACGAGCAGGCGCGCTCGCGCGCGACGCGCTCGGAGAAGGGCACGGGCCTCGGCCTCTACATCACGCGCCAGCTCGTCGAGCTTCACGGCGGCGAGATCAGCGTCCGCTCCGATGTCGGGCGCGGCTCGACCTTCTCTTTCACCGTCCCCGTCGCCGACGGCGACTCGCCCGCGTCCTGACGAAAGGAGAACCGCCCCCGTGTCGTCCCCCCAAGCACCCGCGCCGCCGCCCCCACCGCCTCCGATTCCCTTCAGCCCCGCGGCGACGGACGCGACGACGCGCGGCCTAACGAAGTTTGAGATCTGGTCGGCCGTCGGCGCCATCGTCGCGACGTTCCTGCTCATCCTCGTCGCGTGGCGCAGCTACCACGCGCAGTCGCTCTTCTTCCTCGCCGCCTCGATGGGCGCTCTGGGCGGCATCGGACACGAGTTCGCGCAGTCGGGCGGGCGCATCGTCTTCATCCAGCGGCGCGGCGACGGGCTCTACCTCGGCTCACTCACCGGCGCGGTGCTCGGCGCCATCGCCGGCCTGCTGATGATTCGCGGCTACCTCGGGCCGAACGTCGTCGTGCCCTACAGCCAAGTCGCCTACGAGACCTTCACCTCCGGCCTCGCCCTCAAGGGCGTCGTCGAGGCGCTCACCGACAAGCCCGCCCCGCCCTCCGGCGCGCGTGTCGCGGGCGGCGCGGCGGACAACGACGACGACAACTCCGGGTAAGCAAGCGCGAGTCATGCACTACCACCTGATCGGAATCTGCGGGACGGCGATGGCCTCTCTCGCCGGGATGCTCAAGGCGCGCGGCCACCGCGTGACGGGCTCGGACGAGGGCGTCTACCCGCCGATGTCCACGATGCTCGAAGGCTTGGGCATCCCCGTCGCCTCCCCTTACGCGGCCGCGAATCTGCCCGGCGCGCCCGACTGCGTCGTCGTCGGCAACGCCATCCCGCGCGGCAACCCCGAGTTGGAAGAGGTCTTGAACCGCAAGCTCCTCTACCGCTCGCAGGCCGAGGTCGTCAAAGAGGAGTTCATCCGCGGCCGCCGCTCGCTCGTCGTCGCCGGCACGCACGGCAAGACGACGACGACGAGCATCGCCGCGTGGGTCTTGGAGCGCGGCGGCCTGAACCCGACGTTCCTCGTCGGCGGCGTCGTCCAGAACTTCGGCGCATCTTTCCGCGTCACCGACAGCGAATACTTCTGCATCGAGGGCGACGAGTACGACACGGCCTACTTCGACAAGGGGCCGAAGTTCATGCACTACCTGCCGGAGACGGCCGTCGTCGGCAACATCGAGTTCGACCACGCCGACATCTACAAAGACTTGGACGCCGTCAAGCTCGCCTTCCGGCGTCTGATGAACCTCGTCCCCTCGAACGGCCGGCTCGTCGCCGGGTGGGACAGCGAGCACGTCCGCGAAGTCGTCAAGGTGATGGGCCCGCGCCTCCACACGCGGCTCGAAACCTTCGGCACGTCGGACGACGCGCGCTGGCAGGCGCGCGAAATCACCTACGACGCGAACGGGCTGACGCGCTTCAAGGTCTTCCGCGACGGCGAGGAGTGGGCCGAGTTCGAGACGCCGCTCATCGGCGAGTTCAACGTGCGCAACTGTCTGGCCGTCGTCGTCGCGGCCGACGCGTGGGGCGTTTCGCGCGAGCAGATACGCGACGGCCTCGCCACCTTCCAGAGCGTGCGGCGGCGGATGCAGGTGCGCGGCGAGGAGCGCGGCGTGACGGTCATCGACGACTTCGCGCACCACCCGACGGCCGTCCGCGAGACCCTGCGCGCGCTGCGCGCGCGCTACGCGGGCCGGCGCGTCGTCGCCGTCTTCGAGCCGCGCTCGTGGTCGTCGCGCCTCGCGGTCTTCCAGAAGGACTACGTCGAGGCCCTCGGGCAGGCGCACTACGTCGTCGTCGCGTCGGTGTTCGACTCGGACAAGGCGCGCGAGAAGGGGAGCGTGCTCGACACGGGCGAGCTGGCCGAGGAGGTCGGGCGCGCGGCCGGCGTCCCCTCCTTCTGCATCGAAGGCGCGGACGAGATAGTGCGCCGCCTCGCGCCGGAGTTGCGCGCGGGCGATGTCGTCGCCGTCATGTCCAACGGCGGCTTCGGCGGCATCCACGAAAAGCTGCTCGCGGCGCTCCGGGCCTGAAACTTCCGGCTTCCGGGCCACAACACTTTCACGAAACTCTCGTAACGCTGGCGCACACCGGGGGGAGTAGAAGTATCTGTTGGCGTCCGCCCGCGCGGACGCCGGAGGTTCTTCCCCGCCGTGAAAGATTTTTCGATGTTCGACTGCGCGCTGCGGGCCGCGGGCGCGTCGCTCGAAGACTTGGGCGATGTCGTGCAACTCTCCCGCCGCGACTTCGACGCGCGCGAGACGTTTGCCTTCAGCGCGGCAGTCCCCTGCCTCGAATACGCCAGCCTGCTCATCGAGAACGGGCTGCTTCTGCGCACGCACCGTGGCGGGCGCGTCTACGCCGGCTTCGAGCGCCTGTCGCTGATGGAGCCGGTCGTCGACCGCTACCTCCGCATCGCCGACATCTCGGAGCGCCTCAACGTCTTCGGCGTCGCCGACTGGACGCCGCCGCGCCACCCGCGCGTGCGCGTCGTCGAGCTCGACTCGGACGCGCGTCTCGCGCGCGAGTGGTTCGTCATCGCCGATTCACCCTTGATGCAGGTCGCGCTCGTCGGCGTGGACGCCGGCGAGGCGCGCGCCGCCGCCGCACCTTCGGCCCACGAGGAGCGCACCTTCCGCGCCATCAAGTCACACGACCCGGCACTCGTCACGCGACTCGCCGCCGCCGCCGAGAACCTCATCGACGCCGCCGTCAACGCCGAGCTCTGGGCCTCGAACGACAAGTCTTGAACGCGCGACTCGCCGCCGCGCGACGAAAGCCACCAACGTTCTACACGTCAGCCTTCATCCTCCGCCCGCCCGCCCCGCCAACGCTCCGCTCGCGTCGCCATCCGTGATAAATTGAGTCAACTCGCTTGAGCGCCGCCGCCCGAGGCCGACCGCCGAAAGCCGACTGCCGAACGCTTCTTTATGAACATCCTCGAACGCATACGCCAGCGCGCCGCCGCAGACCCGCAGCACATCGTCCTGCCCGAGGGCGAAGACCCGCGCACGGTCGCCGCGGCCGCCCGCTGCGCGCGCGAGCGCATCGCGCGCGTCACCCTCCTCGGCGACGAGGAGAAGATTCGCGCGGCCGCGCGCGAGGCGGGGGCCGACCTCGGCGGCGTCGAGACAATCGACCACCTGCGCGCCGCCGACTTCGAGAAGACGGCCGCGCTCTACCACGACCTGCGGCGCGCCAAAGGCATGATGCCCGACGAGGCGCGCTCGACCGTCCGCGACCCGCTCTACTACGGCAACCTCCTCGTCCGCTCGGGCCGCTTCGACGGCTCGGTCGCGGGCGCGACCAACACGACGGCCCACACCGTCCGCGCCGCGCTCCACTGCGTGGGCATCCGCGAGGGCTTCCGCATCGTTTCGAGCTTCTTCGTGATGGTCGCGCGCGACACGAACTTCGGCGAGGGCGGCGCGATGATCTACGCCGACTGCGGCGTCGTCATCGAGCCGACGGCGGCCGAGCTTGCCGAGATAGCCGTCGCCTCGGCCGAGTCGTGCCGCGCGCTCTTGGAGGCCGAGCCGCGCGTCGCTCTGTTGTCGTTTTCGACGAAGGGCAGCGCCAAGCACAAGCTGGTCGACAAGGTCGTCGAGGCCCTCAAGACCGTGCGCGCGCGCCGTCCCGACCTTGAGATCGACGGGGAGCTTCAGGCCGACGCGGCGCTCGTCCCTTCGGTCGGCGGGTCGAAGGCGCCGGGCTCGTCGGTCGCGGGCCGCGCCAACGTCCTCATCTTCCCCGATTTGCAGGCGGGCAACATCGCCTACAAGCTGACCGAGCGGCTCGCGGGCGCGGCCGCCATCGGGCCCATCCTGCAAGGCTTAGACCGCCCGGCCAACGACCTCTCGCGCGGCTGCAAGGCCGACGACATCGTCGACGCCGTCGCCATCACGGCCGTCCAAGCGCAGGCGCGAAAAAAGGCTTGAGGCGAACGCCCGGCGGGTGCGAAAGCATCAGAACCGGCGAGCACTAATATTTCCGACGTGGTGGTTTTTATGACTCAACGCCGCTGGCTCGCAACGCTTTTCGCACTCTTCGTCCTCGCGTCCGCCGCGACCGTCCGCGCTCAGAGCGGCGTGCGCCCCAAGCCGTCGCCGTCGCCCGAAGACGAGGAGCGCGTCTTCACCGAGGAGGTGCGCGTCCCCGTCTTCGCCTACGACGACAAGGGGCGCTTCGACCCGACGCTCGGGGTGGACGACGTGCTCGTCGTCGAGGACGACACGCCGCAGCAGGTCAAGAGCGTGCAGCGCATCCCGGCCAGCGTCCTTCTCGTCCTCGGCACGGGCAGCGAGTGGAACCCGGCCGTCCGCACGCAGACGACGCGCGAGATCGCCTTGAACGTCCTCTCCAACCTGCGCGACGGCGACTCGGTCGCCGCCATCCAGTTCAACAGCGCCGTCAGCGTCGTGCAGGCTTGGACGACCGACCGCGAAGAGGCCGCGCGCCTCCTGCGCAGTCGCCTCGAACTCGGCCGCGGCTCGCGCCTGACGCAGGCGCTCACGCGCGCCGCCGAGATGTTCGAGGGCCTGCCCGTGGGCAACCGCCACCTCATCCTCGTCACCGACGGCGTCGACTCGGGCCGCGTCATCGACTACAAAGATTTACTGCTCACGGTCGGCGTCGAGTCGGCGCAGGAGCGCGCGCAGATAGCCGAGGCGACGCGCCGCCTGATAGCCACGCAGGCGACCGTCCACGTCATCAGCTACGCGGCGGCGGCGAAGAAGCGGATGCGCGAGCGCGAGCGGCCGAAGGAGGCGCCGGGCGCGGCGCAGAGCCGTCAGGACATCGCCTCGGTCGGCATCGACCCGACGCTGCCGCCGGGGATGAGCCGCGGCGGGCCGTCAGCGCCGCGCGTCAACTCGGGCATCCGCATCGACCCGACGCTCAAGAAAGTGAACCGCGCCTACGAGCGCGCGATGAAGAAGGGCGAAGACCGCCTGAAGGCTTTGACGGACGAGACGGGCGGGAGCCTGATCCTGCCCGCCACGGACGAGGAGATGGTGGCGAAGGGCGCGGAGGTGGCGCGCGAGATTTACGCGCAGTACGTCGTCACCTACCGCCCGAAGCGCCCGCTCGCGACGAGCCCCGCGACCGAGTACCGCCGGCTGCGCGTCCACGCGCGGCGCGTCGGGCTGACCCTTCGCGCGCGGCGCGGCTACGTCGTCGGCGTCATGCGCTAACGGCGCGAGGCTCTGAAAACACGGAGGCGGCCGCGACTCTTTGCGGCGCGGCCGCCTCTTCGTCTGTCGCCGTCGCTCGGAGTCTTAATGGACGAGAAGGTTGACGCCCTCCTCGCGCCGCTGACTGCGCCCGGCGACGGCCGACGGCGCGGACGCGGCGGCGGGCAGCGCCTCGGCGTGCAGCTCGCGGCGCGCTTCGAGCGAGCGGCGGCGCAGGTCGTCCCAGTCGCCGCGCGGGACGCTGCGGAAGGCCGCGACGACCGCCGGGTCGAACTGACGGCCGGCGTGCTCCTCAAGCTCGCTCAGGGCCTCTTCGTACGGGCGGCCCTTGCGGTAGACGCGGTCGCTCGTCATCGCGTCGAAGGCGTCGGCGACGGCGAAGATGCGCGCGTTCAGGTCAATCTCCTCGCCGCGCAGGCCGCGCGGGTAGCCCGACCCGTCCCAACGCTCGTGGTGCTGCTCGACGACGCGCGACGCGCCCTCCAGAAACTCTATCCCGCGCAGAATCTTCTGCCCGTGACGCGGGTGCTCGCGCATGCGCGTCCACTCCTCCTGCGAGAGCGCCGAGGGCTTTCGCAGGATGGCGTCGGGCACGCCTATCTTCCCGATGTCGTGGAGGAGCGAGCCGAATTCGAGGGCGCGCATCCGCTCGGCGTCGAGCCCGAGCTCGCGACCCAAACGGAGGCTGAAAGATACGACGCGCTCCGAGTGGCCGTGCGTCTCGTGGTCGCGGGCTTCGAGCGCGGCCGTCAGCGCGCGCAGCGTCGTGCGGTAGGCGTCTTCGAGCGAGCGCAGCGCGCGGTCTAACTCGGCCGTGCGCTGTCTGACCATCTCTTCGAGGAAGTTTTCGTAGCGCCGCTTCTCGACGCGCAGCCGACGGTGTTCGAGCGCGCGGCGGACGGCCGCCTCGACGTGTTCGAGGTCGAACGGCTTCATGATGTAGTCGAACGCGCCGACCCTCAGAGCCTCGACGGCGCTCTCGATGGTCTGCACGCCGCTGGCCATGATGACGACCGTGTCGGGCGCGACGGCGAGCGCGCGCGGAACCATCTCAAGGCCGCTCATGCCGCCCATCATGATGTCGGAGATGACGAGGTCGAATTCCGCGGCGGCCAGACGCGCGAGCGCCTCCTCGGCCGAGGCGGCCGTGGTGCAGTCGTGCTGCCCGCAGAGCAGGTCTGCGAGAACGTTTCTGATCTCCGGCTCGTCGTCGGCGATGAGCACGCGCGCTCGGTCGCCCGTCACGTCTTCTGACA
>DASQDT010000114.1:0-18271 GCA_035634035.1 Pyrinomonadaceae bacterium | reverse complement strand
GCCGACTTCAACAAAATCTCGGGCACGCTTCAGAACGACATCCTCAAGGAGTACATCGCGCAGAAGGAATGGATTTACCCGATACGGCCGGCGATGAAGCTCGTCATCGACACCTTCGAGTTCTGCACGCGCCACGTCCCGAAGTACAACCCGATTTCCGTGAGCGGCTACCACATCCGCGAGGCCGGCTCGACGGCCGCGCAGGAGCTGGCCTTCACCTTGCGCGACGGCGTCGAGTACGTCGAGTGGGGCGTGCGCGCGGGTCTGGACGTTGACGAGTTCGTGCCGCGCATCTCGTTCTTCTTCAACGCGCACAACGACTTCTTCGAGGAGATCGCGAAGTATCGCGCGGCGCGGCGCATCTGGTCGCGCACGATGCGCGAGCGCTACGACGCCAAGAGCGAGCGCACGCTCCAACTGCGCTTCCACACGCAGACGGCCGGCGTCTCTCTGACCGTCCAGCAGCCCCTCAACAACATCGTCCGCGTCGCCATTCAGGCGCTCGCCGGGGTGCTCGGCGGCACGCAGAGTCTACACACCGACGCCTACGACGAGGCGCTGGCGCTTCCGACCGACCGCGCGGCCCTCATCGCGCTGCGCACGCAGCAGATCATCGCCGAGGAGACGGGCGTGGCGAACACGGTCGACCCGTTGGGCGGCTCCTACTTCGTCGAGTCTCTGACGAAGAAGATGGAGGACGAGGCGCTCGAATACTTCCGCAAGATCGACGCGATGGGCGGGATGGTCGAGGCCGTCGAGAAGGGCTTCCCGCAGCGCGAGATTCAGGAGTCGGCCTACCAGTACCAGAAGGCCGTCGAGCGCGGCGACCAGACCATCGTCGGCGTCAACAAGTACCAGATGGAGGAGGAGCCGGGCGAAGTGCCCATCCTCGTCATCAACGAGGCCGTGCGCGAGCACCAGCTACAGCGCCTCGAAGAGACGCGCGCGCGGCGCGACACGGGGGCCGTCGCCAACACCCTTGAGAATTTAAAGAAGGCCGCGCGGGACGGGGAGAACACGATGCCCGCCACCATCGAGGCCGTCCGCGCCTACGCCACGCTCGGCGAGATCTGCGACGCCCTGCGCGACGTTTACGGGCTCTACGAGGAGCCGGCGTTCTAACCCATGTCTGAAAGAAAGATTCGCGTCCTCGTCGCCAAGCCCGGCCTCGACGGCCACGACCGCGGGGCGAAGGTCATCGCGCGCGCCCTGCGCGACGCCGGGATGGAGGTCATCTACACGGGCCTGCGGCAGACGCCCGAGATGATCGCGGCGGCCGCGCTTCAGGAGGACGTTGACGCCGTCGGCGTCTCGATTCTCTCGGGCGCGCACAACACCCTGTGCCCGCGCATCGTCGGCCTCCTGCGCGAGCGCGGGATGGACGACTGCCTCGTCCTCGTCGGCGGCATCGTCCCGGCCGAGGACATCGCGCGGCTCAAGGAGCAGGGCGTCGCGGCCGTCTTCCTGCCGGGGACTTCGACCGAGGACATCGTCAAGTTCCTGCGCGAGAACGTCCGCCCGCGCGAATGAGCGGCGAGAGCAGCGGCGCGGCCGTCGTCGTCGAGCGCGCGGGCGCGACCGTCCTCGTCAGACTCGCCCGCCCCGCCGAGCGCAACCCGCTCTCCTCGCCGACGCTCGCCGCGCTCGAAGAAACGCTCTCCGCGCTCTCCGAAGATTCTTCAATCAAATCAATCGTCTTCACCGGCACGGGCGAAGTCTTCGCCTCCGGCGCAGACATACGCGAGTTGTCCGCGCTCACGCCCGAGTCGGCGCGCGAGTTCTCCGCGCGCGGGCAGAGGCTCTTTCAGTCGATTGCCGACGCGTGTCGGCTCACCGTCGCGGCCGTCGAAGGCTTCTGCATGGGCGGCGGCCTCGACCTCGCGCTCGCCTGCCGCCTGCGCGTCGCCTCGCCGCGCGCGGTCTTCGCTCACCCGGGCGCGCGACTCGGCATCATCACCGGGTGGGGCGGGACGCGCCGCCTGCCGCGAGCCGTCGGCACGGCGGTCGCCGCCGAGATGTTCCTCACGGGGCGTCGCCTGAGTGGCGAAGAGGCCTTCGAGGTCGGACTCGTCGATTACCTCTCGGAGCGACCCGTCGAGCGCGCACTCGAAGTCGCGCGCCTCGCCGCAGAATAAAGTACAGGTCGGGCGAATAAAAAAAGGCGTCGGGCCCGCGGGCCCGACGCCTTCGAGTTTTTGGGTTCGAGGCCCGACTAGAAGTCCACGCGGACTCCGAGCTGGACGGTGAGCGGGCGGCCGACCGGCGGGCCGAAGCCCGGCCCGTAGAGCGAGTTCGGCTGCATGAAGGTGCCGCCGGCCGTCGCGGGCGTGTTGCCGAGGCGGTTCGAGAACGAGAGGTTCTCGGTGTTGAAGAGGTTGAAGAAGTCGACGTAGCCCTTCAGGTTGAAGCGCTCGCCGAGCGAGAAGGTCTTCTGCGCGCGGAGGTCGACGTTGAAGTAGCGGCCGTCGCGCGTCTCGATGATGTTGCCGGCCGCGTCCGTGATGAAGCCCTCGCGCTGGCTGTTGACCTGCACCTGACGGCAGCCGAGCGGGTTGAGCGCCTGAATGGCGGCCGAGTTGCCGCGCGCCGCGAAGACGGCCTGCGGGTCTGTGCCCTCGCAGATGCGGTCGTTGGCGACGAGGCCGTCGCCGTCGAGGTCGATGCCGGCGTTGAGCGAGTAGGGCCGCGCGCTGGCGTACTGGAGCAGCGGGGCGACTTGGAAGTTGCCGGGCAGCTCGAAGACGCCGCTGGCGACGATGCGGTGGCGCTCGTCGATGCGGCTCGGGCCGTACTCGTCCTCGCGGAACTGGTTCTCCGGGGTGGTGGCGACGCCGTTGCCGCTGTAGGAGGCGAGCGGCTGGCCGCCCCACGAGCGCGCGTTCGACAGCACGTAGCTGGCCGACAGGAGCATCTTGCGCGTGCGGCGGCGCAGCGTCGTCGCCCAGCTGTCGAAGAGCGAGCGGTTGGTCGTGCCGATCATGTTGATCTGCTCGATGCGGTTGGCCGGGAAGCCCGCGTTGACGAAGGCGCGGTCGAGCGCGCGCGAGTTGACGCCGCGCACGCAGAGCGGCGACGCCGGGGTGGAGTTCGGGAAGAGCGGGTCGCAGATCTGGCGGATGCGCGGGTTGATGACCTGCACGCGCGGCTCGTTGAGGCCGAGCGTGTGGACGTAGTCGGTCGACAGCGTCATGTTGCCGCCCAAGCTCGTCTCATACCCGAGCGAGAACTTCTGGACGTAGGGCTCGGAGGCATCGGGGTCGTTGATGCGGCCGAAGCCGCCGACGGCCAGCTCGCTGATCGAGAAGCCGGGCGGGAGCGGCGGCGGCGCGTCGGACAGGAAGCGGAAGTTGGCCAACTGGCCGACGCCGACCTGCGTGTTCGACAGGTTGAGGATGGTCTGGAACAGCTCCTGCCCCGTCTGCGAGAGCGAGAACAGCGTCAGGTTCTGGAAGAGCTGGTCGTAGAAGATGCCGTAGCCGCCGCGGATGACGCTGCGGCCCGACCCGGTCGGATCCCACGCGAAGCCGAAGCGCGGCTGGAACTCCGTCCAGCTCGGCGTCTTGCGGCGCAGCTTGTCCTCGTCGGCCGTGATGGCGTCGGCGATCGGGTGGTTGAGCTGGCGCAGGATTTCGATGGTGCGGTTGTTCGACTGGTCGATGAGGTTGCCGATGTTGGCGTCCCAGCGCAGGCCGAGGTTTAAGGTCAGGCGCGGCGTCACCTTCCAGTCGTCCTGAATGTAGAGGGCGACTTGGTCGAGCGTCTGCTTGTGCGAGGCCTCGCCGTCGGAGAAGGTGATGTTGCGCACCGCGCCCGGCGTGTTGAAGCCCTGCGGGTAGAGCCCGTTCGTGTTGTTGGCGATGACGAGCGGGTTGTCGAAGAAGGTGAAGACGTAGCCCTGCGCGCCGAAGAAGAAGAAGCCGTCGAGGCGCGCGTTGATGTAGTTGATGCCCGTCTTCAGGTTGTGGTTACCCGTCGCCCACGAGAAGTCGTTGCGGAGCTGAACCTTCTTCTCGATGGTCGCCTGCGGCACGTTCGGGTTGCGGCCCGTCGTCACGGACGGGAAGACGATGCCGGGGCGGTCGGTGACGCCGAGGATCTCGTTCTCGAAGCTCTGGTAGTGGAAGATGAACTGGTTGAGCTTCGTCGGGCTGATCGTCCACGTGTGGTTGGTGACGAGGCTGTAGATCTTGTTGTTGTTGGTGTTGCCGAAGGTCAAATCGGCCGTCGCCGGGACGGGGATCTGGTCGTTCGGCGAGCTGTTCTTCTGGTACGAGAAGCGGTAGAACATCGACTGGTCGGAGGCCAACTTGTGGTCGATCTTCGCCGTCAGCAGGTGGTCGTCGTAGGGCGTCGGGATGACGCTCTCGGGGACGGCGCCGGGGATGGCCTGAAGCTGCGGCAGCGCGGCGGCCGTCACGACGTTGTTCTGGCGCTCGCGGAAGCGCTCGTAGGTGCCGAAGAAGAAGAGCGTGTCCTGCACGATGGGGCCGCCCAAGCTGCCGCCGAACTCCTGACGGCTGAAGGGCGGCTTCTCGAAGTTCGGGTTCGCGGCCTCGATCTGCTTCTCGAAGTAGTCGAGCGCGCGCAACCGCTGGTTGCGGAAGTTGAAGAAGCCCGAGCCGTGGAACTCGTTCGAGCCCGACTTGGTGATGACGTTGACGACGCCGCCCACCGAGCGCCCGGCCTCGGCCGTCCAGCGGTGCTGCAAGACCTCGAACTCCTGAATCGACTCGTAGGCGAAGTTCTGGATGAGCGAGCCGACGACGTTGTCCTTGTTGTCGCCGCCGTCGACGTTGACGTCGACCTGACGGCCGTCGCCGCCGCTGAAGGCGACGTTGCCGACGCGCGTCTTCGTCGGGTCGAAGTTGCCGGTCGGCCGCGCCTCGGGGACGATGACCGAGAGGTTGGCGAAGGTGCGGTTCAGCAGCGGGAGGTTCTGAATCTGGATGGGGGTCACGACGTCGGCCAAGTCAGACCGCGTCGTCTCGACGAGGACGCTGCCGGCCGAGACCTCGACCGACTCGGTGATCTGCCCGGCCTTCATGTCGAAGTTGAGCGTGCTGCGGGTGCCGACGTTGAGCTCTAGGTCGCGGACGAGCGACTTGCTGAAGCCCTGCTTCTCGACCGAGACTTCGTAGCGGCCGGCCGGCAGTTGCGTGAGCGTGTATTCGCCGTCGTCGTTGGTCTCGGCGCTGCGCTCGACGCCCGTGCCCGTGTGGCGCGCGGTGACGGTCGCGGCCGGGAGCGCCGCGCCGTTCTGGTCGAGCACGCGGCCCGTCAGGTCGGCGGTCGTCTGCTGGGCGCGGGCCGGCGCGAGGGAGAGCGCGCACGCGGCGGCGAGCACCAGAAAGGTTTTCAGAAGCAAGACTCGTGGTTGGAGTTTCACGGCTTACGCCTCCTTCAAAATGTTTGTCTTGAGGTCAGTCGGATGACGGCCAAAGAGTGGGACGATTCGTAACTCGTTTTAATTCAGGCAATTATTATTCCAGCTTCGGGCGCGCCGTGGGAACACGCGAATTACCCTAAGAATGCTTTCGTCGCGACGGCCGGCGAGGCCGGCGAGGATACGAATTTTTGAATATTTTATGGAATTTATGAATGGCGACGCCCCCTCGGAGGCGGCCGCCGAACCGCTCAACTCTTCTTGAGAAAGCGCGCGATTCCCTTCTGACAATCCTCGGTCATGCGCGCGATGGCGTTCGTGTCCACGCCCGCGCGCAAGGCCGCGTCATACGTCATGCCGTCCATCTGGTAGAGGAGACGTTTGGTGAGCATGACGGCCGAGCGGCTGACGCGCTCGAACGCGGCGACGTACGCCTCGACGTCCGACTCGAAGCTCTCGTCGTCGAAGATGCGGTTGACGAGGCCGACCCTCTCGGCCTCCTCCGCGCCCAACTCCTCGCCGCGCGTGGCGAGCTCGAAGGCGCGCTTCTCCGAGACGTTGCGGCGGAGTATGGCCATCACCATCGCGGGCACGAAGCCGATCTTCACCTCCGGGTAGCCGAAGCGCGCGGAGCGGGCGGCGAGCACGATGTCGCAGGCGGTGGCGAGCCCGCACCCCCCGGCGAGCGCGCGCCCGCGCACGGCCGCGACGACGGGCACGCGCACCTGACGGACGAGCGCGAACAGCTCCATCAGGGACGAAGCGTCTTCGAGGTTTTCGACAATCGAGCTTTCAGAGATTTTCTGTAGTGAGGCGAGGTCGGCGCCGGAGCAGAAGTCCGCGCCCGCGCCGGTGATGACGACGGCGCGCACGTCCTCGCGCGAGTCGGCGTCGCGCAGGGCGTCTTTGAGGCCCGCGACGAGTTCGTCGTTGAGCGCGTTGCGCTTGTCGGGGCGGTTGAGCGTGACGAGAGCGCACGCGCCCTCGACCGCGTAGAGCACGGGGCGGTTCTGTTCGTCCATCACTTCTCGCCGAGGAAGTCGAGGAGCGCGGCGTTGACTTCCGCGGGATACTCCTGCTGAACCCAATGATTCGCGCGCGCGAGCCGCACCTCGCGGTAGGGCGCGTCTACAAAATCGCCGACGCCGCGCACGGTCTCCGGGATGATGGCGAAATCCCTCTCGCCGTAGATGAAAAGCGTGGGGACGCGCACGCGGCCGTCGCCCCTCGACTCGCCCTCGACCGCGCCGCGCGGGCCGCGCCGCAGGAGCGCCGAGAAGACGTTGGCGCGGTAGTAGTTGACGGCGGCCGTGACCGCGCCGGGCTGGCGGAGCGCCGTCTTGAGCGTGTCGATGTCGGCGTCGGTGAAAGTGCCGGGGCGCGAGGTGCGGCGGAACGTGTCGCCGAGTCCTTTGAAGTCCCCGCGGCGCATCACCCACTCGGGGAGGCGCGGGATTTGGAAGAAGAACATATACCAGCTCCGCACGAGTTGGCGGAGCGTGACGTTGCGCGCCCACGCCGCGCCGGGCGGGACTTGCAGCGCGGCCAGCTTCCAGACGTGTTCGGGGAAGCGCTGCGCGACCGACCACGCGACGGCCGCGCCCCAGTCGTGGCCGACGACGGCCGCGTCGCGCGCGCCGAAGTGGCGCATGAGGCCGGTCACGTCGTCGGCGAGTCTTTCGAGCTTGTAGTCGGCGACGCGCGGGGGCTTGTCGCTCATGTTGTAGCCGCGCAGGTCGGGGGCGACGACGCGGTAGCGCGCGCCCAGCGCCTTCAGTTGGTGACGCCACGAGTACCAGCACTCGGGGAAGCCGTGAAGGAGTAGGACGAGGCGGTCGCCCGCGCCGTGCTCGACGTAGTGCAGGCGCACGTCGCCGACCTGCGCGTAGCCGTGCCGGAACTCCGACTCAAGGTTGATGAGGGACTCACTCATCGCCCGTCACTCGTCACTTATTCCCAACTTCCGCGCCTCTTCGTCGGCGACCTCAATTTCCATGCGGAGGAGTGCGGTCGAGAAGGTCTTGCCCTGCGCGTCGGTCATGAGCGAGAGCGTGCCGCCGCCGCCGAGCGATTCGTGAAGAAGGAAGTTGAGGGCCGCGAGGTTCGGGAGCTCGAAGCGCTCGACGCCGCCCTTGCAGATGCCCTCGAAATGTTTCTTGACGCGCTCGGCCGTCACCTCGCGCGCGAGCAGCGGGTAGATTTCCTCGCGCAGCGCGATGAGGCCGACGTTGGCCGTGTCGCCCTTGTCGCCCGAGCGCGCGTGCGCGAGTCTGACGAGTTTTACTTTCATGGCGTGAGAGGATGCTACTACAGTTCGCGCCCGCGAAGATACCCTTCCTCGTGGAGGCGCAGCTTGTGGAAAGCGAGGACGACGAGCGCGTGCGTGATCAGCTCGTCGGCGATGAGCGAGGGGATTTCGCGCAAGGGGACGAGCAGCGTGCGCGTCCGCTCCGTGCCGTCGAAGACGGGCGCGCCGCGGAACTCGACGCCGCGCGCGACGTAGGTGTGAATCCAGTTGTCCTGAATCGCGGGGTTGGGGCGCGCGCGCCCGAGCGAGACGAGCGCGCCGGCGGCGTAACCCGTCTCTTCGAGCAGCTCGCGCGCGGCCGTCGCGGCCGGCGACTCGCCCTCGTCGACCATGCCGCCCGGTATTTCGAGGCTTACCTCGCGCGTGCCGTGGCGGTACTGCTCGATGAGGACGACGCGGCCGTCGTCGGTCAGGGGGATGACGTTTATCCAGTCGGGCGCTTCGACGACGTAGAAGTCGTGCTCGCGGCGCCCGCGCGGGTCGGCGCTCGTGTCGCGCCGGACTTTGAAGACGCGGCAGTCGGCGACCTGTTCGGACGCGACGGGGCGCCATTCGAGAGGGGAGTCGTCGCCCGCCTCGACGCTTCCCCGCCCCGCCTGCCCGCGCGACGGCGCTCCACGCTTCGTCAAACCTCTTCGACCTCCACGCGCGGACTTATTTCGGATTTCGGGATGAGCGCGGGCCAGTAGGCGACAATCTCCTCGACCTTCGGGCGTCCGCCCGCGAAGCCCGTCACGCCGGGCGGCCCCGTCAGGATGAGCGGCGCGATCTCTTTGGTGAAGCGCTCGACCGCCTTGCGGTCTTGTCCGCGCACGCCGACGCGCAGCTGCACCTCGGGCGCGTCGGGCGAGGGCTCCCCGGCGAGCGGGCCGTGCGTGGCGTTCGCGCCGACGAACTCCGTGAGGACGTGGTCGAACTTGAGGCCGAGCCGGTCGAGACGCGCGCGCAGGATGTCGTCGGCCGCGCGCGCCTTGCGGTAGGCGTCGGGCCAAGAGTAGACGAGCGTGCCGACGGCCTTGAAGCCGGCCGAATAGCTTATCGAGACTTTCAGGAACTCGGTCGCGGGCCGGCCCTCGACGCCGCGGACGCGGACGCGGTTCGCGCCCTCCTGTTCGAGCCGGATGGTCGTGAAATCCGCGACGCAGTCGGGCGTGATGTACTCGCGCGGGTCGCCCATCTCGTAAACGAGTTGTTCTTTAATCGAAGGGACGGAGACGACGCCGCCCGTGCCCTCGTGTTTGGTGACGACGAAAGTGCCGTCGGCGCGCGCCTCGACGATGGGGAAGCCTACGTCGGCGAGGTCAGGAATCTTGTCCCACTCGAACTGGCAGTTGCCGCCCGAGCACTGCGCGCCGCACTCGATGATGTGGCCCGCGATGGTGCCGGCCGAGAGCAGATTCCAGTCCGTCTCCTTCCAGCCGAACTCGTGTATGAGCGGCGCGAGCGTCAGCCCGGTGTCCGTGGCGCGGCCCGTGATGACGACGCGCGCGCCGCGCCGCAGGGCCTCGACCATCGGCCACGCGCCGAGGTAGGCGTTCGCGCTCTGGACGCGCTCGCGCACCGTCGAGAGCGGCTCGCCCGTGTCCATGTTGCGCAGCTCGACGCCGCGCCCGATCAACTCGTCGAGGCGCGACATGATGTCGTCGCCCGTGACGATGCCGATCTTCACGCGGCCGGCGAGTCCGAGCGCGCGGGCGACTTCGCGGACGGCCTCGGCGCAGCCGCGCGGGTTGACGCCCCCGGCGTTCGCGGTGACGCGTATGTCGCGCTCGACGCAGGCCGGCAGAATGTCGCGCATCAGCGGGACGAAGTCGCGCGCGTAGCCGGCCGAGGGGTCGCGCGCGCGCTGCTTCTGCATGATCGACATCGTGACCTCGGCCAGATAGTCGAGCATCAGGTAGTCGACGGGGCCGCCCTCGACCTGACGCACGGGCGCGTCGAGCATATCGCCCCAGAAGCCCTGCCCGCTCGCGATGCGAACCGTCTCTCTCAAACAGCCTCCGTTAAATGAAAGGACGAGGGCGAAAGAATGAAGGATGAAGGCCGAGTCGGGATTTGAAATCTCAGATTTAAAATCTCGAATCTGAAATCTGAAAAATCAAATCCCGGACGCCTTCATCCTTCGTCCCTCACCCTCCTGTTAGCTGCAACGGCCGTTGAAGGTCAGGCGGTTGCGGGCGCCGGGGACGGGCGTCGCCGAAAGCCGGGTGCCCGTGCGCCGGACGCGAACCGAGCAGGCGAGCGGCGTGTTCGTCACCGGGTCGGTCAGGTCTGTGAAGATCAACGCCGCGCCGATGTAGCGCCTCGTGTTGACGGCGTAGATGCGCCCCGAGTGCGTCATCCCGTCGGCCGTGAGCGTGAACGTGTTGCCCGTGATGGTGATCGTCGCGTCGTTCGACGACATCTCGTGGCCGCCGGTCATCGTGAGACGGCCGGTGCAAGTGGCGCTGAGGTCTTCCTGCGCGCCGCCGCCCGTGTCCTGCGTGGACGCCTCGGGCGCGGCCTCGCGGTTGATGATGACCTCCGGGCGCTGGTTGGTGTTCTCGCCCTCAGTCCCCTCGCCCGTGTTGGTGTTCTCCTGAGTCGCGGGCATGGTGGCGCGCGAGCCGCGTCGCCCGCGGCGTCCGCGGCGGCGCGGCGCGGCGTTCGTGTTGGCGTTGGCGTTGGCGTCCTCCTCGGCGGTCGTGCTCGTGTTGGTGTTCTGCGAGCGCACGCCGGCGTCGAAGAGGACGAACGCCAGCGCGACGCACGCGGCGGCCAGAAGACCGGCGACGTACCTGACGATGCTCTTTTCGATCATGGTGGTTTCTCCTCCTGCTGCTGCTGAAGCTGTCCCAGTGGAAATTCCCGCTTGCCATCCACACTCCCCTGCCGAACCTTGCCTGCGCCCCCGCGCGCTCACGCGAGCGCCGGGGGCAAGACGAACGCGCCGAGGTGCGGGCCCGTGAAATTCAGACTCACGCGGAGCGCGAGCTCAAGGGCGTCGCGCGTCTCCTCGGGCGCGATGACGGCGTCGACGAACCCGCGCGCGGCGGCGTGGCGCGCGTCGAGCTGGCGCTCGTAGTCGGCGCGGACGCGCTCCATCTCCTCGCGCAGCTTCTCGTCGGGCTCGCGCCCTTCGCGGCGGAGCTTTTCGAGCTGCGTGCCGTAGATCGCCTGCACGGCCGAGTCGCCCTCCATGACGCCCATCCGCCCCGTCGGCCAGCTGAAGATGAAATCGGGGTCGAAGCCCTGCCCGGCCATCGCGTAGTAGCCGGCGCCCGACGCGTGGTTGACGGTGAGGACGATCTTCGGGACGGCGGCCGTCGCCATCGCCTCGACGAAGCGCGCGCCCGCGCGGATGATGCCGCTGTGCTCGGCCTCCGCGCCGACCATGAAGCCCGACACGTCCTGCACGAAGAGCAGCGGCGTGCCGTGCCGGTTGCACGTCTCGATGAAGTAGGCGACCTTCTCGGCCGACTCGGTGTAGACGATGCCGCCGAAGCGCGGCGGCTGGCCCTGCGCCTGACGGATGAGCCCGCGGTTGTTGCAGATGACGCCGACCTGTATGCCGCGCACGCGCGCGTGGCCCGTCAGCATCTCCTTCGCGTAGTCGGCCTGAAACTCGTCGAGATGCCCCTCGTCGAGGACGCAGCGCAGAAGCTCGCGCGCGTCGTAGGGCTGCCGGTGGTCTGCGGGGATGATGTCGTAGAGGTCTTCGGCGGGGCGCGCGGCGTCGCGCGGCTCCGTCATCGAGACGGTGGCGGGCGGGGCGGCGGGCAGCTCCGCGACGACCTCCCGGATTTTGGCGACGCACTCGGCGTCGTCCTTCGCGCGGTAGTGCGCGACGCCCGAGATTTCCGTGTGCGTGCGCGCGCCGCCGAGGGTCTCGTTGTCGATCGTCTGCCCCGTCGCGCCTTTCACCAAGTTCGCGCCGCCGAGGCCCATGAACGAAGTGCCCTCGACCATCACGATGATGTCGGAGAGCGCGGGCAGGTACGCGCCGCCCGCGACGCACGGCCCCATGACGGCCGCGACCTGCGGCACGCGCAGGTAACGCCGCATGATGGAGTTGTAGTAGAAGATGCGCGCCGCGCCGTACTGCCCCGGGAAGACGCCGCCCTGATACGGCAGGTTCACGCCGGCCGAATCGACGAGGTAGATAATCGGCACGCGCGAGCGCATCGCTATCTCCTGCGCGCGCAGAATCTTCTTAATCGTCTCGGGCCACCACGAGCCGGCCTTGACGGTCGCGTCGTTGGCGACGACGACGCACTCGCGCCCGCTGACGCGCCCGACCGTCGTCACGACGCCCGCGGCCGGCGCGCCCCCGTCGTACTCGTCGTGGGCGACGAGCAGACCCACCTCTTGTGAATAAGTGTTCTCGTCCAAGAGGAGCGCGATGCGCTCGCGCGCGGTGAGCTTGCCCTGCTTGTGCTGGCGCTCGATCTTGTCGGGGCCGCCGCCCGCGCGCAGACGCGCCTCTAGTTCCCGCAACTCGGCGGTCAACTCGCGCAGACGTGTGCGCGCCTCGGTTGAAACGGGAGTCGCTTCCGGCATCTCCTCGACCCGCGAAAGGCTTGAGCTATTAGAGCGTTACGTTGACACAAAAAATAGCACACCCGCGCGAGCCAAGACAACGAGCCTTCATTAAAACGAATCGGCCCCGGAGGGCCGCGGAAGGCGCGCGCCGCCGGCGTCAGCGCCTCCCGCGACCCCGCCGGGGTCGGATTTCATTGCCGATGCGAGCGCCCGGCTACTTCACCGCCGCGGGCGTTTTCCAGAGGGTTTTGAAGACTTCGAAGGCCGCGTTCGTGTCGGGGACGCCCTCGGCGACGAGGACGTGCGCGCCGCGGCGCTCGACGAGGACGTTGCCCTCGGGCGTCGTCCACGCCGCGCCCGCGAAGGCTTCGCCCGGCGTCCACTTCCGCCCGGTCGGGTAGCGCAAGGCCGTGCGCTTGACGTAGGCGTCGTAGAACTCGGCGGCGTCCTGCTCCGTGTCCCACACGGACGCGTGCGCGACCATCACGTCGGACGCGGACGGCCCCGTGTAGAGCACGTAGCGGTCGCCGCCCCATCCGGCCGCCGCGCGGCGCGACTCGTCCTTCGCCTTCAGGAACTCGTCGAGGATGAGGTAGTAGCCCCACTCGCCGTTCACGTCGTGGTCGGCGAGCTTCCAGCCCTTGCCGAGCAGCGACGAAACGTCGGGCGGCGCGGCGACCGCGACCGGCGACTCCTTCGCGAAATACTTCTCGGGGTGGATGATCTGCTCGGTCGACTTCGGCAGCTCCGTGTAAGCCTTCGAGATGAGCGGCCAGCCGCCGCGCTCGAAGACGTGCATCGCCCACACCGCGCCCTGCTCGTAGGGGAAGACGAGCGTCTCGCGCAGGGCGCGCGGGGCCTTGTCGATCTGCTCGGTCGAGGGGCCGCTCGTCGCCATCGACTTGAGCATGGCGAGCGCGCGCAGGGGGCTGCGGCGGATGTAGTGCATCATCAGGACGGTCGCGTCGCCCTCGACGAGCGCGTGCGCGGCGAGCTCGGCGTCGGAGTCGTGCTTGGGCCAGTCCTCGAAGCGCTTGAGGTTGAAGTGCTGGTCTTGGAGGGCGTGGCCGAGCTCGTGCGCCATGACGGGCTTCTGGCCGTCGAGGTCGATCCATTCGGCGAGGTAGAAGTGCTGCTTCTTGGGGTCGTAGTAGCCGGCGACCTGCTCTGTGAGGAGCTTGATGATGAAGGAGCGGAGCTCGAAGTCGGCGGGCGCGAGGCCGAACTTCTTGAGCGCCAGCTCCGAGGCGCGCATCTCCTCGGGCGTCGTGTTCTCGTTGAGGTTGCGGACGAGCATCTGCTCGATCTCCTCGCGCGTCTGCGCGCCGCTCTCGACGTTGCGCAGGACTTTGAGCTGGCGTATCTCGCTCGCCTCGGCGAGGACTTCGGCCGTCGCCTCGCGGATGGCCGCGGTTTTGGGGTGGACGGCCGCCGCCGGCTTCGCCCCACCCTGCTGCGCCGAGCCGGCCGGGACGAGGCCCGCGAGAAGCGCGCAGGCGAGTGCCGCGCGGGTGAGAATGGCGGCCGCCGGCCGCCGCACGTTTTTCTTTGACATCGCTAACCTTTCGCTCTTATAGTCCGCACCAAACGAACCCGGAAAACCGAAACCCGCCGCAAGTTTTCTGCGGGCCTGACATTAGTCGCCGGAGGCGCACACTTTTGATGAGCACAGCGGCCGCCGAAGATGCTTTGTTCGACGTCTGGGACGAGACGACGGTGCGCGTGCGCTACGCCGAGACCGACCAGTTGGGCGTCGTCTACCACGCCAACTACCTCGTCTGGTTCGAAATCGGCCGCACCGAGTTCTGCCGCGCGCGCGGCTTCTCCTACCGCGACATGGAGGAGAACGACCACGCCTTCCTCGTCGTCGCCGAAAGCTACTGCCGCTACAAGGCCCCGGCCCACTTCGACGACCAGCTCGTCATCCGCACGCACATCACGGAGCTGCGCCGACGCTCCGTCCGCTTCGGCTACGAGATCGTACGCGCCTCGGACGGCGTCATCATCGCCGAGGGCGAGACGGGCCACGTCGTCACCGACACGAACGGCCGCGTCATCTCGATGCCCGACGCCTACCGCGCCGCGCTCACCGCCAAGCCCGTCGCGCAGGCCGCGCCGGCCTTCGCCGACCGCGAGCGCGTCCCCGACACCACGCCGCCGGAATAGAAACTAAATTCAGGAGTCGTGTCTGAGCGAGAGGCGTTTGATTTCGCGAGCGCGGCCCGTGGCGTCGTCTATGTCGATGACGGCGGCGCAGATCATCACGTCGCCTTTGGAGTGCTCGGCGCGGCGGTGGATGGGCGAGGTGAAGCGCGCGATCACGTCGTCGCGCTCCATGCCGATGACGCCCGAATAACTCCCCGTCATCCCGACGTCCGTCAGGTAGGCCGTCCCGCCCGGCAGGACGCGCTCGTCGGCCGTCTGGACGTGCGTGTGCGTGCCGACGACGGCCGAGACGCGCCCGTCCAGATACCAACCCATCGCCGTCTTCTCGGAAGTCGCCTCGGCGTGGATGTCGACGAGTCGGACGCGCACCCCTTCGTCCAGAGTCGAGAGCAGTTGGTCGGCCGAGGCGAAGGGGTCGCCGTGGGTCGGGGGCATGAAGACGCGGCCCATCAGGCTGATGACGGCGACGCGCGCGCCGGCCGCCTCGCCGACCCACATGCCGCGGCCGGGCGTGCCGTCGGGGTAGTTCGCGGGGCGCAGGAGCTTCGGCTGGCGCTCGATGTAGGGGATGACTTCGCGCTTGTCGAAGATGTGGTTGCCGGAGGTCATCACGTCGACGCCGGCCGCGAAAAGCTCGTCGGCGATCTGCGGCGTGATGGAGAAGCCGCCGGCGACGTTCTCGGCGTTCATCACGGCGAGGTCGATGGCGTGCTGCTCGCGCAAGTCCTGAATACGCTCGACCACCGCCACCCGCCCGGGCCGCGCCACCACGTCGCCGATCATCAGAACTCTCATCTTAAAGGCAGTGACGAGTGACGAGTAAAAGAGAGGTTCTTCAACTCGTCACTCGTCACAAAAAAAGTGGCTTGAGGGAGAACCGCGACGGCCGTTCCGAAGCCGTAATTGAACCTGCACAAACAGGTGGGTGACCTTTAAAAGCCGCGGCCTCTGGCAATCCCCTGACAATGAGGGTATGCACCGGCCGACGCGGCGTCGGTCTCCCTTCTCAACGGCGTTGGCTCAATCATCGTAAATCGGTGACGAACCGCGCAGAACTGATTCCCTCAGCCGCACACATCTTAACACACCCCGCGGCGCGCGCGGTAGCGGGCACTTTTGAAGGCGGATTTTACGCCGGGCGGGCGCCCTTTTCAGACGAAGGTGATGGGACTTTGGCCGGGGGCGGGGCTCTCGGAGAGGCTGCGCGACTTCAGAACGCGGTCGAGCATCTCGGCGCACTCGGCCGAGCGCGAGGCGAGCTGCGAGTCGGCCTGCTCGTGCAGGCGCTTGAGTCGGTGGAGCTCGTCGGCGATGTGGAGCGCGGCGAGGATGGCGACCTTGAGCGAGTCGACGGTGAGCGTGCCGGAGGAGATTTCGCGCATCCGCTGGTCGACGAACTCGGCGAGGCCCGTGACGTATTCGCTGTCGCCGTCGGAGCGGATGTTGTAGGTCTGGTTGTAGATCTCGACGCGGATGGTCGGCGTGCCGGCGGTGTCGCCCGTGCTTTTGATGGAACTCATGTGACTCCTACCTCCGGGCCGAAACACTTCGGGGGCCGACTTCGGCGGGCTTCGCCGCGGTTTACTTTCGCATCACCTCGACGGCCTCCGGGTCGAGCACGGCGATGGCGTCGAGCATGGCCTCGACCTTCATGCGGATGGTGTCGCGCTCGGCGAGCAGCCGCTCGACTTGGCCTTCGAGCCGCTCCTTCTCGTCGAGCAGCGTGCCGAGCTCGCGGCGGACGGACGAGACCTCGCGCTCCAGCGCGTCGCGCTCCTGCCGGAGAGTCTTCGTCAGCTCGATGGTGCGGTAGATTTTATCCTCAAGGTGTGAAAACTTTTCGAGTCCAGTCAGGCCGACCATCGTCTCACCTCTAACGTCAGGGGCTTCAAAATTGCCGACCGATTATGCTTCTTAAGTCGGCCGAGCGCAAGACCCAAATTACCCGCCGGCCTTCGGCTTCCGGCCGCCGGCTTTAAGCCCTCAACTGCGCGCCGAATTGCTCCGCCAAAGTGGCTACGACGCGGGCGTGCATGGCGTCCACCTCCTCGTCGCGGAGCGTGCGGTCGTCGGCGCGGTACTCGGCGCGGAGCGTGAGCGAGCGCTTGCCGGCGGGCAGGCTCGCGCCCTCGTACGCGTCGACGAGCGTGACGCCGCGAAGCTCTTCGAGCCCGAGCGCGAGCACGGCGCGGCGCATCCCGGCGAACGCCTGAGAGCGCGCGGCGAGGAGCGACACGTCGCGCACGACCGAAGGGTAGCGCGCGAGCGGAGAGTAGCGCGCGGGCGCTTCCGCCGCTTCGACCAGAGACGCGAAATCAATCTCGGCGACGTAGACCGGCTGGCGGAACTTGTAGGCGGCGGCCGTCTCCTCGCCGAGCAGCCCGAGCGTGCCGACGTGCTTGCCCTCGAAGAGCACGCGCGCCGACTGCCCCGCGCGCAGGTGCTTCGCCCCGGCCGCCTCGAACTCCAACTCGCCGACGTTCATCGCGTCGGCCGCGGCTTCGAGCGCGCCCTTGAGGTCGTAGAAGTCGAGCGCGCGCGGCCCCTCGGCCCGCCCCTCCTCGCGCGCGCCGCCCGTCAAGACGAGCGCCAGCGCCTCGCGCTCGAAAGGAAGCTCCGCGCCGGGCGCGCCGCCGCAGAAGACCCGGCCCGTCTCGAACAGGCGCACGTCGCGCGTGCCGTGGTTGAAGTTGTGGCGGACGGCGTCGAGCAGGCCCGGCAGGAGCGTCGGCCGCATCAGCGCGACGCCCTCGATGATGGGGTTCGACAGACGCACGAACTGTCCGTCGCCGGCGGCGAGCGCGGCCTCGACGCCGGGCAGAAGCCCGAAGCGGTGCTCGGCCGAGGCGTCGATGAAGCTGAAGCTGACGGCCTCGTCGAAGCCGAGCGCGACGAGCGCGCGCTTGGCCGCGCGGCGACGCGCCTCGCCCCGACGGTACTCGCCCGACGTGCCCGACGGGGGCAGGGCGTCCGTCACCTTGTCGAACCCGAAGTGGCGCGCGACCTCCTCGACCAAGTCCTCCTCGATGCCCACGTCTACGCGCCACGAGGGCGCGACGAAAGCCAACGCGGCGTCGCCGGTCGGAGCGTTCGCGTCGTCACTCGCGGAAGCTTCCGAGGCGTCGCCGCCGGCGCGCTCGAAGCCGAGGGCGGTAAGAATGCGCGCGCCCTCGTCGGCGGGCACGTCGAGGCCCGTCAGGAGCGCGACGCGCGAGGGGCGGAAACGCACGGCCGGCCTCCGGGGCGGCGCGGGGTAAACGTCGACCGCGTCCTCGGTCGCCGTGCCGCCCGCAATCTCCGTGATGAGCGCGACGCAGCGATCCTGAGCGCGGCGCACGCCCTCGTAGTCGGTGCCGCGCTCGAAGCGGTACGAAGCCTCCGTGTGCAGGCCCAAAGCCTTCGCCGTGCGGCGCACCGACGCGGGGTCGAAGTAGGCGCTCTCGATGAGCACGTCGGAGGTCGCGTCCGTTATCTCGGTCTCCGCGCCGCCCATCACGCCCGCGAGCGCGACGGCGCGCGCGGCGTCGGCGATGACGAGCATCTGGGCGTCGAGCGTGCGCTCGACGTCGTCGAGCGTGCGGAGTCGCTCGCCGTCGCGCGCGAGGCGGACGACGATGCGGCGCTCGGCGAGCGTCGAGAGGTCGAAGGCGTGGAGCGGCTGACCCAACTCGTGCATGACGCAGTTGGAGCTGTCGGCGACGTTGTTGAGGGGGCGCTGGCCGATGGCCGTCAGGCGCGCGACCAGCCAGTCGGGCGACGGCCCTATCTTCACCCCACGCACGACGCGCGCCGCGTAGCGCGGGCACAGCCCCGCGTCCTCGATGCGAATCGAGGTGAGCTGCTCGGAGCGCCCCTCGACCCTCTGCGTCCCGACTTCGGGCAGGCGCACGCCC
>DASQDT010000113.1:0-3197 GCA_035634035.1 Pyrinomonadaceae bacterium | reverse complement strand
AGTCGCCGCGCGTCTCGTCGTTCGTCGGGTCTGCCAACGCGCCGGCCGGCGTCTCGTCGTTCATAGCTTGAGGAAGTTGGCGAGCAGGCGCTTGCCCTCGGGCGTGAGGACAGACTCGGGGTGAAACTGCACGCCCTCGATTTGAAACTCGCGGTGGCGCAGGCCCATCACGATGCCGTCGGGCGTCGTCGCGGAGACTTCGAGGCACTCGGGCAGGGTGTCGCGGCCGACGACGAGCGAATGATAACGCGCCGCCTTGAAGCGGTATTCGAGCCCTTCAAAAATCGTCTTGCCGTCGTGACAGACCTCGACCGGCTTGCCGTGGACGGGCGCGGGCGCGCGCACGACCTGACCGCCGAAGACCTGCCCGATGGCCTGATGGCCGAGGCACACCCCGAGGATGGGCACGCGCCCGGCGAAGCGGCGGACGACTTCGAGCGAGACGCCCGCGCCGTCGGGCGTGCCCGGCCCCGGCGAGATGACGACGCGCTCGGGGCGGCCCGCCTCCAACTCGTCAACGGTCGCCTCGTCGTTGCGGCGCACGTCGGGCTCAGCGCCCAACTCGCCGAGGTACTGCACGAGGTTGTACGTGAAGGAGTCGTAGTTGTCTATGACTAAAAGCATCTGAACTCAACAGGCCGGCCGCGCCACTTCAGCGGCGCGCGGAAGCCTCCGCGAGCAGTTGGGCGAGTTCGGGGCGCGTGTTCCTGGGAACCCAATCCAGAGCGGTCTTGCCGTCCTCGTCCTTGAGGTCGGCGCGCGCGCCGCGTTCGAGCAGGAGGCGGACGGCGTCGGCCCGGCCCTGCGAGGCGGCGAGCATGAGCGGCGTGCCGCCGACACTGTTACGCGCGTCCGGGTCGGCCCCGCGTTCGAGCAGCAGCCGGCACGTCTCGACGTGGTTGTAATAGACGCCCCACGCGAGCGCCGTCCCGACGGAGCCGTCGCTGGCGTTGATGTCCGCGCCCGCGTCGAGCAGCAGGCGGGCGATGGCCGGCGCGTTGCGCTGCACGGCGAACATGAGCGCGGTCGAGCCCTTCGCGGCCTGCGCGTTCGGGTCGGCGCGGCGCTCCAGCAGGAGCCGCGTGATTTCGTTCGAGCCCTGACGCGCCGCGTTCATCAGCGCCGTCATGCGCTCGCCGTCGCGGGCGTTCACGTCCGCGCCCGAGTCGAGCAGGGACTTGACGACTTTCGTCTGCCCGTAGCGGGCGGCGACGATGAGCGGCGTCTCGCCCTCCACGTTCTTCGCGTTCGGCGACATGCCGGCGGCGAGGAAGAGGTTGACGAGCGCCGCGTCGCCCTCGGCCGCCTTCCTGATGAATGCCTCCTCCTTGAACGGCACGCCGCGCAAAGCCAACTCGCGCCGCGCCGCCTCCGGCCCGTAAGCCCTCGGCCCGCACGCCGCGCACGACGCCAACAGCAGGACGGAAATGAGTGTGAGACGAAACATCGCGTACCTCGAAAGAGCGGCTGTCAGATGCCGGACGTTAGACGTTAGGGAAAGCGGGGAGCAGGCGTTCGGTGCCGGACGACAGGGGTTGAGCCCGCCGGGGCCCTTCGTCGGGGCCGCGCGGCGCGCTCCCGGTTTTCGCTAACGTCTAACATCTAACACCCAACACCCGCCTTTACAACCCCTGTTCGGCCAACTCGACGGCGCGCAGGAGCGCGCGGGCCTTGTTGACGGTCTCGTCGTACTCGTGCGCGGGCACGGAGTCGGCGACGATGCCGGCCCCGGCCTGCACGCGCGCGTGGCCTTCGCGGTCGAGCACGATGGTTCTGATGGCGATGCAGGAGTCGAGGTTGTCGGCGTAGTCGGCGTAGAGCACCGAGCCGGCGTAGACGCCGCGCGCCTCGGGTTCGAGTTCGGCGATAAGCTGCATGGCGCGCACCTTCGGCGCGCCGGAGACGGTGCCGGCCGGGAAGCAGGCGGCGAGCGCGTCGAAGCGGTCGCGCCCGTCGCGCAGGCGCGCCCGCAGGTGCGTCACGAGATGCTGGACGTGCGAGTAGCGTTCGACCGTCATCAGGTCTTCGACCTTGACGGAGCCGTAGTCGGCGACGCGGCCGAGGTCGTTGCGGCCGAGGTCAACCAACATCATGTGCTCGGCCACCTCCTTCTCGTCGGCGCGCATCTCCTCGCCGAGCATCCAGTCTTCGGTCTCGGTCGAGCCGCGGCGGCGCGTGCCCGCGATGGGGCGGTAGTCGAGCCGCTGGCCGCGGCAGCGCACGAGCATCTCGGGCGACGCCCCGACGATTGACTGCCCGCCCGTCCGCAGGAAGTACATGTAGGGCGACGGGTTGAGCGCGCGCAGGGCGCGGTAGATGTCGAGCGGCGAGGCGGAGACTCGGCGCTCGAAACGCTGCGAGAGGACGACCTGATAACAGTCGCCCGCCGCGATGTGCTCTTTGATTTGACGAACCGCCCCCTCGAACTCCTCGCGCGTCCAGTTGGAGACGAAGCGCGCGGGCGGCTTCTCCTCGCGCGGCTTCGGGTCGGGCGGCGTGGCGTAAGGCCCGGCGCTCGAAAGGAGTCGTTCGAGTCGTTCGGTCTCGGAGACGGCTTCGCCGTAGAGTTCGCGCAGGTGCGCGCGGTCGCCGCCGGCGTCGTCCGTGAAGACGACGGAAGTAATCTCCATCTGCTGGCGCACGCGGTCGAAGGCGAGCACGGTGCGGAAGAACATGAAGACGGCGTCGTCCGCCTCCGGGTCGCGCCGCGGGTGCGCGCCCACGGCGGGCTCGAACCAGCGCGCGGCGTCGTAGGTGAGGAAGCCGACCGCGCCGCCGGCCATCGGCGCGAGCCCCGGCCGGCGCGCGAGTTGTCGGCGGCGGAAGTAGTCGCGCAGCAGGTCGGTCGCCTTCACGTTGTCGAGCGCGACGGACTCCTCGCCCTGCGCGACGACGGTGCGCTGCCCGCGCCCGCGCACGACCATCTGCGGGTGCGCGCCGAGGAACGAGTAGCGCGCGACGCGCTCGCCGCCCTCGACCGATTCGAGCAGGAAGGCGTGCTCCGCGCCCTCCGAGACGCGCATGAACGCGCCGACCGGGGTCTGTAAGTCGGCCAGCACCGTCCGCACCACGGGCACCACGTTGCCCCGCGCCGACTCGCGCTCGAACTCTTCGAAGTTGGCGGGCTGAAGGGAACTCATTGGTTAGTAAATCGTGAATCGTAAATCGTAAATCGTTTCAGTGTCGTGAAGCTCGAA
>DASQDT010000112.1:0-16213 GCA_035634035.1 Pyrinomonadaceae bacterium | reverse complement strand
CGAAAATCCCTCTAACACGCCACAGCGCCGCGCTCGGCCTTCGGCACTGGGATGCCGAGGTGCTTGTAGGCCGCGCGCGTCGTGACGCGACCGCGCGGGGTGCGGGTGAGGAAGCCTATCTGAATCAGATAGGGCTCAATGATCTCCTCAATCGACTCGCGCTCCTCGCTGATCGAGGCCGAGATGGTTCCGACGCCGACCGGGCCGCCGTCGAACTTCTCGATGATGGTCGTCAGAACCTTGCGGTCTATCTCGTCGAGGCCGAAGCGGTCGACCTCCATCTCGTCGAGCGCGCGTCGCGCCACGGCCTGCGTGATGCGGCCGTCGTTTAAGACCTCGGCGTAGTCGCGGACGCGGCGCAGGAGACGGTTGGCGATGCGCGGTGTGCCTCGCGCGCGGCGCGCTATCTCGCTCGCGCCCGACGCCTCAATCTCCACGCCCAGAATCTCGGCCGAGCGGTGGACGATGATTTCAAGGTCTTTCTGCCCGTAGAAGTCGAGGTGAAAGACGATGCCGAAGCGGCCGCGCAAAGGCGCTGTGATGAGTCCGGCCCGGGTGGTCGCGCCGACCAGAGTGAACTTCGGGAGGTCTAGCTTGATGGAGCGCGCGGCCGTCCCCTGCCCGATGACGAGGTCGAGTTGGTAGTCCTCCATCGCGGGGTAGAGCACCTCCTCGATCTGCGGCTTGAGGCGGTGTATCTCGTCGATGAAGAGGACTTCGCCCTCCTGCAAGTTCGTGAGGATGGCGGCGAGGTCTCCGCCGCGCTCGATGGCGGGCGCGCTCACGGACTTGAGCGGCGCGTCCATCTCCTGCGCGATGATTTGCGAGAGAGTCGTCTTGCCCAAACCCGGCGGGCCGAAAAAGAGCGTGTGGTCGAGCGCCTCGCGGCGGGCCTTCGCGGCGCGCAGGAAGATTTTGAGGTTCGTCGTGATCTTCGGCTGGCCGATGTACTCTTCGAGCGAGCGCGGCCGCAAAGAAGGCTCGACGGCGGCGTCCTCGGGCGTCGCCGCGCCGGAGACCTCGCGCTCCGTCGGCTCAAGGGTGGGCTCGGGCGCGGCCCCCGCGGGTGTCTGTGTCGGCATTAAATAACTCCCCTTGCTCGTCTCGCGCCGGGGCGCGAGCGCGACTTCCTGATGAGCCGACAGTATACCGCGCTTGGGCCGACGTTTCAAGCATGAAACACGGGCGGGAGTTAAGTTTTTACATGAGGTGAGGCGGGATAATTGCGAGTTCGCGTCGTTAGCGGGGATTTTCGGCGAGGAGTTGGAGGCGCGCGTTGGCGCGGTCGAGTCGCTCGCGGAGGGCGGCGAGCTCGTCGGGCGAGCCCGTGAACGAGCCTAAGGCGCGCTCGGCCTGCTCGCGCATTTCGCGCGCGCGCGCGGCGTCGACCTCTTCGGCCGTCTCGGCCGCGTCGGCTAGGACGGAGACGCGGTCGGCGTTGACCTCGACGAAGCCGCCCGAGACGAGGAGGCGGCGCGTCGCCCCCGACTGCGTGTAGGAGAGGACGCCGGTTCTGAGCTGCGAGATGAGGGGCGTGTGGCCGGGCAGGATGCCGAGCTCGCCGCCCGCGCCCGGCACGGTCACCGAGTCGACCGTCTCCGAGATGAGACGCCGCTCGGGCGTGATGACGTCGAGTTGAAGAGGCATAACAAAGTAAGGATGAAGGCGGAAGGGTGAAGGATGAAAGCCCGACTTCGTCGGACGAGGCTTTCGACTAACGCGGCCTCTCTTTCATCCTTCCGCCTTCATCCCTCATCCTTTCACTGTTCCTGCGCCATGCGCTGCGCCTTCTCGCGGGCCTCCTCGATGGTGCCGACCATGTAGAAGGCCTGCTCGGGGAGGTCGTCGTGCTTGCCGTCGACGATCTCTTGGAAGCCCTTGATGGTGTCTTCGAGCTTGACGTACTTGCCTTCGAGGCCGGTGAACTGCGCGGCGACGAAGAAGGGCTGCGAGAGGAAGCGCTGAATCTTGCGCGCGCGCGAGACGACCAGCTTGTCCTCTTCCGAGAGTTCGTCGAGGCCGAGGATGGCGATGATGTCTTGGAGGTCTTTGTAGCGCTGGAGGATGCGCTTGACGGCCTGCGCCGTGTTGTAGTGCCCCTCGCCGACGATGCGCGGGTCGAGCAGGCGCGAGTTCGACGTGAGCGGGTCGACGGCCGGGTAGATGCCGAGCTCGACGATCTTGCGGTCGAGGGCGGTGACGGCGTCGAGGTGCGCGAAGGTCGTGGCCGGGGCCGGGTCCGTGTAGTCGTCGGCCGGGACGTAGATGGCCTGAATCGAGGTGATGGCTCCCGTCCGCGTCGAGGTGATGCGCTCCTGCATCTCGCCCATCTCGGTCGCGAGGTTCGGCTGGTAGCCGACCGCCGAGGGCATCCGGCCGAGCAGCGCCGACACTTCCGAGCCGGCCTGCGTGAAGCGGAAGATGTTGTCGACGAGGAGGAGCACGTCGAGGCCCTGATCGCGGAAGTACTCGGCGACCGTCAGGCCCGAGAGCGCGACGCGCAGGCGCGCGCCGGGCGGCTCGGTCATCTGCCCGTAGACGAGCGCCACCTTCGACCCGCCGATGGCCTTCATGTCCACCCGCGTCATGTCGAACTCGCCCGTCTCCTCGAAGTGGTGGTTGAAGTCGTCGCCGTACTGGATGACCTTCGACTCGACGAACTCGCGCAGGAGGTCGTTGCCCTCGCGCGTGCGCTCGCCGACCCCGGCGAAGACCGAAAAGCCCGAGTGCTCCATCGCGACGTTGTGAATCAACTCTTGGATGAGCACCGTCTTGCCGACGCCCGCGCCGCCGAACAGGCCGATCTTGCCGCCGCGCAGGAAGGGCTGGATGAGGTCGATGACCTTGATGCCCGTCTCGAACATCTGAAGCTCGGTCGACTGCTCTTCGAGCGCGGGCGCGTGGCGGTGAATCGGGTACCGCTCCTCGTGGACGACGTCGCCCAAGTTGTCGACGGGCTCGCCGATGACGTTGAGCACGCGGCCCAGAGTCCCCTCGCCGACCGGCATCCGGATGGGGAAGCCGGTGTCGACGGCCTTCATGCCGCGCACGATGCCCTCGGTCGGCTTCATCGAGACGGTGCGGACGCGGCCCTCGCCGAGGTGCTGCTCGACTTCGCAGATGATGTCGATGGGGTCGGGCACGTCGAAGCCTTCGGAGGTGACGTGGAGGGCCGTGTAGATGGGCGGCAGGTAGCCGTCGCCGAACTCGACGTCGAGGACGGGGCCGATGACCTGCACGACGCGGCCGACGGCCTGACCGTTCGCGCCGCTGCTCGGGTTCGTGGACATACTTCGCTGTTACTCCTCTTAATCTTAAAAGGCCGTGGAAGGCGAGAAAATGTTTGACTACTTAAGCCCGAGAGGTTATCACACGCGGCGCGCGGCAGGCAAAGAGCGGGCGCGGGCGAAATTCGTGGGCGCGGGCGTCGCGAAAAAATGTCGGCGGCCGGGCCGCCGCCGCCGCGCGCCTACTCGGCCTCGTCGATGCGTATGCGCATGCTGCGGAGCGTGCGCCGGTCGTCGTCGGTGAGTTCGAGGCGGCCCGTGTCCTCTTCTTCGTCCTCGCCGTCGGCGTCGGAGAGTTGGCGCAGGCCGATCTCCAGACGCAGGGTCAGCTCCATCTCGTAGCCGGCCTCGCGCAGGCGCTCGATGCAGGCGGCCACGTCCGAAGAGGACTCGACGGCCGCGTTGATGGCCGCGCCCAACTCCTGCACAAGCTCTTTGCCCTCGTCGTTGATGTCCAAAATTTCTTCCCGCGCGAAAAGATTTACGGCGTGAGGCGACTTGAAAGACGATGCTACGCGACGCCTCCCGCGCCGGTCAACCGCGCGCAAAAGAAAAAGGCGGCCCCCGGCGGGCCGCCTTCCGAGTCACTTTCAAAGTCGCCGCGCCGGCTTCAGCCCTCGTCCTTGAAGGCGAGGCGCGAGACCTCCGAGTAGATGCGCAGGTACATCTGCGTCTCGGCCGGGATGAGCGTGCGCCAGAGGCCGCCGCCGCGCTCAAGGTAGCGGGGCAGGCGGGCCGGGTTCGAGTTGTAGCCGGCGGCCAGAAGCTCGGCCTGCGTCGCCGTCTTCGAGGCGAGCGCCGCGCGCACCTCTTCGCTCCGAAGGAGCGTGTCCCAAGTGTCCTGCATGTAGAGGAGCATCGCCTCGGCCGCGTTCGAGTGGTCGCGCATCCCCTCGACGAAGTCGGACTTCAGGCCGACCTGATGACGCTCGCGCATCGCCTCGTAGGTCGGCGGGATCATCTGAATCATCCCGCCCGCGCCGGCCGAGGAGACCGAATAACGGTAGGTGTCGCCCGCGTTGAGCGCGTAGAGCGCGTAGATCTCCTCGAAGAGTCGGGCGCGGTCTTCAGCCTTAAAACGCTTGTGGTCGGTGTGCTCGACGACGCACAGGCGCTCGGCCACGTCCACTATTTCGGGCGAGATGCGCTTGCCCTGCTCGCGCAGGCGCGCCGCCGCGCGGTCGAGCTGCCCGCGCACGTAGAGCGAGCCGCCGCGCGTCAGGGCGTCGGAGGCGAGCGCCGGGTGCGCCGAAGTGTAGTAGGCGACCTCTTCGAGACGCCCCTCGCGCTCGATCGGGTACTGGACGACGAGCGGGCGTAGCTCGCGCCCCGCGCCGTCGGTCACGTTGACGGCCGTGTTCACGCCGTTGGCGCGCACGACGCGCAGGCGGACGGCCTCGCCGAGCGACGAGACCAACTCGGCCTCCGCGCCCTTCGCGAGGTAAATCTCCTTCGGCACTTCGACGAGGTGCATCGCCCCGCTCGCCCCGTCCTCGACGGCGAGCCGGACGGCCTCGGTCGTCTCGGGCCGGTGGGTTTCGAGCGCGCGGCGGGCGTCGAGCAGGCGCGCGCGGATGTCGCCCAAAACGGCCTGCTCGTGCGAGACCCCGGCGGCCGTCGCCGACTGGCGCTCGGACAGAGAGGGGGCGTAGAGCAACTGCACGCCGGCGAGGATGGGCGCGAGGAACACGAAGAGCGGAGCGAAAGAAAAAAGAGTCTTTCTCATCGAGGTTTCAGCCTGCGTTTTCGAACGGGAAGTGCCCGGTGTGTTTGTAGGGGGGAGACGCGAATAAGACGTGCGCCGGGGGGCGGCGGTTGCACCGGCCGGGCCGTTCAATTTGAAGGCGCGGGCGCACAAAAACCGTGCATTGCGGCCGCCGTCGGGCGTGTGCTAGGCTTCCTCCCAAACTCGCAAACGGCGCTTTTATCGGCCCTCCCCGGGGGGCGCGGGAAACCTTTTTATGACCACCAAACGTGACGCGCCCGCGCGGCGAGAGCGCTTCGAGACGACATCCGGCATCGCGCTGCCCAACGACTTCAACCCGTCGAACACCGAAGCCCCCGACTACGAGCGCGACTTGGGCGCGCCCGGCGACTACCCCTACACGCGCGGCGTCCGCCGCACGATGTACCGCGGGCGGCTCTGGACGATGCGCCAGTACGCCGGCTACGCCACGGCCGAGGAGTCCAACGCCCGCTACAAGTATCTGCTCGCGCAGGGGACGACCGGCCTTTCGGTCGCCTTCGACCTCCCGACGCAGATCGGCTTGGACTCGGACGACCCGCTCGCGGCGGGGGAGGTCGGCCGCGTCGGCGTCGCCATCGACTCGCTCGAAGACATGGAGCGTCTTTTCGACGGCATCCCGCTCGGGGAAGTCTCGACCTCGATGACGATTAACGCGACGGCCTCGACGCTCCTGTGCCTCTACGTCGCGGTCGCGCGCCGTCAGGGCGTCGCGCCCGACAAATTGCAGGGCACGATTCAGAACGACATCCTCAAGGAGTACATCGCGCGCGGCACTTACATCTACCCGCCCGCGCCCTCCCTCAGACTCGTCACCGACACCTTCGCCTTCTGCGCCTCCGCAGTCCCGAACTGGAACACGATTTCCATCTCCGGCTACCACATCCGCGAGGCCGGCTCGACGGCCGTCCAAGAGGTCGCCTTCACGCTCGCCGACGCCGTCGCCTACGTCGAGTCGGCCGTGGCCGCCGGCCTCAAGGTCGACGACTTCGCCCCGCGCCTCTCCTTCTTCTTCAACGCGCACCACAACCTTCTGGAAGAGGTCTCGAAGGTCCGCGCCGCGCGCAGGCTCTGGGCGCGTCTGATGCGCGAGCGCTTCGGCGCGCGCGACCCGCGCTCCCTGATGCTCCGCTTCCACACGCAGACGGCCGGCTCGACCCTCACCGCGCAGCAGCCCGAGGTCAACGTCGTCCGCACGACCATTCAGGCGCTCGCCGCGGTGCTCGGCGGCACGCAAAGTCTACACACGAACGCGATGGACGAGGCTCTGGCGCTGCCGACCGAGCAGTCCGCGCGACTCGCCCTGCGCACGCAGCAGACGATCGCTCACGAGTCGGGCGTCGCAGACACCGTCGACCCTCTGGGCGGCTCCTACGCGGTCGAGCATCTGACGGACGAGATAGAGCGGCGCGCCTCCGACTACATCGAGAAGATCGACGCGCTCGGCGGGATGCTGCGCGCCATCGAGACGGGCTACGTGCAGCGCGAGATACAGGAGGCGGCGTATCAGTACCAGCGGGCGGTCGAAAGTGGTGATGCAATCGTCGTCGGCGTCAACCGCTTCCGCTCGGAGGACGAGACGCCCGTCCCGACGTTGCGCGTGGACGACGCCTCCGAGCGCGCGCAGGTCGAGCGCGTCCGCGCGCTCCGAGAGCGCCGCGACGAAGAGGCGGCGCGCGCCTCGCTCGTCGCGCTCGAAGAGGCCGCGCGCGGCACCGAGAACCTTCTGCCGCGCATACTCCGCTGCGTCGAAGCCTTCGCCACCGTCGGCGAAATCAGCCACACGCTCCGGCGCGTCTGGGGCGAGTACCGTGAGACGACGACCGTCTGAAGAAGATGATGATGAGAACCTTTCTGACGATGAGAGCCCTCGTTCTGTCCGCGTCGCTCGTGGGATGCGGCGCGTTGGTCGCGCCGTCGCGCGCGCAGGCGCGGCAGGCGGGCGCGGAGGCGTCGCGCGGCGCGGCGGGCCCCGAGGACGTGGTGCGCGGCTTCTACAGTTTTTATCTGGGCGAGTTGAATAAGGACAACTGGACGCCGCTCGGCAAGCGGCGCGAGGCGCTGAAGTATCTGACGCCGGAGTTCTACCGGCGCGCGCCGGGGCTCATCGAGAAGTGGATGGCCGACATCTTCATCTGCGCGCAGGACTGGGATCCGAAGTGGGCCGAGACCTTCACCGTCGGCCGCGCCGCCCTGCGCGGCTCGAAGGCCACGACGGTCGTCCGCCTCCCCCCCTTCGGCGGCGGCGACCCCTCGACCGCCATCAAAATCAAAGTCACCCTCGTCACGCGCCGCGACGGCTGGAAGATCAACTCGACCGACTGCGTCATGTGAGCCGGAGCGTGTCCGGGTGTCTGGCAAAGCGCGGACGAATCCTGTAAAACTTAACTCCCCCGCGGACAGACTAGAAAAGCCGAAACCGCAAATGACGCACCTGCTCGAAGTCAGAGATTTGAGGACGCATTTCCCGACGCGCGCGGGGTTGGTGCGCGCGGTCGAGGGGGTGAGTTTTCACGTGGACGAGGGCGAGTTGTTGGGGCTCGTCGGGGAGTCGGGGTGCGGGAAGTCGATTACGGCGCTGTCGGTGATGAGGTTGGTCGCGCCGCCCGGTAAGATCGTGGGCGGCGGGATTAGCTTCGGCGGCGAAGACCTGCTCGCGGCCTCCGAGGCGCGTATGCGCGCGATTCGCGGCGACGACATCGCGATGATCTTCCAAGACCCGATGACCTCGCTCAACCCCGTCTACACCGTCGGCGAGCAGATAGCGGAGGCCCTGCGGCTGCACCGCGGGCTGTCGCGCGAGCAGGCGCGGCGCGCGGCCGTCGCCGCGATGGAGGAGGTCTCCATCCCCGACCCGGCCCGCCGTGCCGACGACTACCCGCACCAGCTCTCGGGCGGGATGCGCCAGCGCGTGATGATCGCGATGGCTCTGGCCTGCGACCCGAAACTCCTCATCGCCGACGAGCCGACGACCGCGCTCGACGTGACGATTCAGGCGCAGATACTCGAACTCATCGACGAACTGCGCCGGACGCGCAACCTCGCCGTCTTGCTCATCACGCACGACTTGGGCGTCGTCGCCGAGGTGGCCGACCGCGTCTGCGTGATGTACACGGGGCGCATCGTCGAGGAGTCGCCGGTCGGGGAGTTGTTCGCGCGCCCCAAACACCCTTACACCGAGGGGCTTCTGAAGTCCGTGCCGAAGCTGACGGCGGCCCACGTGGCGAAGGCCGTGCGCCTCCAGACCATCGAGGGGACGGTGCCGAAGCCGACGAACCTCCCGCCCGGCTGCCACTTCGCGCCGCGCTGCCCGCACCGCATGCCGCGCTGCACCGAGGGCGACATCCCGCTCTACCCGCTCGAAGGCGGGGTCGAGGTGCGCTGCGTGCTCTACGACCTCGCGGCGGCCGTCGCCGCCGACCACCAGATAGAAGCGCAGAGGGAGGGCGGGGCGAGCGAATGAGCACGAACGAGAGAGGGCAGACCGTGCCCGCGGCGGAGGCCGCGGCCGCGCACGCGCACGACGCGCGGGAGGGCGCGCGCGCTCGCGGCGGCGGCGAAGAGCTCCTGCGCGTGCGCGGGCTCTTCAAGCACTTCCCCGTCGAGGGGAGCGACGACGTCGTGCGCGCCGTAGACGGCGTGACGTTCGAGATTTTTCGCGGCGAGACTCTGGGCTTGGTCGGCGAGTCGGGCTGCGGGAAGTCCACCGTGGGCCGCTGTCTTCTGCGGCTCATCGAGCCGACGCGCGGCGAGGTCTCGTTCGAGGGCCGCGACGTGCTCGGGCTCGGCGGCGCGGAGCTGCGTCGCCTGCGCCGCGAGATGCAGATCATCTTCCAAGACCCTTACGCGTCCCTCAACCCTCGCCTGCGCGTGCGCGACATCGTCTCCGAGCCCTTAAAGATTCACGGCATCGGCGACCGCGCGACGCGGCGCGAGCGCGTCGCCGACCTTCTGCGCAAGGTCGGGCTCGACCCCGACTACATGAACCGCTACCCGCACGAGTTCTCCGGCGGCCAGCGACAGCGCATCGGCCTCGCCCGCGCGCTCGCGCTCAACCCGAAGCTCATCGTCGCCGACGAGCCCGTCTCGGCGTTGGACGTTTCGGTGCAGGCGCAGGTCATCAACCTCTTGGAAGATTTGCAGAAGGAGTTTGAGCTGACCTACCTCTTCATCTCGCACGGGCTGGCGGTCGTCGAGCACATCTCCGACCGCGTCGCCGTCATGTACCTCGGGCGCATCGTCGAGGTGGCGCGGGCCGAGGAGCTTTACGCGAACCCCTTGCACCCTTACACGCGCGCGCTGCTCTCGGCCATCCCCATCCCCGACCCGACGCGCAAGCGCGAGCGCATCGTCCTCAAAGGCGACGTGCCGACGCCGATTAACCCGCCCTCCGGCTGCCGCTTCCACACGCGCTGCCCCGAAGCCATACCCGAGTGCAAGCAGATCGACCCAGACCTGCGCGAGGTCGCGCCCGGACACACCGTCGCCTGCATACGCGTGCCCGGTTGGGCCGAGGCCCGGACTTCGCCCGGCGGTGAAACTTCGGGCGGCGGGGCCGCGTAGAATCTCCACCACGCGCGCGCGCGCCGCGCGAACGCCTCCCGCGGCGACGCGCGGCCGTCAGAAAAAACTTTTACGGAAGCGAGGTTCTCCCCGATGGTACGTCGCAACTACGCGCTGGTCGTGCTCGGCGTCGGACTCGTGCTCGTCGTGCTCGCGCTCCTCAGGGTCTTGCCGCGCGACTTCGTGGCGGCCGGCGCGGCGCTCGCCTTCTTCGGCCTCGTCCTGACGGGCCTCAGTTTCGTCCGCCGCCCCGAGGCCCCGGCCGACGCGCCCGCGCCGCTCTCGGCGTTCGAGCGCATCGCCGGCCTCTTCTACGAGCCGTCGCGCGTCTTCCAAAACCTGCGCGCGCACCCGCGCTGGCTCGCCGCGCTCGCCGTCATCGTGCTCCTGAACTTCATCTACGCGACGGCCTTCACGCGGCGTCTGACGCCGGAGCGCATCGTCGGCTTCAACATGGACAAGGTGGTCGAGAGCGGGTGGATGCCGGCCGACATGGCCGAGGAGCAGAAGCGCGAGCAGATCGCGGCGGCCAAGAGCCCCGCGCGGACGGCCGTCGGCGCGGTCAACCAGTTCGTCTTCGCGTTCATCTTCATGTGCATCGTCGCGTGCCTCTACCTGCTCGGCGTGCTAGTCTTCGGCGGGCGCATCAACTTCTGGCAGGCGCTCGCCGTCACCGTCCACGCGATGCTCCCGCCGGCCGTCATCTCAAGCGTCTTGAGCCTGCTCATCCTGTTCCTGAAAGACCCGGCCGAGGTGCACCCGATACGCAACGCGAACGGGCTCGTGCAGGACAACCTGAGCGTGCTCTTCAGCCCGGCCGCGCGCCCCGTGCTCTTCACGCTCGCGAGCTTCATCAGCGTCCTCTCCTTCTACAAGCTCTGGCTCACGGCGACGGGCCTGCGCAACGGCGGCGAGCGCGTCAGCTCGACCGCCGCGTGGTCGGCCGCCGTCGCCGTCTGGCTCATCGGCGTCCTGCTCGCCGTCACGCTCGCGGCCATCGCGCCGGGCTTCATCGCATGAGGCGGTAGACCGTAGACGGCATTCAGTGGTCAGTAGATTTCGCACGACGGGGGCGGCGCGCTCACACGAACCGCGCCGCCCCCGAAAGTTTTTCACGCCGACTGCCGTCTACTCGTAGCGGAGGGCTTCGATGGGGTCGAGGCGCGCGGCCTTCCACGCGGGCCAGAGGCCGAAGATGAGGCCGATGCCGACCGACGCGACGAAGCCCGCCACCGGAGCCCACAGCGGCACGTAGGAGGGGATGAACATCCGAATCAGCAGCGTCGTCAGCCACCCGAGGGCGAGCCCGATGACGCCGCCCGTCCCCGTCAGCGTCATCGCCTCGATGAGGAACTGCCAGAGGATGTCGCGCCGCCGCGCGCCGACGGCCTTGCGCGTCCCTATCTCCTTCGTCCGCTCCGTCACCGACACCAGCATGATGTTCATGACGCCGATGCCGCCGACCATCAGGCCGACCGACGAGATGACGACCATCGCGATCGCCACGCCGGCCATGATGGCGCGGAACGAGGAGACGATGGAGTCGGGCGTCGCCATGCCGAAGTTGTTCGGCTTGTCGAACGGCACTTGGCGGCGGCGGCGCAGGAGGTCTTCGATGTCGGTCTGCGCCTGCTCCATCATGCCGGGCCGCGAGACGGCGAGGATGAAGACGTCCTCGGCGTTGGGCTTGAGCTTTTTCGCCACCTCGAAGGGGACGAAGATGATGTTGTTGATGTCGTTCGAGCCGTCGCCGCCGCCCATCTGCTCGCGCTTCTGCATCACGCCGAGCACGCGGAACTCTTGGCCGCCGATGTCGATGGTCTGCCCGACCGGCGAGCCGTAGGGGAAGAAGTTCTCGGCCACGCTCGCCCCGACGACGCAGACCATCTGGTTGGTCTTGTCCTCGATGTCGACGAAGAAACGCCCCTCGGCCATCGTGATGATGCCCGAGCGGTCGTAGCCGGCGGTCGTGCCTTCGAGCTGCACGGCGGCGGAGGACTTGCCGCCCTTCTTCACCATCAGCTTCTGCCCGCGGAAGCCCTGATTCGTGATGTTGAGGAAGGGGAAGGCCGACTCGACCGACTGCAGCTCGCGGATGGCGAGCGTGTCCTCGTAGGTCAGGTTCGGCCGCATCCGCTCCTCGCGCGTCAGCTCCGACGTGCGCGGGCCGATGTCGAACTTGTAGAGGAAGATGGAGCGCGTGCCGAACTGCTCGACCTCGCGCTTGACGGCCGTGTCGATGCCGCTGATGATCGAGGCGATGGCCATCACCGTCCAGACGCCGATGACGACGCCGACGACCGTCAGGGCGGAGCGCAGCTTGTTCGAGCGCAGCGTCGCCAGCGCCATCTTGAAGTTCTCGTAAATGTCGCTGCGGATTAGTTTCATCAGTCCGCCCTCAGGGCCTCGATCGGGTCGAGGCGCGCGGCCTTCCAAGCCGGGAAGATGCCGGCGAGGACGCCGACGCCGCCCGAGACGCCGACGGCCAGAACGACCGCGATGAGCGAGAAGTAGGTCGGGAAGATGTAGGCGCTAATCAAGAGGCCCAGAAGCCACGCCACGAAGACGCCGATCGCGCCGCCGATGGCCGAGAGCGTGACGGCCTCGACCAGAAACTGCTTGAGCACGTCGGCCCGCCGCGCGCCGATGGCCTTGCGGATGCCGATCTCTTTGGTGCGCTCGGTCACCGAGACCAGCATGATGTTCATGATGACGATGGCGCCGACGAGCAGGGCGATGCCGGGGACGGCGATGGCGACGATGAAGATGGGGCCGAAGATGCGGTCGCGCATCCCCGTGATGGCGTCGGGCGTGATGACGGCGAAGTTGTCGGGCTCGTTGGCCTTGAGTTGCCGCCGCAGGCGCATCAGGTTGCGCGCCTCCTCGACGGCGTCTTTGTAGAGGCCGGGCGAGGGCGGCGTGCCCGCGAACGCGAGCCAGCGGTTGCGGACGGGCGGGCCGAACTGCTTGAGGTACGAGCGCAGGGGGAGCGTGACGAAGTTGTCCTGCGGGCGGCCGAGAACCGTGCCCTTCACCTCCATGATGCCGATGACGCGGTAGGGGAGTCCGCGGATGAGAATCTCGCCGTCAATCGCCGTCTCGGGGCCGGCCGGGAAGAGCTTGTCGGCCACGTCGCGTCCGATGAAGGCGACGCGGGCGGCGGCCGCGTCCTCGTTCGGCGAGAAGAAGCGGCCGTACTCGACCGAGAGATTCTGGATGGCGGCGATGTTGGCCGTCGCCCCGCCGACGGGGACGCCCTCCAAGATCTCCGCGCCGCGCTTGACCTCGGTGAAGGTCGGCGCGGCCTGAACGCCGAGCTGGTCGATGACGACCTTGCGCTCAAGCAGAAACTCGTAGTCGTCTAAGGTCAACTCCTTGTTGCGCCGCTGCGCGGCGGCGAGCGTGTCCGTGTTCTGGAAGTCCTTGAAGAAGTCGAAGCGGAAGATGGTGAAGTTGTTCGCGCCGATGTTGGCGATCTTCTCCTCGACGTAGGCGTTGAAGCCCTGAATCATCGAGACGACGACGACGACGGCCGTGACGCCGATGATCATGCCCAAAAGCGTCAGGAACGAGCGCAGCTTGTGCGCCCAGATGGCGGCCAGCGCCAGTTTGAATGTCTCGGCGAAGTTCATAACGCGCGACTTGCTATTTTACGTGTGCCGGAAAGGATAAGTTACGACGGGCGCGGGTGTCCAGAAGATGCCCGCGCGCGGGGTGTAAAGGAAGTGTAAAAAGTTCGAGGGCGCGGCGAGTGCGTGTGACTCGCCGCGCCCCTTCGTCTAAAGGCTTTGAGCCTAGCGCACCTTCTCGTCCGAGGCGATCTGGCCGTCGCGGATGGAGATGACGCGGTGGGCGCGCTCGGCGACCTCGTGCTCGTGCGTGACGACGATGATGGTGTTCCCCTCGGCGTGGAGGCGCTCGAAGAGGTTCATGATCTCGTTGCTCGTCTTGGTGTCGAGCGCGCCGGTCGGCTCGTCGGCCAGAAGGATCGACGGGTGGTTGACGAGCGCGCGGGCGATGGCGACGCGCTGGCGCTGTCCGCCCGAGAGCTCGTTCGGGCGGTGCGTCATGCGGTCGGCCAGCTCGACCGACGTGAGCGAACGCTTCGCCATCTCGTGACGCTCGGCCGCCGAGATGCCCGCGTAGATGAGCGGCAGCTCGACGTTGTGCAGCGCGGTCGCGCGCGCGAGCAGGTTGAAGGTCTGGAAGACGAAGCCGATCTCCTTGTTGCGTATGCGCGCGAGCTCGTCGTCGTCCATGTCACTGACGAGCTTGCCGTTAATCCAGTAGCGGCCTTTGGACGGCGTGTCGAGGCAGCCGATGAGGTTCATCAGGGTGGACTTGCCCGAGCCCGACGGGCCGATGATGGCGAGGTACTCGCCGCGCTGCACGTCGAAGGAGACGCCGCGCAGGGCGTGCAGCTCCTCGGAGCCCATCTGGTAGGTTCGCCAGATGTCGCGCATCGCGATGAGCGCGGCCGGGACGGCGTCGTGCGCGAGCAGGTCGCCGTGTTCGAGCGCGGCCGGGTCGGAGCCCGCGGGCGTCGCGGCGAGCGGCGCGTCGGCCGGAGTGCTCACGTCGCTCGCGCTCACGACTTGCCCTCCTCGCCTGCGGGCGCGCCGGGCTTGCGCTCCTGCTTCTTGACGACCTCGCCGTCCTTGAGCGTGCGCAGGACGCGGCTCGGGCCGGTGATGACCTGCATCTCGTTCGACAGGCCGCTCGTCACCTCGATGTCTGACTCGCCGGTGATGCCCGTCTCGACGGGGACGAACTTCGCCTTGTCGCCGTCGAGCACGTAGACGCCCTTGACGGGCTTCGGCCGCTCGGCCGCCTCGGGCGCGGGCGCGCTGCCGGCGGCGGGCGAGGGCTGCGGCGTCGGGACTTTCTCGATGATGGCCTGCAAGGGGACGGCGATGACGTTCTGCTTGACCTTCGTCGTGATGACGGCCGTCGCCGTCATGCCCGGCTTGAGGGAGTTCTTCACCTCGTCGGCCATGTTGACGAGCTCGACGACGACCTTGAACTCTTTGGCCTCCTGCACGTTGACGCGGCTGCTGAGGCCGCCGCCCTGCGTGTCGGACTTGCCGACGGCGAGCGGCGTCTTCTGCTTGACCGTGCCGTCTATCTCTTTCTCGCCCAAAGCGTCGACCTTGACCTTGACCGCCTGCCCGACCTCGACGTCGTCGATCTCGGTCTCGTCGACGTTGACCTCGACGTTGACGGTGGTCATGTCGGCGATGGTCATCAGCGGGGTGGTCGAGAAGTTGGCGAGGGCGAACTGCCCGACGCGCGCCGGGATGTCGGCGACGACGCCCGTGAGCGGCGACAGTTGGAGGGACTTGCTGCGCTGGCTCGTCTCGCCGCGCAGGCGGGCCTGCTCCATCGTCACGCGCGACTCGGAAGTGCGGACGCCGACCTGCGCGCTCTGCACGCCGCGCTGCGCGCTGGCGACGCTGGCGCGCTGCTGGTTGACGCGCGCCTTCGCCTCCTCGATCGCCAGCTTGGCCGAGTCCAGCTGCGCCTGCGAGGTGCGCAGGGCGACCTGCGCGCTCTCAAGGCGGTCGCGCGCCGCGTCGTACTCGGAGCGCGAGGCGACGCCCGACTCGACGAGCTCCGTGACGCGCTTCATCTCGCGCTGCGCGGCGTTCAAGTTCACCTGCTCGCGGTCGACGGCCGTCTGCGCCGTGACGACGGCCTGACGCGACTGCGCGAGCCCGGCCTCGGCGGCGGCGAGCCCCTGCTGCGCCTGAAGGACGTTGGTCTCGGCGGACTGGACGGCGGTGCGCGCGCTCTGCACGTCGCTGACGGCGATCTGGACGCCCGCGGCCTGCGCCTCCTGCTGCGACTGAAGCTGCGTCGGGTCGAGGCGGACGAGCGGCTGGCCCTTCTGCACCTGATCGCCGGGGTTGACGTAGATCTCCTCGACGCGCCCGCCGACCTCGCTCGTCAGGTTGATGAACTGGATGGGGCGCACTTCGCCGGAGGCCGTCACCGTCGATTTCAGCTCGGGGCGGACTTCGACCTTGACGGCGGTCACTTCGGGCTGGTCGCTGCCGCCGGCGAAGACGCTGAAGATGACGATGAGGCCGACGACCGCGACGGCGGCGACGGCGATGATGATCTTTCTCTTTCGGCTGAGGGCCATGTCTTACGGATTCCTTCGTCTGTCGAAAAGGTCGCGGGGAGCGGCCGGGCTCGTAACGGGGCAGCTTCTCACAATCCGGCGTCGGATTCAAAACGCGCGCCCTGCCGAAGTCCTTACCCGTCACGCCGGCAAATCTTCTACGTCCGAAACGATGGACGGGTTTCAAACAAAGGCGAGTCCCTCGTCGTGAGTGCGTGGTCGAAAGCCGGGGCTGCCCTTCGTCTCCGGCTTAGACACCGGAGTCGCGACTTCAGACTCTTTATTACCGGCTCGTTGGCGCGTCTCTCCGTTTCGCGCTACAATGACCGTCCGACGGCGCGGCCGCCAAATCTTCTTTTTTCGCGCCGGAATCGAGTCTGAGGAGGGGAGTTTCTTCCCCGCCGCCGCGCTCAAAATTGTAGGTGTCACATGATCGCCTGTGAGAGGTGCAACACGGAGAATCTTGAAGGCTCGCAGTACTGCGACGAGTGCGGC
>DASQDT010000111.1:0-1734 GCA_035634035.1 Pyrinomonadaceae bacterium | reverse complement strand
AACTCGAACAGCCCGCGCACGCCGTCGCCAACGGCTACTTCGTCGGGGCCATCAACCGCGTCGGCCACGAGCAGCCGTGGAACATCGGCGAGTTCTACGGCCAGAGCTACTTCTGCGCCGAGCAGCAGACGCGCTGGTACGAGGCCGTCGAGCGCATCCCCGACGGCCCGACCGTCCGCCTCATGCAGGACATCGCGCGCGAGCACGGCATGGTCATCGTCGTCCCGATTTACGAAGAGGAGATGACGGGCGTCTACTACAACTCGGCCGCCGTCATTGACGCCGACGGGCGCTACCTCGGCAAGTACCGCAAGAACCACATCCCGCACGTCGCGCCCGGCTTCTGGGAGAAGTTCTACTTCAAGCCCGGGAACCTCGGCTACCCGACCTTCGAGACGGCCTACGGCCGCGTCGGCGTCTACATCTGCTACGACCGGCACTTCCCCGAGGGCGCGCGCATCCTCGGCCTAAACGGCGCGGAAATCGTCTTCAACCCGTCGGCCACCGTCGCCGGGCTCTCCGAGTACCTGTGGAAACTCGAACAGCCCGCGCACGCCGTCGCCAACGGCTACTTCGTCGGGGCCATCAACCGCGTCGGCCACGAGCAGCCGTGGAACATCGGCGAGTTCTACGGCCAGAGCTACTTCTGCGACCCGCGCGGCCAAATCGTCGCCGAAGCGCCGCGCGACGCCGACCACCTCGTCGTCGCCGACCTCGACTTCGACAAAATCCGCGAAGTCCGCAACACCTGGCAGTTCTTCCGCGACCGCCGCCCCGACACCTACGACGCCCTCGTCGCCGACTAACACCAGCGAGACTGTGAAAAGATGACAGATTCCCACGCCCCTTTGCTCGACCCCGCGCAGGTCGAGCGCAACTTCCGCGAGATTGCGCCTCCGCTGACGGTGGCCGAGGCGATGTTCGAGTCGAACCGCTGCCTCTACTGCTACGACGCGCCGTGCACGCGCGCCTGCCCGACGCACATTGACGTGCCGGCGTTCATCAAGAAGATTGCGAGCGGCAACCTGACGGGCGCGGCGCGCGTCATCTTCGACGCCAACCCGGTCGGCGCGACGTGCGCGCGCGTCTGCCCCGTCGAGGTCTTGTGCGAGGGCGCGTGCGTAGAGGTCACGCTGATGCAGAAGCCGATTGAAATCGGCCGGCTTCAGCGTTACGCGACCGACGCGGCGATGTCGCAGGGGCGCGAGTTGTTCCGCGCGGGCGAGCGGCGCGGGCGTTCGGTCGGCGTCGTCGGCTCGGGGCCGGCGGGCCTGTCGTGCGCGGCCTACCTCGCGCGGCTCGGCTACTCCGTCACCGTCTACGACAAGCGGCCGCTCGCGGGAGGGCTCGACACTTATGGGATGGCCGAGTACAAGATGCCGCAGCGCGTCTCGGTCGAGGAGGCCGCGCTCGTCGAGCGCCTCGGCGTGAAGTTCAGACTCGACACGGAAGTCGGCCGCGACGTGTCGGTCGAGGAGTTGGAGCGCGAGCACGACGCGGTGTTCCTCGCGGCGGGGTTGGGCGCGACCTCGCGCCTGAACATTCCGGGCGAAGATTTGGCGGGCGTCTACGACGCGCTGGATTTCATCGCGCGCGTGAAGACGCGCGACTGGCCGAGCGTCCCCGTGGGGCGCACGGTCGCCGTCGTCGGCGCGGGCAACACGGCCGTTGACGCGGTGACGCAGGCGCGGCGGCTCGGCGCGGAGCGCGTGCTGATGATTTACCGGCGCACCG
>DASQDT010000110.1:0-21541 GCA_035634035.1 Pyrinomonadaceae bacterium | reverse complement strand
TTCTCGTCGAGCGCGCGCCGCGCGTTCTCGCCGAGTCGCGCGCGCCGCCCGCGGTCGTCGAGAAGTTCGCCGAGCACGCGGGCGAGGACGGGCGCGGCCTCGGCGGCTTCGACGGCGGGGAGTTGCACGAGCGCGTCGCGTTCGAGAAACGCTTTGGTGATGGCCTTGAAGTTAGACGTGTGCGCGCCCGTCACGACGCACTTCGCGGCGGCCGCCGGTTCGAGCACGTTGTGCCCGCCCTTCGGCGCGACGCTCCCGCCGACGAAGACGACATCGGTCAGAGGGTAGACGGCGCGCAGCTCGCCCACCGTGTCGAGCAGCACCACGTCCGACCCGGCGTCACGCTCGGAGGGACGCGCCGAGCGGCGCGACCAACTCAGTCCAGAGCTTTCGACGAGCGCGGCCACCTCGGCGAACCGCTCGGGGTGGCGCGGCGCGATGAGCAGGCGCGGACGCGCCTCAGCCAACCTTTCATCAACCAATTCCTTGAACGCTTCGAGCACGACCCGCTCCTCCGGCGCGTGCGTGCTCGCGGCGGCGACGACGGGGCGGCCGTTGCCGAAATGAAAACGGCCGCGCAGTTCATCCGTCAGCGCCTGCGCGCCCGCTTCCGTGTCGGCGTCGAACTTGACGTTGCCCGTCACGACGACGCGCCGCGGGTCGAGCCCGAGCGCGCGGATGCGCGCGGCGTCCTCCTCGGACTGCATCGCGGCGAGCGAGAGGTCTGCCAGCACCCGGCGGATGAAAAACTTGATGCGGCCGTAGCGGCGGAAGGAGGTCTGCGAGATGCGCCCGTTGACGAGCGCGACGGGGACGCCGCGCCTCCGGCACTCGCGGAAGAAGCGCGGCCACAGCTCCGTCTCCATGACGACGACGGCCGACGGGTCGAGCGCGACGAGCGCGCGCCGCACGCTCCAAGCCCAGTCGAAAGGGAAGTAGAAGACGCGCGCGGCCACGCCGTCGAACGCCTCGCGCGCGACCCGCTGCCCCGTCTCGGTCGTCGTCGAGACGACGAGCGCGTGCGCAGGGTGGGCGTCGAGTAGCGCGCGCGCCAAAGGCCGCGCGGCCTGCGTCTCGCCGACCGAGACGCAGTGGAGCCAGATGATTTTTTTGCCGCCGGGCGGGTCGAAGCGCGGGAGGAAGCCCGCCCGCTCGCGCAGCCCGGCCGCGTACTTGCCGTGCCGCGCGAGGTCGAGCAGGAAGCGCGGCAGGAGCACCGCGAAGCCGAGCGAGAGGAGGAGGCTGTAGAGGAAATACATCAGTGGCGAGCGGCGAGTGACGTCTGACGAGTGAAAACGTTTTAACTCGTCACTCGTCATCACTCGTCACTTTTACTTGGCCCGCTCGATGTAGCGGCCCTCCACGGGGTCGACGCGGATGCGGTCGCCCTCGTTGACGAAGGGCGGCACCAGTACGGTGACGCCGTTTTCGAGCTTGGCCGGCTTGTTGACGTTCGAGACGGTCGCGCCCTTCATCGTCGGCTCGGTGCTGAGCACCGTCAGTTCGAGCGACGGCGGGAACGTGACGCCGATGGGCGAGCCCTCGTAGAACTCGACTTGGATGCGCAGGCCCGGCGTCAGCCACTCGGCCATGTCGCCCAAGTCGTCTTCGCCGAGCGCCGTCTGCTCGTAGTTCTCGGTGTTCATGAAGTGGTGGTGCGTGCCGTCGGAGTACATGAACTCCATCTCGTGCTGTTCGAGCATGGCGCGCTCGACCGTGTCGGCCGAACGAAACCGGTGCTCGAAGCTGCTGCCCGTGCGCAGGTTGCGGAGCTTCGTCTGCATCATCGCGCGCAGGTTGCCGGGCGTGTGGTGGCGCGCCTCTAAAACCTTGCAGGGCGCGCCCTCAAAGACGATGACCATGCCGCGCCGAATCTGTGTTGCGGGGAATGCCATAAAAAATTTTCTTCTCCGTCTCGAATGATTTGTTGAACGCGGGAACGAAGCGCGGGGCGTGAAGGTCGGGCCCCGTCACCCTTACGCAAACGGCGAGTCTATCGGGGGGCGCGGCGAGTTGTCCAGCCGCGAGCGCGTGTGAAAAGTCGGGACGGGGGGACGAAAAACAGGACGCCGTAAAACCTACAAGGCGGGGGGCCGTCGCAACAGTTGGGCGCCGGAGGGAATTGGCGCTTTCGCTCTTGCGGCGGCCCCCCGCCTTGTTCGGAGGAGCCCACCTTCCTGTCCGTTATTAACGAGACGGGCCCTCTAAAGTTCCAGCAAATGATTTCGCGCCGAGAGTTTTTACAAGTCGATGACAACCGACGCGTGCGGGCGTGAATAGATGAGGGCCGGCGACGTGAAGAGTGTCGTCGCCGCGACTCGTCAGGCGGCGCGCGCGCGCGGGATCGTGCGGCGCCGGCGGGCGAAGTTGTCGAGCCAGTCCTGCGCCTCTTCGTAGAAGGGGAAGCGCTGCTCCTCGGCGCGGAACGACTTGGTGTGGTAGTAGCGCCGGCCGTTGATGAGGCGCGCCGGGTGCTTGATGTGGAGCATCTCGTGAAACAAGACGAACTCGACGAACCACTCGGGCACGTCCTCCGAGTCGAGCGTCTTGCTGATGACGATGGTGTCGTGGACGCCGTCGTGGTGGCCGAGGATGGTGCGCGTGCGGCGTCGCGACCAAGTGAGCGTCGGCTGCTCGATCTCGCCGTCGAAGTAGCGTCGGTTCAGCCGCGCGAACATCCGTTCCAAATCGTAGACGCGGCCGCGCGAGGTCGAAACTTGTTTGCGCCCGCGGTGCCGGCGCGCGAGGTCTGAGGCGCGCAAGACTTCGGGCCGGCAGGCGTAGTTGCGGTAGAGCTTCTCGTGGAAGGGCGGCGTGCGCCGGCGCAGGAGCTTCGAGACGAGCATGAAGGCGAGCGCGCGCTGCACGTCCGGCGGCGCGGGGGCGAAGATGTCGGAGACGCGGACGTGGACGCGGCCCGAGCGCAGGCGGATGGTGTGCGTCAGACCGGCGTAAGGGTAGTAGCGCGCGTCGACCTCCGGCACGGGGCGCTTGGGCGCGAGGTGCCGGAAGGCGTCTTGGATGTGAGCGCCGATTGAGTGTCCCGAGTCTGACATAGGGGCTGACGCCGCCGCAGTGTTACCGCTGCCCGCCGGAGTGCGGTTCAGAGGGTCTGTTAAAGGCTGCCGAATCCTGAATGGCCGAGGCCCGTCCGGTCTGACAATCTGCGAGGATATTACGGGGCGTCGGGCGCGGCCGTCAAACACCTCGCCGGCGGACGACGCTAAGCCCTTGAAGCGACGTGAAATGGCGCGCGCGGGCGCGCGGAGGCCGTCCGAACGCCCGCCGCGGTGACGGCCGAAGTCGCCGCCTGTCAATAACTTAGGTCGATGATGCGGTGCGCGTGCCGGCGTCCGCCTGTAAGTTCAAGGCCGAGTTGGAATTAAAGAATGAAAGTCGCGGGGCGGGCCGCGCGTCGTCTCGTTTGCGGACGCTTCGTTGCGCCCCATTTCCACAATCCGCTATACTCCGACGCAGACTCCCCTGCGGCCTTCGACGAGAGGCGAGAAGGGCCGCGCAGTTTATTCTTGACAGGGCAGGACGTGGGCTGTAAACAGTCTAGCGCCGCGCCGCTTCCGACGCGCGGCTTTGTTCCAACAGTCCTCGTCAGACGCCGTCGCAATCCCACTTTTTCAACCGGATGGTCATTCGCCCCACGACATCTCCGACGCGCAGCGAGTGGGCGCTCGACGCGCGCGCACAGGCCGTGCTCGCCGCCATCATCAGGGAGCACCTGCGGACGGGCGAGCCCGTCGGCTCGCGCACGGTGGCCGAGCAGTTCGCGGGCGGCGCGGCGTGGAGCCCGGCGACGATTCGCAACGTGATGGGCGAGCTCGAAGAGGCGGGACTCGTCGAGCAGCCGCACACCTCCGCGGGCCGCGTCCCGACCGACAAGGGCTATCGTTTTTACGTCGACAACCTCGTGGGCGACGCGCGCCTGACGCGCGCCGACCTCGCCGCCATCGACCGCACGCTCGGCGTGGCCGAGGCGACGCCGGCACGTTTGATGGAGAAGGTCTCGCGCCTTCTGTCGGAGCTGTCGGAGAACGTGGGCATCGTCGTCTCGCCGCCGCTGGCCGACAACCGCCTGCGCCACATCGAGTTTCTCAAGCTCGCCGACGAACGCGTGCTCGTCGTTCTGGTCTTCGCGCCGAACGTCGTGCAGAACAAGCTCATTCGCTTGGACGAGCCGCTCGGTCAGGACGAGTTGGAGCGCACGGCGCGCTACCTGAACGCGGAGTTTTCGGGCAAGAGCCTTCAGGCCATCCGCTCGGAAATCCTCGCCATGATGAGCGAGGAGAAGGCGCTCTACGACCGCCTCCTGCGCAACGCCGTCCTGCTCTGCGAGCGCAGCCTATCCGACGACGAGTCGGACGCGGGCGAGGTCTACGTCGAGGGCGCGTCGAACATTCTGGCGAAGCCCGACTTCTCCGACATCGAACGCCTGCGCGAGCTGTTCCGCACCTTCGAGGCCAAGTCGCGGCTCGTCAAGATTTTGAACGAGTGCATCGCGCACGAGCCCGTCTTCGGCGACGTGCACGTCGTCATCGGGCGCGAGAACACCGCGCCGTCTTTGCAAAATTGCGCGCTGATAACCGCGCCCTACCGCGTCTCCGAAGCGGGCGGCGCGGCCGGCACGCTCGGCGTCGTCGGGCCGATGCGTCTGGAGTACGCGCGCACGATGGCCGTCGTCAGCCACATCGCCCGCCTCGTAGAGCGCGTGCTGCGCGAGGACGCCGCGCGTCTCTAAAGAGCGGGGCGAGAGTTTCACACCGGACGGGAGGCGCGATCCGCCGCCGCCTCCCGCGACGGGCAAAGGGGGTTTCTGAAACAGACCGCATGATGAACAAGAACAGACGAACGTCGAGCCGCATCCCCGTCCGCTTCGTCGACGACGAGGCGAAGCGCGCGACGCCGCCGTCGGCCTCAGACGCCGACGAGGGCGAAGGCCGGACGACCGACGGCGGGCTGACGCCCGAGGAGCTCGGGCGCGAGTCGTCCTACGAGGGCGAGACCGAGATGCAGCGGCGCATCGACCGCGGCGGCGCGCAGGAGGGCGACTCGCCTTCCGAGGCCGACGACGCGGACACGGCCGGCGGGCCGAACGTCTCCGATATGCCAGAGCGCAAGGGCGATCAGGACACGAACCCGACGCACCGCCAAAGCGACGACGACGCGCCCGAAGCGTCGTCGCGCGAGGCCGCGCCGTCGCAAGGCGCGAAGGGGTCGGGCCCGGCGCTGGCCGAGTTGGTCGCGACGCGGGCCGAGCTCAAGCGCGTCGAGACGGAGTTGCAGAAACTCCTGTCCGATCGTCAGGAGCTGACGGACGCGGCGGCGCGCCGTCAGGCCGATTTCGAGAACTACCGCAAGCGCGTCGAGCGCGAGCGCGGCGAGGCCTACAACCGTCTCGTCGGCGAAGTCGTCTCGAAGCTTCTCCCCGTCATGGACAACCTGCGGCGCGCGCTCGACGCCGAGGCGAACATCCAGTCGCAGGAGTCAGAAGAGTTCCGCCACTTCCTGCAGGGCATCGAGCTCATCAGCAAGCAGCTCAACGGCGTGCTCGAATCTCTCGGCGTCTCGCCCGTCCCGACCGTCGGCGAGCGCTTCGACCCGCACATCCACGAGGCCGTCGCGACCGAGGAGACCGACCGCTACGAGCCCGACACCGTGACGGCCGAGCTCGTCCGCGGCTACCGCGTGGGCGACAAGCTCATCAGGCCGGCGATGGTCAGGGTGGCCGTCAGACAGTAAAGTCCGGAGTCCGGAGCCCGCGAGTCCGGAGTCGAAATCTGCCTTCGACTCCGTGACTCCCGGCCCCCGACTTCAGGCTCTTAAAGCTATGGGAAAAGTTGTCGGGATAGATTTAGGGACGACCAACTGCTGCGTCTCCGTGCTCGAAGGCGGCGCGGTGCAGATCGTCCCGAATAAAGAGGGCGGGCGCACGACGCCGACCGTCGTCGGCTTCACGGACAAGGGCGAGCGGCTCGTCGGGCAGATCGCGAAGCGGCAGGCCGTCACCAACGCGGCCAACACCGTCTACGCCGTCAAGCGGCTCATCGGGCGCAAGTTCAGCGACCCCGAGGTGCAGCGCTCGCGCGAGACCGTCCCCTTCGAGATAGTGGATTCGACCAACGGCGACGCGCGCATACAGGTGCAGGGGCGCGTCTACAGCCCGCAGGAGATTTCCGGCATCGTCTTGCAGCGTCTGAAGGCCGCCGCCGAAGACTTCTTGGGCGAGGCCGTCAGCGAGGCCATCGTCACCGTCCCGGCCTACTTCGACGACGCGCAGCTCCAGGCGACGAAAGACGCCGGCCGCATCGCCGGACTCAAAATCGAGCGCATCATCAACGAGCCGACGGCCGCCGCGCTGGCCTACGGGTTGGGGCGCAACGAGTCCGAGCGCGTCGCCGTCTACGACCTCGGCGGCGGCACGTTCGACATCTCCGTGCTCGAACTCAACGACGGCGTCTTCGAGGTGCTCTCGACCTCGGGCAACACCTTCCTCGGCGGCGAGGACTTTGACGACCGCATCATCACTTGGATGACCGAGCAGTTCAAGCAGGAGACCGGCATCGACCTGCGTCAGGACAGGCTCGCGCTCCAGCGTCTGAAAGAGGCGGCCGAGCGCGCCAAGTGCGAGCTGTCGAGCCTGACCGAGACGAACATCAACCTGCCCTTCATCGCGGCCGACGCCTCGGGGCCGAAGCACTTCAGCAAGGTTCTCGCGCGCGAGACTTTCGAGTCGCTCGTCAGCGACCTTGTCGAGCAGACCATCGAGCCGTGCCAGAAGGCGCTCTGGGACGCGAAGCTCCAGCCGAGCGACATCGACAAGATTCTCCTCGTCGGCGGGCAGACGCGCTCGCCCATCATCGCGCGCACCGTCAAGGAGATTTTCGGCCGCGAGCCCTCGTCCGAGATAAACCCCGACGAGGTCGTCGCGATGGGCGCGGCCATTCAGGGCGGCGTCCTGACGGGCGACGTGAAAGACATCGTCCTCTTGGACGTTTTGCCGCTAAGCCTCGGCCTCGAAACGCGCGGCGGCCTCTTCACGAAAATCATCGAGCGCAACTCGACCATACCTCTGCGCAGCAGTCAGGTCTTCACGACGGTCGTCGACAACCAATCGACCGTCGAGATTCACGTCCTGCAAGGCGAGCGCGAGGTGGCGCGCGGCAACCGCAGCTTGGGCAAGTTCGAGCTGGTCGGAATCCCCGCGAGCCCGCGCGGCGCGCCGCAGATTGAAGTGACTTTCGAGGTCGACGCCAACGGCATCCTCAACGTCTCGGCGCAGGACAAGACGAGCGGGCGGATGCAGCAGATGAAGGTGACGCCGACCTCCGGGCTGACGGGCGACGAGATCGAGCGCCTCATCTCGGAGGCGAGCGCCTCGGTCGACGCCGACCGCCGCATGAAGGAGGTCATCCACCAGCGGACGCGCCTCGAAAGCCTCGTCCGCAACACGCAGCGCGCCTTCCGCGAGTTGGGCTCGTCGCTCCCGCCCGAGGAGCGTCAGGCCGGTCAGGCGATTCTGATGGAGGCCGACGGCGTGCTCAAGTCGGACGACGACGAGGAGATACGTCGCGTGCAGGAGGCCGTCGAGCGTCTCGCGCAGCAGCTCGCGATGGCGATGCTCGACGCGGGCAAGGGCACCAGCCCGTCGTCGCAAGAGCCTGAGGAGCCGAACAGCAGACTTTGAAGCGGTGACGTGTGACAAGTGGCGGGTGACGGGTTAGTATCTCTCTTCAACTCATCACTCGTCACTTTGTCATTTGAATTATGAGCAAACGAGACTACTACGAAGTTTTGGGCGTCAGCCGCGGCGCGACGGAGCAGGAGATTAAGAGCGCCTACCGCAAGGTCGCCATCCGCTACCACCCGGACAAGAACCCCGGCGACGCGGCGGCCGAGGAGAAGTTCAAGGAGGCGGCCGAGGCCTACAGCGTGCTCTCGAACGCCGAGCAGCGCGCGCGCTACGACCGCTTCGGACACGCCGGCGTCTCTTCGGGCGCGGCGGGCGCGGCCAACTGGGGCGCGGCCGGCTTCGGCGGCATCGAGGACATCCTCGGCGACCTCTTCGGCTTCAGCGATATGTTCGGCGGCGGCGGCGGGCGCGCGTCCGGCTCCCGGCGCACGACCGCGCAGCGCGGCCCCGACCTCCGCTACGACCTCGAAATGTCGCTCGAAGACGCGGCCAAAGGGATGACGGCGCAACTGCGCATCCCGCGCCACGAGAACTGCGACGCGTGCAAGGGCACGGGCGCCGCGCCGGGCACGCAGCCCGAGACGTGCCAGACCTGCTCGGGCGCGGGTCAGGTGCGTTACCAGCAGGGCTTCTTCTCCGTCGCGCGGACGTGCGGCAACTGCCGCGGCACGGGCCGCATCGTCAAGACGCCTTGCGAGACGTGCAAGGGCGCCGGACGCGTCGAGCGCGAGAAGAATTTGGAGGTGAAGATTCCGGCGGGCGTCGAGACGGGCTCGCGCCTGCGAATCGCGGGCGAGGGCGAGGCCGGGACGCAGGGCGGGCCGTCGGGCGACCTCTACGTCGTCATCCACGTCTCCGAGCACGAGCAGTTCGAGCGGCAGGGCAGCAACCTCTACTCGTCCGTGCCCGTCACGTTCGCGCAGGCGGCGCTCGGCTCGGAGATAACCGTGCAGACGCTCGACGGCCAGCAGCAGCTCAAGATTCCGGCGGGCACGCAGACGGGCACGGTCTTTCGGGTGAAGGGCGCGGGGATGCCCGTGCTCGGCGGCCGGGGCCGCGGCGACCTCTTCGTCGCCGTCTCGGTCGTCACGCCGACCACCCTGACGCGCGAGCAGCGGCGTCTGCTCGAACAGCTCGCGCAGATCGAAGACCGCGACCTCGAAGACAAGGGCCTCATGGACAAGGTGCGCGACATCTTCGGCTGAAGGCCGAACGCGAATTGACGAGCGACGAGGGCCGCGACTCTTAAAATGAGCGCGGCCCTCGTCATTTCCCGCCCGTTTGTATCAATATAAAACGTCTCTACACGATACGTCGGCACGTTTTCACATCGTCCCCGCGCGGACTGCGTGATCCCGTCGGGGGGCATTTATCGCGTTGAGTTTAAAGAGACTTGCACGCGTCGCGGGGCGCATGACGGCGGCCCGGCACAACGCTTGCGAATGCAACGGCACGAAGTCAGTGACCGGGAAAAGGATTCAACGGATAATGAGACGCAAAAGCATCGCGGTCATCATCGCTCTGACGCTCATCGCGGCCGCGCAGACGGCCGCGCTCGCCGCCGACAACGAAAACGACACCGACACGCGGCTCGTCGCGGCGAAGGTCGTCGAGGTGACGGACGGGCGCATCTCGGTCATCGCGCGCTCGGGCGTCGAGCACGTCATCGCGATTGACGACAAGGACACGAAGGTCAGGGTGGAAGGTAAGCTCGTCTCGCTCAAGGACGTGCGGGAGGGCGACATGGTGACGGTCGAACTCGACGAGCTGAACCCGGTCAAGTTCGCGCGCAACATTCAGGTCTCGACTCAGTCGGGCAGTCAGGTGGCGCGGGCCAAGCCCTAGCCCCGAAGCCCGAAAACGGACAGCCGGTTGCTGACGTCTTTTTGAGCGTCGTACTTAGCACACCGGCAACGAAAGCCGCTCCGCGCCCTCGCTGCGGAGCGGCTTTTACTTTTGCCTCACAGCCTGTAGCGGACGCGCGAGCGGCGCAGCGCGGCGTCTTCGACGTCCACGTTCTGGAGGCGAAGCGAAACGTCGGCGTTTAAGTCGAGCGGGGCGCGCTCGCCGGCCTCAAGTTTGACCGTGCCGGCGGCGGCGATCATCGCGGCGTTGTCGGTCGAGAGGTGGCGCGAGGGGAAGTAGACGGGCACGTTCAGACGCTCGCCCGCGCGCGCCGCCTCCTCGCGCAGGTGTCCGTTGCACGCCACCCCGCCCGCGACGATGAGCGTGCGCGGGCGGTGCTCATCAGCGAGCCGCTCGGTCGTCCCGACGAGCGAGCGCACGACGACACGTTGGAAACTCGCCGCCAAGTCCTTCACCTCCTGCGAGGGCTCCTCGCCCGGCGCGACGGGTCGCAAGCCGGTCTCGCGGACGTGCTTCGAGACGGCCGTCTTTAAACCGCTGAAGCTGAAGTCGGGGCGGCCGTCGCCCATGCGCGGGACGCTGAAGCGGACGGCGCGCGGGTCGCCCTCGCGCGCGAGCCTCTCGATAATCGGCCCGCCCGGATAACCGAGCCCGAGCATTTTCGCGACCTTGTCGAAAGCCTCTCCGGCCGCGTCGTCGCGCGTGCGCGCGAGCACCTTGTAGCGGCCGGGCGCGGGGACGAGGAAGAGGTTCGAGTGGCCGCCCGAGACGATGAGCGCAAACGCCGGGTACTCGATGGGCGGGTTGTCGAAGACGACCGAGTAGACGTGCCCCTCGATGTGGTTGACGCCGACGAGCGGCTTCCCAAGCGCGTAGGCCATCGCCTTCGCGTAGGAGAGGCCGACGAGGAGCGACCCGACGAGGCCCGGCCCCGATGTGACCGCCACGCCGTCGATCTCGTCCTTCCCGACGCCACCTCGCGCGAAGGCTTCCTCGACGACCGCCGTTATCTTGTCCAGATGCTCGCGCGAGGCGAGCTCGGGGACGACGCCGCCGAAACGTTTGTGAACGTCTATCTGCGAGGAGATGACCGAGGACAACATCTCGCGGTCGTCGCGCACGAGCGCGGCCGCCGTCTCGTCGCAAGAGCTTTCGATGCCGAGTACGAGCATGAGAGTAATGCTAACAGCCGTCGTCGCGCCGCACAAAAGCGCGCGACCGTCGTGCGCCGCGGCGCGCGCGTCACTGATTGTTGATGGCGAACTTGTAGACTTGCGTGCGGGCGGCGACGAGCAGCTCGTTGCGGTCGTTGAAGACGATGCCGTCGATTGCGCCGCGGACGGGAATCACGTCAAGGTAGCGGCCGTCCGGGTCGAAGACCTGTATGCCCTTGAAGTCTGTGACGTAGACGCGGCCCTGATTGTCGACGGCGACGGAGTCGGGCGCGCGGAACTGCCCCGGCTTGTCGCCTTCGCCGCCGAAGCGGTTGACGTAGCGGCCTTCGGGCGTGAACTTGAAGACGGCGTCGTTGAACGTGCCGAGGGCGTAGATGTTGCCGACGCCGTCGGCCGTCACGCGCAGGTTCAGCTCGGCCGAGTCGGTCTGCCCGCTGACGGCCTTCTCGATGACTTTCAGGACGCGGCCCGACGCGTCCATGCGGACGATGTCGTCGCGGTGGCGGCGCGAGGCGGCGACGAGGCCGCCGTCGGCCGTCGCCTTCACGTCGTCGAAGTAGAAGTTGCCCGTGACGGGAAGCTCGCCGAGCGGCTGGCCGGTCTTCCCGTCGAAGCGCGCGATCTTGCCCTTCTGCACGACGTACACCGTGCCGCGTCGGTCGGCGGCGAGGGAGCGCAGGGGCATTTTCGCGTCGACCATCCACTGAGTCTGAAACTTCCCGTCGGCGTCGAACGCCTGCACGCGCCCGCCGATGTAGTCGGCGACGTAGATGCGCTCGCCGTCGGTCGCGACGTGGCGCGCGTCCGTGAAGTAGCCGGGGCCGGTGCCCTCGCCGCCGAACTTGAGAACCTCGCGGGCGAAGCTGTTCGGGTTCGGCGTCGCCTGCGGCAGGCCGGGAAAGTTCTTCGGCATCTGCGGGATGTTGACGACGACGGCGGGCTTCTGCTGCTGGCTCGGCCGCAGCGCCCAGTAGATCGAGAGCGCGGCGACGACCGTGAAGGCGATGATGACGGAGACGACGACGGCCGTCACGGGTTTGACGACCGACGCCGGGTTGATGTTGATCTTGACGTGCGGGCCGCCGGCCGTCTGGCGGCGCATATCGGCGGGGACGACGACCGTGTTACTACAGAAGTTGCAGCGGACGGTCGGCGCGGGGCGCGCGTCGTCGTAGTCGAGCGGCGCGCCGCAGTTCGGGCATTTCAAGGTGTGAATCATCTTGACCCTTCGGCGGTGTTAGAGTCTCGTTCGAGTTCGCGCAGGAGCTCGGCGTAGAGGGCGCGGTTGCCGTCGGTCATCCCGACGACGCGCAGGCCCAGAAGGTACGCCGCATCCTCGGCCCCCGCGCCGAGGCGCGTGTAGTGGACGTTCGTCGCCGTCATCTCAATCGGCCCGCGCGGCGCTTCGAGCGTGACGAGGAGCGTGCGGCCCGCGTCGACGACGCAGTCGTAGCCGACGTAGATGGACGCGGCGACGACCCCTAGCCCCGTCTCGCTCAGGTCGCGCGTGCGCGCGCGCAAGAAAGCGTCGGGGAAGAGGAGCCCGGAGCTGCGCTCCGAGTCGGGGAGCGCGAGGCGGCAGTCGAGCGCGGCCTCGAAGCGCGGCGAAAGTCGCCGCTCGCGCCCGCCGCTGTTGACCTCTTCCATCGAGCTAAAACCCTCTTGCCCCCGTCTCAGTCGGCCTCGTAGAAGCTTAAAGCAGAGTCGCCCTGCTTGAGAATCCGCCAGCGGCGGATGCGTCCGACCTCGTCACTCAGACGGTTCTTGTGATGGTGCTCGACGACGAGCACGCCGCCCGCGCGCAGGAGCGACTCGGTCTGCCCGCCGAAGGCTTCGAGGACGGGCAGGTAGTCTTCGGCGTAGGGCGGGTCGAAGAAGGCTATGTCCCACGGCTCTCTGCCGCCGCGCCAGTCGCCGTCGGACTTCGCCGTGCGGCGCAGGTACTCGGCCGCTTCGGACTTGACGACCTCGGTCAGCTCCTCCGGCACGCCGCACAGGTCGAGGTTCGCCTCGACGAGCGCGCACATCCGGTGGGCGCGGTCGACGAAGGTGACGAACGCCGCGCCGCGCGACAGGGCCTCGATGCCGACCGCGCCCGTGCCCGCGCAGAGGTCGAGGACGCGCGCCCCCTCGACGCGGGGCGCGAGCACGTTAAAGAGCGTCTCGCGCAGGCGGTCGGAGGTCGGGCGCACCTGCATCGACGGCGGGCTTTTCAGGACGCGCCCGCGATACTGACCGGAGATGACGCGCACGGTGAGCGCGATGTTACAAAAGGCAGTGACGAGTGACAAGTGACAAAATGCAGTGACGAGCGACGAGTGACGAGTGACGGGCGACGAGTGAAAGGCGAGCCTCTCATGCTCGTCGCCCGTCACTCGTCACTGTTTTTTGATTTCGCCGACGGCGAGCGAGTTGATGAACGCGAGGTAGCGTGCGCGGTCGGCCTTCGACATCTCGCCGATGTGGACGCCGACGAGGTAGCCGCTCTCGCCGCCTTCGGGCTCGGCGTAGCGGACGGCCGTCGCCGTCATCTCGACCGCGCCCGTGGGGAGCCCGACGCGGAGGCGCAGCGCGCGGTCGGGGCCGACGACGAGGCGGCCCGACAGGCGCACGTCGGGGACGACGACGCCGAGGCCCGTCTCGCTCACGTCGCGCGTGTAGCCGACGAGTCGCGGCTCGGCGCGGCCCTGTTGCGCGGCCGGCGTTTGCTCGCCGAGCGTGATGTGGACGACGAGCGCGCGTTCGAGGTGCGTGACGACGTAGCGCGGCGCGGCGCGTCGTTCGCTGACGAATCTGCGCAGACGAGCGGTGAGGCTCTCCATTCGTGAGTATTCTCCCGCGCGAGAGGGCGGGCGTAACAACGGCGAGGGTGTTTCGCGCGCGGCCCGTCGGACGCGGCGCGGGCCGCGCGCCCTACGGCAGTCTGCGAGTGCGCGCGGCCTTTTCAATCCTACACTCTCGGCGCGATTTATTGAACCCGCCGGAGTCGGAAGCAGCGAGGTCGGGCGCGCCGACTCAATCGCGACCCGCGGGCGCTTCTATCTCGACGACGAGCTGGACGCGCGACCTGACGTCGAGCGAGCCGGCCTCGACCGGCGTGCGCGGCGACGCCTTCGCGGTCGACATGTCCATGTTGGCGTTCGCCGCCGAGGAGTAGTATCGCGCGCGCTCGTCTGCGAGCTCGGGGCGGCCCTCGAACCCGCCCTCCTGCTGCTCGACGACGCGCACGACGCGGCCGCCCATCGCCGCCGCCATCGCGCGCGCCTTCGCCATCGCCTGCTCGGTCGCCTCGGCGAGCGTCTGCCCGCGCGCGGCCTCGGCGTCGCGCAGCACGAAGCTGACGGACTCGACGCTGTTGGCCCCGGCCAAAGTCGCCGCGTCGAGCACCGCGCCGACGTTGTTGAGCTCGCCCGTCGTGACCGTCACCGTGTTGCTCGCCTCGTAGCCGATGATGCGCGGCAGGTCGCCGCTCCAACCGCGGCGCGGCTGGAGGCTGTAGTCGCTCGTCAGGATGTCGGGGTTGCCGCCGGCGGCCGCTTTGACGGCGCTGATGACGGCCTCGCTCTTGCGCGCGTTCTGCTGCTGCGCTTCGAGCGCGCGCGAGTTCTGCGTGACGACCGAGAGCACGACGACGGCCGTGTCGGGCGGCGTCCGCACGTCGGCCGTGCCCGTCACCATCACGCGCGACACGGGCCTCGGCGCGTCCTTCGCGCAGGCGGCGAAAAAACAGACGGCCAACGCGGCCGCGGAGACAAGACCGATACGCCCGACGCTCATAACACACTCCTCCTCCGTCCGAAGATTTCGTGACACGGGTTTAGAGGCCGCGCGGCGCGCTTTTGTTCCGCGCATACGCGCGCGGGGACTCTTCAGCCGACGGTGGCGAGGCCGAAGCGCGGGTCGGAGCGGACGCGCTCGATGAGGCGCGAGGTCTCGCGCGTGCGGCGGCGGGCGGTGAGGTAGTGCTCGGCCTCGCGCCGCGCCTCTTCGAGGATGAGAACGTCGCGGACGAGATTGCCGACGCGGAACGTCGGCACGCCCGACTGCCGCGTGCCCATCACCTCGCCGGGCCCGCGTATCTCCAAATCCTTCTCGGCGATGCGGAAGCCGTCGGAAGTCTCCTCCATGATGCCGAGCCGCTCGCGCGCCACGCTCGTCTGCCTGTCGGTGGTCAGGAGGATGCAGAACGACTGTTCCGCGCCGCGGCCGACGCGCCCGCGGAGTTGGTGGAGTTGCGAGAGGCCGAAACGCTCTGCGTGCTCGACTACCATCAGCGACGCGTTCGGCACGTCCACGCCGACCTCGACGACCGTCGTCGCGACCAAAATCTGAATCTCGCCCGCGACGAAGCGGCGCATCGTCTCTTCTTTCTCGGCCGCCTTCATCTTGCCGTGCAAGAGGCCGACCGTGAAGTGCGGGAAGACGCGGTCGCGCAGCTGCTCGAACATCCGCGTCGCGTCCTTCAAGTCCATCTTCTCCGACTCCTCGACGAGCGGGTAGACGACGTAAACCTGACGGCCCGCGCGCACCTCGCGCTCGATGCCTTTGTAGACGCCGACGCGCTTGTCCTCGCCGAGCACTTTGGTCGTGATGGGCGTGCGTCCGGGCGGGAGCTCGTCGATGACGGAAACGTCCAAGTCGCCGTAGACGGTCATGGCGAGCGAGCGGGGGATGGGCGTGGCCGTCATCACGAGCACGTCGGGGTTGAGGCCGCGCTCGCGCAGGGCCGCGCGCTGGAGGACGCCGAAGCGGTGCTGCTCGTCGATGACGACGAGGCCCAAGTTTTGGAAGGCGACCGACTCCTGTATGAGCGCGTGCGTGCCGACCGCGGCGTGGATTTCGCCCGCCGCGATGTCGGCGTGAAGCCGCCGCTTCTCGGCGGCGCGCAAGCTACCGACGAGCAGCTCGACGCGGTAGGGAGTTTGCGCGAGCATTCGCGTCACGTTGCGCGCGTGCTGCTCGGCGAGGATTTCGGTCGGCACCATGAGCGCGGCCTGATAGCCGTTCTCCATCGCGGCGAGCATGGCGAGGAGCGCGACGGCCGTCTTGCCGCTGCCCACGTCGCCCTGCAGCAGGCGGTTCATCGGCACGTCCGACTGCATGTCGGCGTAGATGCGCTCGACCGAGCGCTCCTGCGCGCCCGTGAGCGTGAAGGGGAGGACGGAGAGCACGCGCTCGCGCAGGCGCGGCGTGATTTCGATGATCGCGCCCTTCGGCTCTTTGACGCGCTCGCCGCGGCGCAGCGCGATGGCGAGCGCGACCCAGAAGAACTCCTCGAAGATGAGGCGGAGGTGCGCGGGGCTGCGCGCGCGCTCGTAGTCGGCGAGCGGCGCGTCGTCGGAAGGGAAGTGTATGCGGCGGAGTGCGTCGGCGCGCGTCGTGAGTTTTTGACGCTCGACGAGGTCGGCGGGGAGCGTTTCAGTGAAAGCCTCGTCGGGCAGGAGCGCGAGGACGGCGTGCATGATCTCGCGCAGGCGCTTGGTGCGAAACTCTCCGAGCTTGCGGTAGACGGGGACGCGGCGTCCGACGTGGATGGCGGCGAGCGCCGGGTCGGTCGCCTCTTCCTCGCCCGCCGCTTCGTCAGAGGTCTCGTCGGAAGCCTCGTCCTCGTCTCCGGCGGACTCGTCGCCCGCGCCGGCGTCGGCGTCGCCGTTCGCGCCGGCGTGGGCGTTGATGACGGCGTTGCCGTCAAGAGTCTGCGCGCCGCCGTCGGGAGTCTGCGCGTCGGCGTCGTCGGCGTCGTCCGGGTTGAGTCGGCGGCTAGCCTCCTCGGCGATGCGTATGAGCGCGTGCTCCGGCGGCGTGAAGGTGCCGGGCAGCATCTCCAACTCGTCGGGCTTGTTCAGGCGGAGCGCGAACGTGTTGCGCCGCGCGTCCCACTCCCACTTGCCGAAGGCGACGAAGCGCGAGCCGCGCGCGAAGCGCTGCGAGTTGTAGGCGACGATGCGGCGCGACTGCCGGCCCGAGACGAACCACCAGACGACGACGGGCTTGCCCGTCCGCTCGGGGTCGCTCGCCGTAATCTCGAAGATGAACAGCGGAGGGGCTTTGGCCGGGCGGTTCTTCCCGACTTGGAAGCCGCCCGCGACGCGCACGTAAAGCTCAAGGCTCGCCTCGACGCCGTCGGCGAGGTCGCTGATGCGCGCGAGGTTCGAGCGATCCTCGTAACGCATCGGCAGGTAGTTGAGGAGGTCTTCGACCGTCGCCTCGGCCGCGTCGCGTCTGTCCGTGACGTTGGCGACGGCGAGCGCGAGCTTGCGCGCCGTCCCCGCGCCCATCCGCGCGATGCCGTACTTCGTGAGCGAGAGGAGCGGCGTCGTGAGCGAAAGCTTTGACATGGGGGACGGCGGCGGGCGACTCGCGTGAACGCGCCCGAGACTACTGCACGCCCGCGGGAGCGCAGTGCTCGTCGAAGGCTTGGGTCAGCTCGCGCGCGATCTCCTCGGCGTGACGCGTCTCAATCTGGTGGCGCTGCATCATGTAGACGAGCCGGCCGTCCTTGAAGAGCGCGACCTGCGGCGAAGACGGCGGGTAGGGCGCGAAGTGCTCGCGCGCCTTCGCCGTCGCCTCGATGTCCGCGCCCGCAAACACGGTCACGGCGCGGTCGGGCCGCACGTCCGATTGGAGCGCCATCGCGACGCCGGGACGTGCCTTTCCGGCCGCGCAGCCGCAGACCGAGTTGACGACGACCAGCAGCGTCCCCTTCGTGTTGCGAATCGCGTCCTCTATCTGTTCGGGCGTGCGCGTCTCCTCGACGCCCGCGCGCGTCAAGTCCTCGCGCATCGGCCTGATGAGAAGTTCTGAGTAGGGCATTGTCTCGTGTTCCTTCCTTGAAAAGATTCCCTTTGAAGATTCCCGCCGACATTTTAACACGACGGCGTTCGTGTCGTTCCCGGCGGCTCAGGCGCGCTCGATTGTGACGCGGCGCGGGTCTTCGCCGTCGCCTTCGATAGAGACGCGCCAAGCGGTCGGCGGCAGAGGGTAGCGCCCCATGCGCTCGGCCCACTCGATGAGGACGACCGCGCTCTCGTCCGCGAGCAGTTCGTCCAAGTCGACGGCGTGCGCGGCCGACGCGCCCTCGGCGAGCCGGTAGAGGTCTATGTGGTAGAGCGTGAGGCGGCCGTCGTCGTAACGGTTGACGAGCGTGAACGAGGGGCTCGTCACCTCTTCGGTGTCAGCGCCGACGCCGGCGGCGACGCCCTTGACGAAGACCGTCTTGCCGGCGCCGAGCGGCCCGTCGAGCAGAAGTATCTCGCCGCCCGCGAGCGCGCGGCCCACGCGCTCGCCCAACTCGAAAGTCTCCGACGCGCCCGACGAAGTCCACTCGCCCGCCGGCACGCCCGCTCGCGCCGCGTCGCTCAAGGCCGCTCCCCCTTCGGGTCGAGCGCGCGCATGGCCGCGCCCAAATGTTCGCGCACGTCCGACGCCGTGAGCGCGCGCAGGCCACGCTCGCGCGCCGCCGAGTCGCCCGCAAGCCCCGCGACGTAGACGGCCGCGACCGTCGCCTCGACCGCGTCGCGCTCGCCCGCCGACGCGGCGAAGGCTTGCGCGAGGAAGCCGGCGACGACGCCCGTCAGCGTGTCGCCCGAGCCGGCGCGGCCGAGGCCCGCGTTGCCCGTCGGGTTGACGAAGACGCGCCCGTCCGGCGCGGCGACGAGCGCACGCTCGCCCTTGAGCACGACGATTAACTCGTGCGCCGCGGCGAACTCGCCGACCGCGCGCGCCCTGTCCGCGAGCGGCGCGCGCGCGTCCGCGCCGACGAGACGCCGCAGCTCGCCCTCGTGCGGCGTGAGCACCAAAGGCAGCTCGCGCGAGCCGCGCAACTCCGAAGGCCACGGCGCGAGCGCGTTCAGGCCGTCGGCGTCGATGACGACGGGCGTCCGCCTGCGCGCGACGACCTCGCGCACGAGTGCGCGCGTCTCCTCGGACGACGAAGTGAGACCCGGCCCGATGGCGAGGGCGGTCGCGCGCTCGGCCAGCTCGAAGATTTTCGGCGCGGAGTGGGGGCCGACCGCGCCCTCGTCGCTTTCCGGCAGCGCGACGGCGATGACTTCGGGGAGCAGGCGCGGGGCGACCGCGTCGCGCGTCGTCGCGGGCGTGGCGACCGTCACGAGTCCCGCGCCGGAGCGCATCGCGCCGTTCGCGCACAGGACGGCCGCGCCCGAGTAGTGGAACGAGCCGGCGACGACGAGCGCGTGGCCGTGCGCGTACTTGTGCGAGCCCGGCGCGTAGCGCGTCCTCTCTAACCACGCGCGCGCGTCGTCGGCTTCGGTCAGAAAGAGTTTTGACGGCGCGGCGTCGACGAGCGACGGCGGCGAGCCGATGTCGGCGACGACCAGCTCGCCGCCGAAGTGAGACGCGGGCGGGAGCACGTTCGCGGGTTTGGGCGCGGTGAAGGTGACGGTCAGGTCGGCGCGGACGGTCTCGCCGAGCGGGTCGGCCGAGTCAGCGTTCAGGCCGGAGGGGATGTCGAGCGAGACGAAGAGCGGGCCGGGGCGTCCGGAGTTGTCGCGCGCCTCGCGCATGAGCGCCAAGTGCTCGGCCGCCTCGCGGTGGACGCCTTCGAGCGGGCGCGTGAGGCCCGTGCCGAAGAGGGCGTCGACGACGACATCGTAGCCGTGGTGCGCGCTCGAAATCTCCTCCCAACGTGCCGCCGTCTCGCACTCGACGAACGAGAGCCCCGAAGGGCGTTCGCCCGAGCCGGCGCGGAAGCTCGCGAGGCGGCGCACCATCTCGAAGTTCGTGCGCGCGTCGCCGCGCGTCTCGTCGGCGCGCCCGAAGAGGACAACGTCGGCCCGCGCGCCCATCATCCAGAGCGCGCGCGCGAGGGCCGCGCCGTCGCCGCCGTTGTTGCCGCGCCCGCAGAGGACGCGCACGGTCTTGTGCGTCAAATCCGAAGAGAGTCGCGCGGCGATGGCGCGGGCCGAGGCCGAGGCCGCCGCCTCCATCAGAAGGATGGAAGGCGTCGCGTATTGCTCGGTCGTCAGCCGGTCAATCTCGCGCATCTCGGCCGCTGAGATGATTTTACGCACGGGCGGGATGATAAAGAGGATTCGGGGCGCGGGTCAAACTGAATGATTCGGACGGGGGCGACGCCGGGGGCCGGCCCAAAAGCTAAAAAGGCGGACGCACCCTCGCGCCCGCTCCGTCCGTGGCCTGCCGCTCGTCAATCGCCGTCCTTTTCTTCGGTAATTAGCTTATATGTCTAATCCGTTTGCCCCTCCAGAAAAATTGTTTTACACGAAAAGAATTTTTCTGGAGGGATAAAAGTGCACACGAAAATGCGTGAGGCCGGGTTGCGACCCGGCCTCACGCATTCGTTTGCCGCTATTCTGGACTTAAGTCACGTCGCTTCGGACGTTACTTCTTGGCCGCTTTGCGACGGCGGCGGGCGGCGGCGGCGACGCCCGACAGGCCCGTCCCAAGCAGAATCAGCGTGGCCGGCTCGGGGATGACCGTCTGCTGCGCGCCGGTGATCTGGCCGGTCAGCGCCACGGTCTGGTTCGGGTCAATCGCCAAGTCGTTGACGCTGAAGAAGAACGATCCCGCGCCGCAGGTCGTGTTTTGGCCCGGAATTATCTGGTCGGGCGGCGGAGGCTCGCACTCCTCGTCGTTGAAGGTGAAGAGCATCGGGTTAGTCGAAGAGCCCGGCCCCGAGAAGACGAGGCGGACGCCGCCGACGTTGTCGCTGATGACCTGCCCCGTGAGCGTCGCCGTGAAGGTCGCCGTGTTCGAGCCGGTGATGCCCTGCGGGGCGGTGAACGTCACGCGGAGCGTGAAGGTGTTGCCGGCGTAGTCCTGCGGCGTGCCGAGGAGCGTGAATGAGCCGAGGTTGTTGAAGCCCTGCACGCCCGGAGGCGTCGGGTTGCCGCCGATGCCGCGGAAGCCGCCGGCCGTCGTGCCGCTGAAGGTCGAGTTGGTGTAGGTCAGGCCGAACAGCGTGTCGCCCTGCGTGGCGCTGGTGTTCGGGGGGGCGGCGCAGTTGAAGCAGCCGTTGGTGTAGCCGGCGATGTGGACTTCGTCGGCCCGCGCCACGCCCTGACCGAGAGCGAAGATCGCCAGCGCGGCGGCGCAAAGCGTCAGAGATTTGGTGAGCGCCAGAATGCGGTTTCTCATAAGTTTACAATTCCTCCATCAACCCTTGTCTGGGAACTTTCAGTGGGTAAAGCGCACTCGAACGGTTTGTCGGGGCGACGCGGACGTGCCGGGGCAAGGCCGTCGCAGCGTAACCGTCTTTTTGCGAGGCCGGCGCGAAACCGCACTTTCGGCGACGACTCCTGACGGGAAGTTTTCAACCCTCCCGATTCGGCGACAAGGGGCATTCTCGTCTGGCCGAAGCGTTTCGGTCTCTATGGCTCAGTAATGCCTGTAAAAGCGCAATCTGCCGCGGATTTCAGAAAAGTGGAAGCGATTTTACTCACTTCCAGAAATTAAGCAAGCATTTTCCCAAAAAAACAGGGCCGGCGACGAGGCATCAAGCCCCGTCGCCGGCCGTGCGGAAGGAAGATGTCCGCGCCTGACGATTTCGGGAGACGGCTCTTAAGCCTCGTCCGCGCCCTGCTGCGAGCGGTTGCGACGCTTGCGCATACGGGCCGCGACTCCCGCGACGCCCGTGCCGAGCAGGAGCAGAGTGGCCGGCTCGGGGACGGGCTCGTTCGGAGCGCCGGGGCGGCCGACGTCGCTGCCCTGACCGTTCGCGCCGACGCGCTGGAAGCGGACGTAGATGGAGTTGCAAATCTCCTCTTCGCTCATCCCCTGAAAGGCCGTGCCGGAGACCGAGAACATCAGGGTGTTATTG
>DASQDT010000109.1:0-10332 GCA_035634035.1 Pyrinomonadaceae bacterium | reverse complement strand
GAAGGCCCGCGCGAGTCGCTCGACGCCGCGGCCCGTCGCGCCGTAGCCGACGAGCCCGAGCGTGCTCGCGTGAAGCTCGCGTATCGTGTGCGTGAGAAGGGCGAAGTGCTCGGCGCGCTCCCAAAGCCCGCTCCGCACGTCTTCGCGGAAGGCGAGGAGGTTTCGCCGCAGCGCTAGCGCGAGCGCGAAGACGTGCTCGGGGACGACCGAGCGCGCGTAGCCGCGCACGTTCGAGACCGTGAGCCCTCGCGCTCGCGCGGCCGCGAGGTCGACGTTGTCGACGCCCGTCGCGGCGACGGCGATCATCCTGAGTCGCGGCAGCGCGGCGATGGCGTCGGCGCGTACGGGGACTTTGTTCGTGACGGCGATGGTCGCGTCGCGCAGGCGCTCGACGACCTCGTCGGCGCGCGTCTGCCCGTACTCGCGCCACTCGTGCTCGAACGAGGGCCGCCGCACGTCGGCTCGCAGAGAGCCGCGGTCGAGAAAGACGATGGTCTCCATGCGTTAGGCCGCGCCCCCGAACTGCCGCGCGAGGAAGCCCCAGAGGATGAGGCCGAAGCCCGCCACCTCCGCGACGATGAGCGCGTACATGTACCAAGTCGTCGTGAAGTTGCGCTCGGCGAAGATGTTCTCGGTGTCGTCGCGCAGGCCGTGCGCGGTGTAGCCGAGCACGGTGACGGTGAAGAAGAGAAGCACGCTGACGGTCGCCCAGAAAAGCGTGCGCTCCGAGAAGGCGTTGTCTTCCGAGAGCCGCGCCATGACGAGCGAGGCGAAGCTGTACATGAAAAAGGCGCGGTGCGCGATGTCGATGTAGACGGGCGCGCGGTGCTCGGCGCTCGTCATCGTGCGCCGCCACTTGACGATGCCGACGAGCATCCCCGCGAGCAGGTAGAGGCCCGAGGCGGCGAGGCTGATTTTGACGGGCAGGCTCATGAGATTTCTCGGCGTCCGCCGGGCGGAGTCGCGCGCGGGCATTTTTCAAGAGAGACGAGGCGGCCGACGAATCCTAACACCGCGGGGCGGCGCGCGAGTGTAAAAGTTGTGTTAGGATTTCGCCCCGCAGCTCGCACGAACGACACCCGGCGGACAAAAAACTTTCACGGATGGCCGACCAGACGACGCCGCGCGACGACGCGCCGCAGACGCAGCCGGACGACTCAGAGAGCGCGCCACGCGCCCGCGCGCGGCTCGTGCGTTGGGCCGTCGTCATCGGCTCGGCGCTCGCCGTCGCGCTCGCCCCCGTGCCCGAAGGCGTGACGACGCAGTCTTGGCGTCTGCTGGCCGTCTTCGTCGCGACCATCATCGGCTCGATCGTGCGCCCCGTGCCGGCGGCGGCGGTCGTTTTGATGGGCGTGGCGGCGATCGCGCTCTTCGGGGTGCTGCCGGTCGCGGAGGCGCTCGGCGGCTACTCAGACCCGATCGTGTGGCTGGTGCTGGCCGCCTTCATGATGTCGCGCGGGATGTTGAAGACGGGCTTGGGCCGCCGCATCGCGTTTCTCTTCATCAGGGCACTCGGCCGCCGCACTCTGGGATTGGGCTACGCGCTCATCTCGACCGACGCCCTGCTCGCCACGTTCGTCCCCTCGAACGGCGCGCGCTCGGGCGGCATCATCTTCCCCATCGCGAAGTCGCTCGCCGAAGCGTACGACTCGCGGCCCGGCGAGACGGCCCGGCGGCTCGGCGCGTTCCTCTTCGTGCTCCTCTATCAGTGTGACGTGATCGTCTGCGCGATGTTTCTGACGGGGCAGGCGTCGAACCCCATCATCGCGCGCTTCGCGCAGGAGACGACGGGCATCGAACTCAGTTACGCGCGCTGGGCTCTGGGCGCAATCGTGCCCGGACTCGTCTCGCTCGCCGTCGTGCCGCTCCTTTTGTATCGCGTCTTCCCGCCCGAGGTGAGGCAGACGCCGGAGGCTTCGCGCGTGGCGGGCGAGGAGCTGCGGCGGATGGGGCCGATGAAGGCGGGCGAGAAGGTGATGCTGCTCGTCTTCGTGCTCGTCGCGGGGTTGTGGATGACGACCGCTTGGCACGGGATGCACTACGCGGTCGTCGCGCTCGTCGGCATCTGCGTGCTGCTGCTCGGCGGCGTGCTCGACTGGGAGGACGTGCTGGCCGAGCGCGGCGCGTGGGACGTGTTCATCTGGTACGGCGGGCTCGTGAGGATGGCCGAGGCGCTCGGCGAGACGGGGCTCACGAAACGCTTCGCCGAGGGCGCGGCCGACTTCACTCTGGGTTGGGCGTGGTGGGCCGCGCTCGCGCTCCTGCTCCTCGTCTACTTCTACGCGCACTACGGCTTCGCGAGCATCACGGCGCACGTCGCGGCGATGTACGTGCCGTTCCTCGCCGTCATCCTCGCCGCGGGCGCGCCGCCGCACTTGGCCGTGCTCTCGCTCGCCTACTTCTCGAACCTCAACGCCTCGCTCACGCACTACGGCACGACGCCGGCGCCCATCTGGTTCGGCGCGGGCTACGTCAAGCAGCGGACGTGGTGGACGCTCGGCCTCCTCGTCTCGGTCGCGCACGTCCTCGTCTGGGCCACGGTCGGCTTCCTCTGGTGGAAGCTGCTCGGCTGGTGGTGACGGCGGACTCGGGGCCGGAGCGCGCTCAGTGATGAAGGTGGAGGTGAGCGTGCCCGGCGTCGCGCGTGACGAAGAGGACGACGAGGACTAAGACGACGACCGCCGCCGCGCACAAGAGCGCCGCCGCCCCGACCCGCCAACTCACCCCGCCTTCGCGCGGCCGACTGACCTCAGCCGCCCTCCCGTCAACGCGCGCGGACTCCCGCGCGGCGTCGCGCGCGTCGCCGCTCACTTCGTCGCGCGCGTCGTCGCTTGAGTCGGTGACGGGGGCGACGAGGCGGTAGCCGGTCTTCGGGATGGTCTCGATGAAGCGCGGGCGGGCGCGGTCGTCGCCGAAGAGTTTGCGGAGCGCCGAGATGGCGCGCGCCAGCGCGTGCTCCGAGACGTGCGTCTCCTTCCAGACGGTTGCGAACAGCTCCTCGCGCGTCACGACCTCCCCCGCGCGGCCGGCCAGCGCGACGAGCACCTCCATAATCTTCGGCTGCACGCGCGCCGTCCGCCCCGTCGGCTTGACGACTTGATTCAGACGCGGCCTGACCAAAAAGTCGCCGACGCGGAACTCCCCGCGCGCGCGCGCGGCCGCCCCCTCTCCTGACGCTCTCCCCATCTTCAACTCTCCGCTTAAAAAGTTCGGAAGGACTCGCCTCAAACTATACGGACTTGCGCCCCGCGTTGTTCGCCGCGCGCCGCGGTCAGGGAAAAATCAGGTTTTAGTCAGGTGAGCCGACGCGCCCCCGCTCGTTAAGGCTCGCGTGCGCCCGAAGCGCGCACGAGCCCAAACGTTTAGGAGAACCGAGCTTCATGAAAACCTTTCGCCGGCCTACGGCCGTCCGGCGCGCGACCGTAAAACTCGCCGCCTCCGCGCTCGCCGCTTTCGCACTCGCCGCCGCGACTCCGACCAACACGACCGTCATCAACGCGCGCGCCGCGCCACGCCCGACGCCCGCGCCGCACGCGGCCGTCTACCGCTTCACGGGCGGCCTCTGGTTCGACGGCCGCGCGTTCGTCCCCGCCACCATGTACTCGGCGGGCGGCGTCTTCCGCGCCAAGCACGACGGGCGCGTCGACCACGAGGTTGACCTCTCCGGCAAGTTCGTCGTCCCGCCCTTCGCCGAGGCGCACACGCATCACTTCATGGAGGGCATGGACAACCGCGAGTTGATCGCGCGCTACCTCGCGCGCGGCATCTTCTACGCGAAGAACCAGAACACGCTGCAAAAGCTGACCGACCCGGTGCGCCCGCTCCTCAACAACCCGGAGAGCGTCGACGTCACGTTCGCCAACGGCGGGCTGACCGCCTCGGGCGGCCACCCCGCACAGATTTACGACTTCCTCGCCGAGCGCCGAATGATTCCCGGCTTCACGAAGGAGCAGATGCGCAATCAGGCCTACTTCGTCGTCGACTCCGACGGCGACCTCGAACGCGTCTGGCCGCTCGTCCGCGCGGGCCGCCCCGACTTCATCAAGACCTACCTCGAACACTCCGAGCAGTACGAGGCGCGCAAGGCCGACCCGAACTTCTACGGCCGGCGCGGGCTGAGCCCCGCGGTGCTCGCTAAAATCGTCGCGCTCGCGCACAAAGAGAATTTGCGCGTCTCGACCCACGTCAACACGGCCGCCGACTTCCGCTCGGCCGTCCGCGCGGGCGTCGACGAAATCTCGCACCTGCCGCTCGAAAAATTGACGCCCGAGGACGCGCGCGAGGCGGCGCGACGCCGCGTCTGGGTCGTGACGACGACGCTCAGCCACCGCCCGACCTCGCACGTCGCAGACCTCGACTCCGTACACCGGCACAACCTGCGGCTCCTGCACGAGGCGGGCGTGAGGCTCGCCGTCGGCACGGACGACAACAACATCACGGCGGTCGAGGAGGCCGAGAACTTGCGTCGCCTCGGCGTCTTCGACGCGCCGACGCTCCTGCGAATCTGGACGGAGCAGACGCCGCAGACCATCTTCCCGGCGCGGCGCGTGGGATTCTTGCGGGACGGCTACGAGGCGAGCTTCCTCGCGCTCGACGCGAACCCGCTCGCGGACTTCTCGGCCGTACGCAAGGTGGCCTTGCGCTTCAAGCAGGGACACCCGCTCAAGTAGCAGTCAGACGGGGCGGAGCAGAAGCTCGTAGTCGAGCCCGAACTCGCGCAGGCCGGGCAGCATGCGCAGGTTCATGCGCACCTGACGGTAGGTGTAGTAGAGGTCGGGCCGCTCCTTCTTCGGCGGGAGCTTGATGCGCGGCTCGTCGCTCGTCGCGCCGTCGCGCGCGTCGCGCGCCGCGTCAGAGTGGTTGTCATCCTCGCGCGCGACGTAGTCGCGCTTCCAGTCCTTGAAGTGCGGCCAGAGGCCGAGCACGGCGAGGCCGCGGCGGATGCCGGAGGTGCGCGCGCGCTCGACGCGGAAGCCCGTCGCCTCGAAGGCGCGCAAAAGAGCCCGGCGCGGGAAGAAGAAGAGGTGACCCGAGCGGCTCAGGCCCGGCCTCCCCGTCTCGCGCTCGAACTTGATGAGGTTGAGGCTGTCCGTGACGCCGTTCGGCACGAAGAGGTGGAGCGTCCCCGTCCCCTTCAGAATCCGACGGCACTCGCGCAGCAGGCTCATCGGGTCTGTGACGTGTTCGAGGACGTTTCTGATTTGGATGTAGTCGAAGTGTGCGGAGGGGAAGTTCGCTTCCGAGAGTAGGCCCTGACGCACGTCGAGCCTCAGCTCGCGGCGCGCGTACTCGACGGCGTGGCTCGTCAGCTCGACGCCCGACACCTCCCACGCGGGCGTCTGACGCCGTATGCCGTCGATGAAGTAGCCGAGGCCGCAGCCCACGTCGAGGAAGCGCCCCGGCTCGTAATCCTTGAGCACGACGCGCGCGAACGCCGCGCCCCAGCCCTGCTGCTTGTACCAGTCGGTGCCGTAGTACTGCGGCCTGTAGAAGTGTTCGAGCTGCGCGGGCGTCGCGTCGGGCGAGAGGTAGCGCACGGCGCAGTCGGGGCACTCGACGAGGTCGAACAGCGAGCCGCCGCCGAGCGTCGCCCCGCACAGGCGCTTTCGTTCCGACCCGCTCTGGCAGATGGGGCACATGGATTCGCGTGCGCGTCGCCTCGCCCGAAGGCGACGGCTTAGTGCTCTCCGATGACTTCGATTTTCGTGACGGGGTGAATCTCCCACGCGCTCGCGCGCCAGTTGCCCGCGCCGCCCGGCGCGGTGTTCTCCGACTCGCCGTCGTGCTCGATGTCGTAGAGCAGCCACCCCTCGACGCGGCAGCGGCGGCCCAAGAGCGTGCGCCGGAGCGCCTGTTCGGACAGGTCGAGCCCGCGGCGCGCGGCCTCTTCGCGCGCGCGCGGCGTCACTTCCAAGACGACGCGCTCGCGCTCCGTCGCGTCGGGGCGCGCGGCCAAGTAGACGTGCGTGTCGCGGCGCACGACGGAGTAGCAGTTGGCGGCCTCGATGCCGCCGGGCGAGACGCCGACGACGTAGCCTTCGACCGCGGCGGCGCGCGACTCGGCCCAACGCGCGCGGTCGTCGCCGGGCCGCAGAATCTCTTCGAGCGTCGCCGCGCGGTCGAAATCCTCCGCGCGCGGCGCGGCGTCGCGGTTTTTGAGACGCGAGAAGGCGCGCACCTTCGACGTGACGGCCGCACCCGCGCGCGGGCACGCGGCGTGCGGGACGAAGAGGACGAAGGCCGCGCCCGCCGTCGCCGCGACGAGCGGCGCGACGAGGACGGCGCGCAGACCACGGCCGCGCCTCCTCTTGGTCACGACTTGCGCGCTCGTCTCTTCGCTCACCGGCGGCGATTGTAGCAACGCGCGGCGCGCGGCGCACAAGCGGCCCGAACGTCCGCGCCCCTCAGCGCCGGACTCCCTTCATCACCTCGGCGTTGCCTTCGAGGATGGTGGCCGTCTGCGCGGGGTCGGCTTCGAGCGTCCAGCGGTCGTGCTCGAACGTGCCGCCCAAGACGATGCCGTCGCGTCGCGGGAACATGTAGTTCGCGCCGGCCAGATAGCAGTAGTCGATCTCGGGCTGCGGCAGGAGCACTTCGAGCTGCCCGCGCACCGGCACGAGCCTCTCGTCGCCGAAGAGCGCGCGCGAGCCGAGTCCGGTGCAGTTGATGACGGCCGGCTCGGGGAGCGCGGCCAACTCCTCCGGCCCGCGCAGCTCGCGCACGACGACGCGGCCGCCCGCGATGAGGTAGTCGCGCAGCAAGGCGTTTAAGTAGACGGCCGGCTCGATGAGCATCGTCGTGAACTGCGTGACGTGCTTGAAGCCGAAGTAGCGTTTCGGGTCGCGGCGGACGATCGTGTCGGGGTAGAGGTGCGCGCCGCCGGGCAGCTCGTGCTCGACGGCCGGCGGCTCGCGCCGCAGGAGGAAAGTCTCCATCCAGCGCACGCCGTACTGCTCGCCGACGAGGCTCTGGAACGCGAGCTGCGAGACGCGGCACGCCGCCTTGTATTGCTTGACGTACGCGGCGTCGACCTTCGACGGGTCGTGGAGCGACGTGGGAAACCAGAAGCCGCCGGCGACGTTCGAGGTCGTCTCGGGCGGAAGCTCGCGCGCGTAGATGGTCGCGCCCAAGCCGCGTCGTTGCAGCAGCCGCGCCGTCGTCAGCCCCATGACGCCGCAGCCCAAGACGGCGAAGCTCCTGTGACCCGTCGCGCGCGCCTGCTCGACGGCCATCTCCGAGACGCCCCACGAGAGCGTGATGCCTGAGCCGCCGTGGCCGTAGTTGTGCGTGACGGTCTTTTCGCCGACGCGCTCGGTGCGCAGCACGAACCCCTCGGCGCGGTAGGGCCGCAGGCCGACGACGGTGCGAATCAAACGCTCGCGCGCGACCTTGACGGGCGCGAAGCGCCGCCTCTCCTCGGCCGCTAAGAACGCAGCGGCGACGCGCGACTCGACGCCGCCCGAGGCGAGCGCGAGCGCGCCCGCCGCGAGCGAGGAGCGCAGGAACGCGCGCCGTTCAACGTTTCTTGAGAGCGTGGCTTTCATCCGTCAGAGTGTTGTCCGGAAGTTTGAAATCACTTCTTCAGCGCGTCGCGTCGGGGCGGACGAACGGCGGCTCGACCTCCGCCGCGACGAGCGCGCTGTAGAGTCGCGGACGCCGGTAGGAGTTGCCCCACGACTCGCGCGCGCGGTAGGCGCGCATGGCCTCGATGTCGAACTCCGCGACGTAGACGCCCTCCCCCTCGCCCGCTTCGACGATGAGAGTCTCCCTGTACTCGCCGTCGGCGGTCGGGTCGGGCGCGTCGTCGGGCAGCGCGTAGGCGACGGCGTCGAAGGCGACCGAGCGGCCGTTGTTCTGCGGCGCGGCGTAGTTCGCCATCGCGACGCCGACCATGTTCTCGAAGGCGCGCGTCTTGAACTGCCCCGTGCGGTGCCCGTCGAGCGTGCAGGCGTTCGGCGTCAGAATCAGCTCCGCGCCGCCGAGCATCAGCGCGCGCGCCGCCTCGGGAAACTCGCGGTCGAAGCAGATCATGAAGCCCAAGCGGACTGAGCCCCGCGCGGTGTCGAGCGCGGCGACGGGGAAGGCGTCGCCCGGCGTCAGCTCGCACTCGATGTCGAACTCGCAGGTGTGCGCCTTCGCGTAGGTCACGACCACTCGCCCCTCGCGGTCAATCAGCGAGACGGAGTTGCGCGGACGCCCCTCCCAACGTTCGAGGTAGGTGAGCGCAATCGCCATCCGCAACTCTTTGGCGAGCCGGCGGAAGTGCGTGACGTAATCGTCCCCGACCCCGACGGCCTTCGCCCGCCAGCGCTCGCGCGCGCCCTCTTCCGCGGGGTCGAAGAACGTCATCCCCACGCTCCACATCTCCGGGAAGAGCGCCACGTCCGCCCCCGCGACCGCCGCGCGCCGGCAGAACTCCTCCCCCTTCACGAGACTCGCCCCCACGTCGCCCCCGCACCCCGCCATCTGCAACAACGCGACCTTGAATGACTTCATAAACTCTTCCCGACGCTTCAGACGCGAGCCCGCCCGCGTCCTTCTCATGAGCGGAGCTGGATGTTGTAGGTTTTGATTTTGGAGTTGAGGGTGGTGGCGTTCATGCCGAGGAGGCGCGCGGCGCGCGACTGGTGGCCGCCGGTCTGGTCGAGGGCGCGGCGGATGAGGTCGATCTCGAAGCGGCGCACCTCGTCGTAGAAGTTGACGCCGGCCGAGACGTCGACGGCGGAGGCGGCGGCCGAGGTGGCCTGCGCGCCGAAGGCCCGCTGCGGGTCGGAGATGTCTGCGGGCAGGCATTGGCGCGACACCTCGTCGCCCGGCGCGATGACGACGGCGCGCTCGATGACGTTCTCCAGCTCGCGGACGTTGCCCGGCCACGTGTAGGCTTCGAGCAGGGCCAGCACGTCTGGCGCGAGCTGCTCGGAGATGCGGCGCGCGTTCTCCTCGTTGTACTTGCGTATGAAGTGCTGCGCGAGAATGACGATGTCCTCGCGCCGCTCGCGCAAGGGCGGAAGCTCGCTGGGGACGACGGCGAGCCGGTAGTAGAGGTCTTCGCGGAACGCGCCCTGCCGGACGGCCTCCTTCAGGTCGATGTTGGTCGCCGTGATGATGCGCACGTCGACGCGGCGCGGGACGGTGTCGCCTAAAGGCGTGAACTCGCGCTCTTGGATGACGCGCAGGAGCCGCGCCTGAGTCTCGGGCGGGATGTCGCCTATCTCGTCGAGGAAGATGGAGCCGCCGTCGGCGACTTCGAACAGCCCCTTCTTCGCCGCGACCGCGCCGGTGAACGCGCCGCGCGTGTGGCCGAACAGTTCCGACTCCAAAAGCTCCGAGGGGATGTTCGACGAGTTGACGGTGACGAAGGGTTTTTGCGCGCGCGGGCTCTGCTCGTGGATGGCTTTGGCGATGAGTTCTTTGCCCGTGCCCGACTCGCCGGTGATGAGGACGGTCGAGCGCGCGGGCGCGACCTGATCGACGAGCTGGAAGACGGCCTGCATCTTGTCGGAGCGGCCGACGATTGAGCCGCGCTCGACCGAGCGGCTCATCGCGCGGCGGAGCGACTGCCGTTCTTCCTCTTTGCGCCGGCGCTTGATGCCGGCGGCGACGGTCGAAAGAATCTGCTCGTTCTGGAAGGGCTTGCGGATGCAGCCGAACGCGCCGCGCTCCCACGCGCCGATGGCCGTGTCGAAGGTGGCGTAGGCCGTAATCATCACGACGACGGCTTCGGGGTCGGCCTTCAGAGTCTCTTCGAGCGCGCGCAGGCCGCCCATGCCGGGCATCGACACGTCGAGCAGCACCACGTCGTAGGTGCGCCGGCCGTAAGTCTCTAACCCCTCCTCGCCGGTCTTCGCCAAGTCGACGCGGTAGCCCTCGGCCGAGAGCAGAGTCTCCAGCACGTCGCGCATGATCTCCTCGTCGTCGACGACGAGGACTGTGCCCTTCTTAGCCATGAGAGAAAAGTGATGAGTGATGTGGGTCAAGCCGTTGCTCGAACCACATCACTCAACACTTTTTTCATTGTAGCCGATTCGCGCGAAATGTGACGAGCGCGCCGCTCATTTGACGACGAAGCGCGGCTGGCGCGTGGAGAGCGCGCGGCGGTCTGAAGGGTTGACGGCGGGGCGGCGCTGCTCGGCCGTGACGAAGAGGTCGAAGTCGTCGGAGTCGAAGCCGGCGACGCGGACGTAGATGTCCGCGCGGTTGAGCGTCGGGTCGGCCGGGAGGCTCCCAATGTAGACGAGCCGCCCGTCGGGGACGACGGCCCACAGGACGTACGTGTTGGCGTTGACGGCCGCGGGCAGGGGCACGTCGCGGAAGCGCGCGACGACGTAGGCC
>DASQDT010000108.1:0-17729 GCA_035634035.1 Pyrinomonadaceae bacterium | reverse complement strand
CGAGACGGCGAGGACGTGGCCGGGGACGCGCGTGTCGGTCGTCGAGATGTTCGGGAAGGCGACGTTGTTGAAGAGGCCGCCCGACTCCTGCGTCTGGCTGAGGTCGTGCGTGTAGCGCCCGAAGAGGCGGTGGTTGTCGTTAAAGGCGTGGTCGATGCGGATCGACTCCTGCCGCGTGTGGTTGATGTTGACGGGCGTGGCCGTGAAGGCGTTGCCCGCGCCGTTCGGGAGCGGGAAGGCCGGCAGGAAGAGGAGCGCCAGCGGGCTGATGTCGGATGTCGGGATGATGTTGCCGGCGTAGGCGCGTCCGTCCGCCGGGCGGAAGACCATCCCGGCGCGCGCCTGAATCGAGTTGCCGCCCGTGTCGGTGACGAGCAGGGGCGTGGTGGTGCAGGTGCCGGTGCCGGGCGTGGTGCAGCTCGTGTTGTTCGTCGCGCGGAAGAGCGGCGCGCCGAGCAGGGCCGAGAAGTCGCCGTTACGCTGCGCGGCCGTGATGGTCGAGGCGCCGGCCTCGGTCGCCCCGCGGATGATGCGGCGCGTCTCCTGCGAGAAGAAGAAGAAGGTCTTGTTCTTGCCGCTCCAGTAGGGCTTGCCGCCCTCGCCGAAGCGCGGCAGGTAGACCGGGCCGGAGATGGTGCCGCCGAAGTTGTTGTAGCGCAGCTTCGGCGTCTTGGCGCGCGGCTGGCCCGTCGCCGGGTTCGTGCCGAGGCGGTTGTTGAAGAAGGTGTTGGCGTTGAAGTAGTCGTTGCGGATGAACTCGTAGAGCGAGCCGTGGAAGTCGTTCCCCCCGCCCTTCGTGACGAGCGTGACGGCGCCGCCGCCCGAGCGGCCGATCTCGGCCGTGTAGTTCGACGCCAAGACCTTGAACTCCAGAATCGAGTCGATGGTCGGCGTCGAGAGCAGGGTGATGTTGGAGCCGACGTCGGTGTTCGAGACGCCGTCGACGAAGTAGTTGACGGAGTTGCGGCGCATCCCGTTAATCGAGATGTCGGCGCGCGAGGTGAGCCCGAAGGTCGCCTCGTCGTCGAGGCTAGAGCTGACGCCGGGGACGAGCTCGGTGAGCTTGAGGAAGTTGCGGTTGTTCAGGGGGAGCTCGACGACCTGCGTGCCCGAGATGAGCGACTGCGTCGTGGGGCTGTCGAGCACGCCGGTCTGCTCGCCCGTCACGGTGATGACCTCGGAGAGGTTGCCGGCTTCGAGCACGATGTTGGCGAGCCGCCGGTCTTTGGCGTTTAAGACGACGTCGGTCTGGACGTAGCGTTTGAAGCCCGACTGCTCGATGACGATCTGGTAGGGGCCGGGGGGGAGCGGCGAGACGCTGTAGAGCCCGTCCTCGTTCGACACGACGCGGCGCTCGGTGCCGGTCTCGGTGTTGGTCACGACGACGGTGGCCGAGGGGACGACCGCGCCGGTCGAGTCCGTGACCTGCCCGCTCAGGGTCGCGGCCGTCTCCTCCTGCGCGAAGGCCGCGCCGGCCATCGAGGCGACGAGCAGCGAGGCGAGCAGGGCCGCGCGGACGAGCCGGCGTGCTGAGTGCTTATTCATTTTTTTGGATTCCTTTTCCGAACGAATTCCGAAATGAGACAGGATGTAAATCACATCTTACACGCCGCCCGCCGCTGGCGAAAGCCGGCGCGCGCAATTTTTACGCGCGCCGGCCCGCGAAGGTTTTTGCGCCCGCGTCTAGAAGTTGAACTTCGCCGCGAGCTGGATGCGGCGCGCCGTGTTGACGACGGCGCCGCGGATGCGCCCGAAGGTGCTGTTGGTGATGACCGCCGTCGGGAAGTCGAAGGCGGGCGAGTTCGTCGCGTTCTGCATCTCGGCGCGCAGCTCGAAGTTGATGGACTCGGTGAAGTAGAACTTCTTGCCGACCATCACGTCGAGGTTGAAGAGCGACGGGCCGGTGAAGAAGTTCCGCCCCGTGTTGCTGAACTCGCCGGGCGCGGGCGCGGAGAACTGACCGCGCTGGTTCGCGTCGAAGAAGAAGTTCGTGCCCGACTCCTGCACGATCGAGCCCAAGTTCGCCGAGCAGCCGTTGCAGTTGGCCGGAGTCTGGAGGACGTTCGAGACCGTGTTCGAGCCCGAGTAGACCGTGAAGGGTCTTCCGGACTGCCAGATGACGATGGCCGCCATCTCGAAGCCGCCGACGAGGCGGTCGACCACCCCGTTCGCGTCGCTCAGGAAACGTCGGCCGCGGCCGAACGGGATGTCGTAGACGAGGTAGCCTTGCAGCGCGTGGCGGCGGTCGAAGTCAGAGCGCGCGTAGTTGAGGCGGCGGTTGTGGATGTCGAACGGCGTGTTCGCCGCCAGCTGCGTCGTGCCGCGCCCCAAAACCGTCAGGGCCGGGTCGAACGAGCGCGTGTCCATCGACTTCGCCAAAGTGTAGGCGAGCTGGTAGCTGAGGCCGTCGCTGAAGCGGCGGCTGATTTGGACTTCGAGCGCGTTGTAGACGGAGAAGTCGTTGCTGTCGATCACGTTCAGGGCGCCCGAGAACTGCGGGAAGGGGCGGAAGAAGAAGGGGCTGAAGCCGTTGGTGACGATGACGGGCGTCTGCGTGCCCGGCGTCAGACGGCGCGCGAGCGTGTCGGCCGCCGCGGCGACCGAGCCCAGACTCAGCTCGGACGAGAAGAGCGAGCGGAACTGAGTGGAGCCGGCGTTGTTCGCGGGGTTGCCGGTCAGCAGCGCGTTAATCAGAGGGCTCGTCGCCGCCGGGTCTGCGCGCAGGGCGTTGAAGGCGTCGAGGAAGCTCTGGCCGAAGCGCGGGTCGGCGGCGCGGATGTTGACCTGATTGACGTCGTAAGCGCCGTAGAGGCCGACGCCCTTGCGGCCGATGTAGTTGACCTCGACGACCGAGTTCCACCCGACCTCGCGCTGGAAGCTCGCGCCCCACTGGTACGTCTTGGGCGAGCGTAAAGACGGGTCGACGACCGTGATGCTGGCAGTCGAGAAGGGCGGCGGCTGTCGCAAAGCCTCGGGCGCTACGCCCGCGGGCGGCGCGACCGCCGGGATGCCGAAGCGGACGCGCCCCTGCTCGTTCGGCAGCGCGCCGAAGGCCGAGCTGACGACGGGGAAGGTCGCGCCCGGCGCGGTGTTGTAGATGGACGACGAGAAGACGAACGTGTTCGAGCGGTCGTAGGCGACGCGGAAGTTCGCCCTGACGGAGGTCTTGCCGTCGGAGAACGGATCCCACGCGAAGCCGACCGTCGGGGCGATGTTGTTGTAGTCGCTGTCGAAGAGGTCGCCCTCCGTCCAGCGGACGGTGTTCGACGGCGCTTCGCCGACGCGGATGGGCCGGTCGGGGCGAAGTATCGGCAGGTCGCCCGCCGAGCGCGGCGACGGCCTCAACTCCCAGCGCAGGCCGAAGTCGAAGGTCAAATTCGGGCGCGCCTTCCAAGTGTCCTGCGCGTAGAAATCGTATTCGTTGTAGCGCGCGTCGAAGGGGAAGCGCGTGCCGGCCGGGCCGAAGGCGTCGTCGCTGGCGGCGACGAACCCCTGACCGATGTTGCCGACGCGGCCGAGCATGACGTTGTAGAAACTACGCAAGCGCGGCTGGTCGTTGGCCGTGTTGATGCCGGCCGGGTTGGTGAGCGCCGAGGGCGGCGGGTTGGTCGTGCGGCTGAAGTCGACCTGCGGGTTGACGTAGAGGCCGCCGGCCTGCCCGCGGTTGTCGAGGTGCTGCTGGAAGCGCAGGTTCATGCCGAACTTGAGCGCGTGCGCGCCGCGCAGCCAACTCAGGTTGTCGACAATCTGGTGCGTGCGGAGGCTGCGCGCGTTGTTGATGACGGGCGTGTTGTCGAGCGGGTTGGTCAGGTCGAGACAGCCCGAAGTGCCGGCGAACGGGCAGTCGAAGCGCAAGGGCGAGTTCGCCTCTGCGTTCGGGTCGGCGTTGTCGAAGCTGAAGGTGAAGCGGTTGAAGCCGACGACCAACTCGTTCGTGACGGTGGCGGCCGGCGTCCAGCGGTAGTTGACGGCGAGGTTCTTGGGGTTGCGCAGCGTGTCGATGTTGCGCGGAGACTCGGGGAAAGCCTGCGGGCCGCCCGCGTTGCCGGCGATTTGCCCGGTGTTAGTGTTGCCGTTGCCGCCGTCGCCGAGCGTGTTCTGTTCGCCCTGCGCGTAGCGCACGTAGAGGTGGTTGCGGTCGTTGAAGTTGTGGTCGACCTTGAGCGAGAAGTCGTACTGCTTCTCGGTCTGCGGCGAGAGGAAGGCGAAGGCGGCGAAGTTGAGGCCGTCGCCGCCGGCCGTGAAGCTGTTCGGCAGCGGCGTCAAGCCGATGAGACTCTGCACGGTCGGGTCGAGGCCGAGGCCCGTCGGGTCGTTGGCGGCGACCGAGTAGGTCGCGATGCAGCCCGTCGTGACCGTCCCGCCGCACGCCGGGAACAGCGGGTTGCCGTTGGCGTCGACGCTCGCGCCCGAGACGCCGGCCGGGTTGTTGCGCCCGCCCACGACGTAGCGGAAGAGGCCCTGACGCGCCGTCTGCGTCAGGACGGTGCGCGTGCGCGCGATGCTCTGCGAGGTGCGGAGCAGTTGGAGGTTGGTGAAGAAGTGCGTCTTGTTCTTGATGATGGGGCCGCCGACCGAGCCGCCGAAGATGTGCTGGACGAACTGCCCGCGCGGCGTGCCGTTGACGTTGTTGTTGTACTCGTTGGCGATGAAGCGGGGCGTCTGGTAGAACTCGAAGAGGTTGCCGTGGAAGTCGTTCGTGCCCGAGCGCGTGATGAGCGTCACCTGCGCGCCGCTGCTGCGCCCCAATTCGGCCGTGAAGTTGCCGGTGACGACCTGAAACTCCTCGACCGAGTCGGGGTTGGGCCGCAGCGGCGTGAAGTTCGAGCCGCCGGCGGAGGATTCGTTGATGTCGATGCCGTCGAGCGTGAAGTTGAACGCGCGGTCGCGCGAGCCGTGGACGTGGACGCCGCCGCCGGTGTTCGCGCCGCTCACGACGCCGGGCTGTAGGTTGATCAGCCCGAGCGGGTTCCGCCCGCGCACGCCGACGATGGGCAGCGTCTCCAGAGTCCGCTGCTCGACGGTGTTGCCGAAGTTGCCGGAGCTCGAAGTCTGCACGAGCTCGGCCGCCGCCTGCACCGTCACCGACTCGGTGATGTCGCCCGCTTCGAGCGCCGCGTCGACCGTCGCCGGCTGGTTGACGTTGACGCGCGTCCCCGGCGCGACGAACCTCTTGAAGCCCGTCTTCTCGACGGTGACCGTGTAGAGGCCGACCTGCACGGACTCGAAGACGTAATTGCCCGAGGAGGTCGTCCGCGTGTTGAAGGAGACTTTGGTCTCCTCGTTGGTGAGGGTGACGGCGGCGTCCTCGACGACCGCGCCCGACTGGTCGGTGACCACGCCGGTGACGCGTGAGGCCGTGCCCTGCGCGCGCGCCGGCGTCGCGGGCGCGAGGCAGGCGACGAGGGCGAGCGAGAGGCTGAGTCGCAGGAAGTTTCTGATCGTCATTGGGAGACTCCTCAAGTTGGGAAAATCGCGCGACCGTATGCCCGAGACTTTTGAAAGTCCGGACTAGGTTCGCTGCCCTGTTGTTCAAGTTGACCGTGGCCGCGCGGTCTTTAGCTGCCGGCCGCCCCCGGTGAAGGATGGAATCTTTTTATCGCCCGCGTTGCGAGTGCGGGCCGCATTGTAATTGAGTTGCCGCCATCAGCCAAGCTAAAAAATTTTATCAACGGGATAAGCGTCCATGATACCGGACGCCCGCCTCCGCGGCCGTCTCAGAGCGCGAAGACGGCGACGGTCGGGTCGTGGTCGCTCGCCGCGTCGGCGAACTCCGAGTTGAGGTGGACGACGTCGTAGGAAGCGAGCGCGCGCAGAAGCGACGGGCTGACGAGGACGTGGTCGAGCGCCTGCGAGTTGCCGTCGAAGACGTAGGTGTAGCGCTCGGCGGGCGCGAGGCGCTCGGTCAGGACGGAGAGGCCCGCCTCTTTGAGGACGCGCAAGGGCGCGGAAAACTCGTAGTCATTCAAGTCGCCGAGGACGACGACCTTCGCCCGCCGGTCTCTCATGAAAATCTCGCGGACGAAAGAGGCGACGGCGCGCGCCTGACCCGTGCGCTTCGTCTCGCTCACCAGCTTGGGCGGCTGGAAGCGCCCGTAGGGCGGCTGGTCGCCGCCCTTCGAGTTGAAGTGGTTGGCGACGACGAACAGGCGCTGGCCGCGGAAGGTGAACTCGCCCGCTAGGGGCTTGCGGCTCGCCTCCCAGACCGCGCTCGTGGGCTCGACGCGGCCCGGGCTGAAACTCAGCCGCGGACTCCCCTGCCCGCCCGCGACGCGCACGGGCGTGGTCGCGTCGCCGCCCGGGCGGTCGACGAAGCGCAGGCCGCGGTCGGTGCGGAAGAGGAAGCCCGTGCGGATGTTTCCGCCGCGCTCGCCGCCGTCGCGGTCGTCCTCGGGCGCGATGTCGCGGAACTCATAGCGGGGCCCGCCCGCTTCGCGGATGGCGTCGATCAACTTCGCGAAGGTCTCGGAGGCGTCCGTGACGGAGTCGTCGCGGCTGCCGTTGTTGTCCTGAATCTCTTCGACCGAGAGGAGGTCGGGCGCGCGCAGGTTGCGGACGACCATGCGCGCGAGCCGGCGGAACTTCGAGGGGTCATCAGTGGGGTCGAGGTTCTCGACGTTGAAGCCGGCGACGGTCAACTGCCCGGCGCGCGCGGGGCGCGTCACCTCGGGCTGAAGGCTGCCGGGCGCGACGCGCGGCATGACGCCCGAAAGAATGACCTTGTAGCCGCCCGCGAAGTAGTCGACGACGCCCGTCGCGCGGCCCTCGAAGCGCGCGCCGACGTTCACCTCGGGCAGAGACTCGCCGTCGGCGAAGAGCGAGACGCGCTCGGGGTTCGCGTCGGTGGGGCGGAGGATGATGCCGCCGCGCGGCGTGCGCAAAGATGCGCCCGCGCCGCCGTCGGGCAGGACGGGGACTTCGCGCCCGTCGCGCCGCGCGAAGGTCGGGCCGACGGCGACGGCGTCGTCGACGCGGACGCGCATTCCTTCGAGACTCTCGTAGAAGTCGAGCCCGTCGCTCGCGGGGTCGAACGTCCCCGAAGTCTCGACGTCGCCCGACGCGGCGTCGTCCTCGATGACGGAGGCCGGCGGCGTGCGTCCGCCCGCGCCTATCGTGACGGGCGCGGGCAGGGGGTTGCCGATTGAGACGAGCGAGATGGACGACGCCTTGATGTGCGTGGCCGAGAGGTTCGCGTTCGACGCGTCGGCCGCGCCCTGCCGGAACTCCATGACCGTGCCCGTGACCTTCACCGCGTAGCCCGGGCGCGCGTCGGGTGGCCGCTCGGAGCGGACGAAGAGGCCCTCGGAGGTGCGCGGGTCGCGGTCGGCCTCGGCGTCCTGCATGAAGAAGCCATCAGGCCGCAGGAGCGTGACGACGCCGGGCACGCCTTCGACGCGTCGGCCGGCGAACGGCGAGACGTGCGACGCGCCCTGCACGTCGCGGATGCGTGTCGGAGTCGGCTGCGCCGTCGTCCGTCTCTCGCCCGCGCCCGAGGCGACGAGCGCGCCCGCGCACGCGCACGCGGCGAGCGCGACGAACGCTAGGCGCGCCGCCGCGAAGCGTGGGTTTTTAGATTTCAGACTTGAGGTTTGAGATTTCAAATTCGAGATTCCGTGTCGGCCGCGACGGGGCCTCGCGTCAGTTGGCGTTTGCGTTCGCGGCCGGAAGCACGAGACGCCAGTTGTTCGTCGGCTCGGCCGGCACGCTCTTGTTGCGCTCGACCCAATCGACTATCAACTCGCGTATCTCCTCGCCCGAGCGGTAGACGACGCGCGCGTCCTTGTACATCGTGTAGCCGCCGCCGCCGTTGACGCGGTAGTTGTTCGTCGCGAGCCGAAGCTTCTGCGAGGGGTCGAGCGGCCTCCCCTTGAACGTCAGGTTGCGCACGCGCTCGCCGAACGGCTTCGTCAAATCCAGCTCGTAGCCGACGCCCTCGGCGATGTCGAAGTTGTAGCCGGGAATCTTTTCGTCGACGAGCTCCGCGGCGCTCGCGCCCGGACGGTACGCCTTGAAGTAGCGGGCCGAGTGTTCGAGCGCCTCCTTCAACTGCCGGCCCGTGACTTCGAGCACGACGAGCGTGTTCTCGTAGACGTAGAGGCCGGCGATGTCGCGCACCGTCACGGGGCCGCGCGGGATGCGCGCCTGCTGGTTGAAGACGGCGGCCATCGAAACGTCCGCCTGCCCCGCGTCCATCTGCACGCGGTGAACCAAGTCGATGATGGCCGAGTCGCCGAACTGCGCGCCCGCGGCCGTCAGCTCGGCCGCCGACGTGCCAATCTCCTGCCCGAGCCACGCCTGCGTCTCGCGGTCGTAAGGGGCGGCGAGCGCGGCCAGCTCCTCGTCGACCTTGACGCCCTCGTTTATCGGGATCGTGCGCGCGCCCTTCGCCGCGACGCGCCACGCCGCGCCCGCGCCGTCGACCCTTTCGAGGTACACGTCCACGCGCGCGACGTGGCGCGCCCACGCGTTGGCCTGCGTGAGCAGCACGCCGTTGACGAGCAGCGCCGGAACGTCGCGGTGCGTGTGGCCCATCAGGATCACGTCGACGCCGGGCACCCGCTCCGCGATGCCGAGCGCGGCGTTCTCGCCCGCGACCTGTCCGGGGTTCACCTCGCCCGTCCGCAAGTCCTCCTCGACGCCCATGTGCATCGCGACGACGACGAGGTCAACGCGCTCCTTGTCCCTTAGGACGGCGACCCACTCGCGCGCCGCCTCGACGGGCTCGCGGAACTCTAGGCCGGTGTAGTTCTGCGGGTTCTCCCAACTCGGCACGCCCGGCGTCGTGAGGCCGACGACGCCGACGCGCACGCCCTCGAACTCCTTGACGAGGTAGGGCTGGAAGCGCGGGCGCTTCGTGCGCTCGTCGACGATGTTGGCCGAGAGCCACGGGAACTTCGCCTCGCCGCGCGCCTTCTCCAGAACACGGAGGCCGAAGTTGAACTCGTGGTTGCCGACGGCCATCGCGTCGAACCCGAGCGCGCTCATCGTGAGCATCATCGGGTCGGGCGGCGCGTTGTTCTTCTTGTTGTGGTAGTAGGCGAGCGGCGTCCCCTGAATCGTGTCGCCCGAATCCAAGAGCAGGAGGTTCGGGTTCTCCCGGCGCGCCTGACGGATGACGGTCGCGGCCTTCGCCAAGCCGCGCTCGGCCGGCCGGTTCGTGTAGTAGTCGACGGGCAGGATGTTGCCGTGCAGGTCGGTCGTCGAGACGATGGTGACGTGGACGCGCTTGGGCTCCGGCGTCCGCCCCGCCTGACCGTAGACGCCCGCCCCGAAGGCGACGACGCACAAAAGCGCCGCCGACACGAAACGCCGCCGCGAACGCGACGCGCCGCGCAAGAGGACTCTCGTCAGCTCTCTTCTCATAAACGTCTCACTGATACAGCAGCACGCGCGCCCGCGCGCGGCGGAACTCCTCTAGGCCCGGCTGCCACGAGCGGACGACCTCCTCGGGCGCGTCGGCCGCGCGGACGCGCGCGTGCGCGTCGGCGTTCGCGAGCAGCCGCAGGTAATCCTCGACCTTCCACTCGGCCGGGTGGAGGCGTCGGAGCGCGACGGCCATCTCGATGCCGACGGTGACGGGGCGGAACTGCGCGCGGTTCGTGACGATGACGTTGACGCCGCCGCACTCTTCGCCCTTGAAGACCGACGCGCGCGGCGTGAACCGGACGGGCACGAAGCGCACGCCCGGCAAGCCGCGGGCGTTGAGGTAAGAGGCGAGCCTCTGGCCGTCGAGCCACGGCGCGCCGACCAACTCGAAAGGCGTGTCCGTCCCGCGCCCGACCGAGACGTTCGTGTACTCAAGCAGCCCGACGCCGGGGTAAACGGTCGCCTGCGTGAGGCTGCGCATGTTGGGCGAGGTGTTGACCCACGCGAGGCCCGTCGCGTCGAGCCACATCGCGCGCCGCCACCGCTCCATCTTGACGACGCGGAGGTCGCAGCCGAATTTGCGCTGCTCGTTAAAGAGCATGGCGAGCTCGCCGACCGTCATGCCGTGGCGCACCGGAATCGTGTGGTAGGCGACGAAGGTGAGCTTGTCGGGGTCGGCCACGGGGCCCTCGACCTCCGTGCCGCCGATGGGGTTCGGGCGGTCGAGGACGAAGACGGGCTTTTTAGCCCGCGCGGCCTCCTCCATCACGTTGCCGAGCGTCGCGATGTAGGTGTAGAAGCGCACGCCCACGTCCTGAATGTCGAAGACGATGGCGTCGAGGTCTTTAAGATGTTCGGGCTTCGGCCGACGCGTCTCGCCGTAGAGCGAGTAGATGGGCAGGCCCGTCTTTTCGTCGACGGCGTCGGAGACATTGTCGTCGAGCGCGCCGCGGATGCCGTGCTCGGGCGCGAAGAGCGCGACGAGGCTGACGCCCTCGGCCTCCTTCAACACGTCGATCGTCTGACGCCCCCGGCGGTCGCGCCCCGTGTGATTGGTCACCAGCCCGACTCTCATCCCTCGGAGCTGTTTGAAGCCGTCGCGCGCGAGCACGTCGATGCCGGTCAGGACTTCGGCGTCGTTGACCGTCTCGCCCGCGGGCCCCGCGGCGCGCGCGTTCGCCGTCGAAGTCGTGAAGCGCACGAGGTTCTCGACGAGCTGCTGCGTGTGGCGCTGCTGTTGGAGGCGCGCGGCCGCGGCGGCGGCCAAGTCCGTGACGGAGCCGGCGACGATTGACGCGACGCGCCCGCGCAGGGGCGTCACGTCGCCTTTGCCCTCGGGGTGGACGCGGTTCGACAGGAAGACGACGAAGCTCTCGGTCGCCGGGTCTAACCAAACGGACGTGCCGGTGAATCCCGTGTGGCCGAACGAGCCGGCCGGGAAGAGGTCGCCGCGGTTCGCGGAGAAGCTGCTCGTGACGTCCCAACCGAGCCCGCGCGCGCCGCCGTCCTCGGTCACCTGACGCGGGCGCGTCATCGTCTCGACGCCGAGCGGGCTCAGGACGCGCGCGCCCTCGTACTCGCCGCCGTTCAGAATCATCTGGCAGAAGACGGCGAGGTCGTCGGCCGTCGAGAACAGTCCGGCGTGGCCGGCGACGCCGCCCATGCGGTTGGCGGTCGGGTCGTGAACCTCCCCGCGCAGGAGGCGCTCGCCCTCCGCGCCCGCCGCGCCCGTCCCGCCGAGATAGCTTCGCATCGCGCTCACGGTCTCGGTCGGCGCGACGCGCGAGAGTTCCGAAGGCGCGGAGCTTGCGCGGCCAATCGGGCGGAAGCCCGTGTCCTTCATGCCGAGAGGCGCGAAGATGTTTTTGTGCGCGAACACGTCGAGCGTCTCGCCCGAGGCGCGGCGGACGATTTCGCCGAGCGCGATCATGCCGATGTCGCTGTAGACGAAACGCTCGCCGGGCGCGCCGCGCAGGCGCTCGGCGTAGAGCCGCTTGAGCATCTCGTCGTGGCCCGTCCAGCGTTCGGCGAGGTCGAAGTCGGGCGCGTAGCCGGAGCGGTGCGTGAGCAGGTGCTCGACCGTGATGCGCTCGCGCCCCTCGCCTTTAAGCTCTGGGATGTGACGCGAGACCGAGTCGTTGAGGCGGACGAGCCCGCGCTCGACCAAAATCATGATGCTCGTCGAGGTGGCGACGACTTTGGTCAGGCTCGCCACGTCGAAGACGGTGTCGGGCGTCATCTCCTCGCGCGCGGGCACGAGCGCGCGCGCGCCGTAAGCCTTGCGCCAGACGACGCGACCCTTGCGCGCCGCCAAGACGACCGCGCCCGGCGTCTCCTTGCGCCCGATTGAACGCCCGACCGCCTCGTCAATCATGGCGAGGCGCGCGGCCGACATCCCGACCGACTCGGGCTTGGCCGAAGGCAGCGCGGCGGCGAACGCTTGCGCGGCGAGCGAGACGGCGACGACGAGCGAGGCGACGAGGCGCGTCGCCGCGCCGCTCGTCGTGCCGCGAGTTGTGCTTGAGAGCTTAGCTGATGCGGGCATATGGCTTTTCCGTCAGTTCCCCGTCGCCGCGTTGCCTTGCGTCGCAGCCTTGAGTTGAATCCCCGTGCCGCGCGCGTAGAGGCCGGGGAGCGAGATGGGGAGTCGGCCCGTCACGTCGGCCTGACCCGTGAGAGCGCGCGCGGCGGCGCGCTGGAGGCTCGGCATGTCGCCGTAGGCGACGACGTAAGTTTGGAGCGTCGGGAAGCTTTGCAGCAGATAAGGGTTGCCGAAGCTGACGCCGACCGTCGGCGTCTTTCGCGCGAGCAGCTCGCGCAGCACGCGCAGGCCGGGCTCGGGGAGGCCGACGCTGTTGGCCGCTCCCGAGCGCACGCGCCCGAACATCGAGACGACGACCACGTCGGCCTTGCCCGCTCTGTTCAACGCGGCGGCCGTCTCCTCGGGCGTCGAGCGCGAGTCCAAGACGACGGAGTCCACTTTGCGCCCGGCGCGTTGGAGAGTCGTGACGAAGGGCGTCGCGATGCGCTCGCGGTCTTCGCCGTTCGTGATGCCGACGTTCATGATGCGCGCGTCGGCGCGGAGTCCGCCGCCCGCGAGCAGGCGCGCGTCGTCGCGGACGAGCGTGACGGCGCGCGCCGCGATCTCGTCGGCGAGGGCCATCGTCTCGCGCGTCGAAACCAGCCGGTCGACCTCTTCGAGCGGGACGTGGCGCGCGCGGACGAGGCCGAGGTCGTACTTCGCGGCGAGGATGCGGCGGGCCGACGCCTCGACGCGCGCCTCCGTGAGACGACCGCTCTTGACGGCCTCGCGGACGCCGCGGGCGCAGGCCTCGGGGTCGGCCGGCTTGAGCAGCATATCCGCGCCGGCTTCGAGCGCGCGGACGGCCGCCTCGTCCTGACGGAAGTAGATGGTGAGCCCGCTCATGTCGAGCGCGTCGGTGACGACGATGCCGTCGAAGCCGAGGTCGCGGCGCAAGATGCGGTCGAGGACGGCCGACGAGAGCGTGCCCGGCAGGTACGTGCTCTCGTCAACGATCTCGCCGCCCTCGTCGACGTACGCGGCCCTGAACGCCGCCTCGCGCGGCAGGGGCTTGATGAGCGTCGGGTCTATCTGCGGGAGCCCGATGTGGGCCGACATGACCGAGCCGACCCCGGCCTCGATGGCCGCGCGGAACGGGACGAGTTCGACGGCGTCGAGCCGCGCGCGGTCGTTTTTGATGACGGGGAGTCCGCGGTGCGAGTCGACGCTCGTGTCGCCGTGGCCGGGGAAGTGTTTGGCGGTGGCGATGACTCCGGCGCCCTGCGCGCCCTCGACGAAGGCGGCGGCGTAGCGCGCCACCTCCTTCGGGTCTTCGCCGTAGGAGCGGACGTTGATGACGGGGTTGGCGGCGTTGTTGTTGACATCGACGACGGGCGCGAAGATTTGGTGGACGCCGAGCGCCCGTGACTCGCGCCCCGTCGCCTCGCCCTGTCGGCGCGCGAAGTCGGGGTTGCCGGTCGCGCCGACGGCCATGTTCCACGGGAAGTTGATGGCGTCGTCGAAGCGCATCCCGACGCCGGACTCGAAGTCGGCCGAGACCAGAAGCGGGCGGCGCGCGAGCGACTGCATCCGGTTGACGAGGTGGACGGACTCGTAGACGGGGCCGCGGAAGAGGATGATGCCGCCGACGTGGTTCTGCTCGACCTGACGGCGCAGCGCGCGGAACTCGTCGCTCTCGCGGTTCTGGAAACGCGCGTTGACGCCGACCGAGATGAGCTGCCCGATCTTCTCGTCGAGCGTCATCTTTTTCAGCTCCGCGTCGGCCCAACGCAGGGCCTCGTCGGACGCGCGGCGCGTGTAGCGCGCGTGCGTCGTGACGGCGGGCGCGGCGGCCGTCGCCGCCTGCGCGAGCGCGGCGGGCGGGGGCGCGAGCGCGCCGGGCAGGAGGAGCGCGGACAGGAGTAAGGGGAGGGCCGCGCCCGCCAGCTTGCGTGTCATCGTTCGTTTCATCATCAGCCTTTGATTCGGCGTGCGCGCCCGCGCGCCGCCCCGAAAAATTTTAAGAACTTCAGTCGGCCCCGCCCGGCGCGAGTTCGTCCTGACGCTCGGCGGGCGCGGGCGCGAACGCGAAGGACGCGGCCCACGCGACGACGAACGTCGTCAGGCTCCCGATGACGGCGTACCACGGCCACGCTACGGGCGTCCGCGCGTAGACGTAGAGCATGACGGCCATGCTGGCGAGCATCCCCAGAAGCGCGGGCGGCTCGCTCACGCGCCGCAGGAAAGTGCCGACGAGAAAGACGCCCAAGATGGGCCCGTTAATCAGCGACGCGACCGAGAGCGCCACGTCGAGCGCGGAACGCTCGCGCCGCATCGCGACGAAGGCCACGCCCATCTGCACGACGCCCCACATGAGCGTCAGCCAGCGAGAGACTTTCAAGTAGTGCCGGTCGTCGCGGCGCGGGCGGAAAGGTTTGTAGAGGTCGTTGACGGCCGTCGCCGCAATGGAGTTGAGAGACGAAGAGAGCGCGGCCGCGAAGATGGCCGCGACGACTAGGCCCGAGAGCCCCGAGGGCATGTGGTGCGTGATGAAGTCGGGGAAGACTCTGTCGCCGCCCGCGAACGGGAACGAGGCGGGCGTGCCGGCGGCCGTGTAGGCCGGGTCGGCGTGCGGTCGGTAGAAGGCGAAGAGCAGGAGGCCGATGAAGAGGAAGCCGATGAACTGCGCGAGCACGACCGCGCCGCTCGTCAGGAGCGCGGCCGCGGCGCGGCGCGGGCGGTCGGTGCAAAGATAGCGCTGCACGAGGTACTGATCCGTGCCGTGCGTGCTCATCGTCAGGAAGCAGCCGCCGACGAGCCCGGCGAAGAACGTGTAGTTCTTCGTCAGGTCGATGGGCAGGCCGAAGCTGAGCCACGTCCGCGCCGGGTCGAAGATGCTCTTGAACTCGTACTGCGTCCAGCGCAGGCCCCAATCGACGACGCTCGTCTTGCCGAGCGGCGCGCCCTGCGCGAGCGCGCCCGAGAGGCCGCCGTCGATGGAGTTGGAGAGGACGACGGCCGCCGCTATCGCGCCCGCGACGTAGATGCCGAGCTGCACGACCTCGACCCAGATGACGGCCTCCATCCCGCCGAAGTAGGTGAAGACGATCATCACCGCGCCGAGGAGGACGATGGAATAGACGACTATCGAAGCGGCGTCCGCCCCGGGCTTGAAGGCCGTGTAGACGGCGGCGAGGACGAGCGCCGTCAGCAGCAGACGGACGCCGTCGGCGATGTTGCGCATGACGACGAAGAGCGAGGCCGCGAGCATCTTGATGCGCCCGCCGAAGCGCCGTTCGAGGAGTTGGTAGACCGTCAGCAGCTCGCCGCGAAAATAGGACGGGATGAAGAGGAGCGAGATGACGACGCGCCCCAGCATATAGCCGAAGACGAGTTGGAGGAATTGGAAGTTGCCGCCGCGCGCGAACGCCACCCCGGGCACGGAGATGAACGTGATGGTCGAGGTCTCGGTGGCGACGATTGAGGCGGCGATGGCCCACCACGGCACGTTGCGGTCGCCGAGAAAGTAGTCCTTCGTCGTCTTCTGCCGTCGCGAGAACCAGACGCCGAAGAGCGTGATGGCCGCGAGGTAGCCGAAGATGATGACGAGGTCGAGAGTTTTCATCTGGCGTTTTTAAGGTGCGCGTCGCAGCGCGCGCCCCTGCCCGCGCCGACCGCCGCGCCCATGCGCTCCTCGATGAGCGCGAGCAGGGCCGCCGGGTCGGAGTAGTGCAGGGCGTTAATCTCGACGGAAGCCCGCGGCGCGTTGATGCGGACGAGGCGCGGCGTCCCTTCGGGCGGCGCGACGAAGACGCTCTCGGCCTCGGCCCAACCGACTCGCACGGGGGCGCGCAAGAAACGCGGGCGGCTGACGCCCTCCGCGTCGAAGCGCGTCCGGCGCTCGCGCAGCGATGTCCAGACGAGCCAGACCCCGACGGCGGTGTTGACCGCGTGCCAGCCCACGACGCTCAGCCAGCTCCAGCCCGCGTAGGTGCGCCGCTCCGCGAGGGCCGCCAGCGCCGGGCGCGTGAACATGAAGTAGAGCGCGAGCTGGAGCGCGGCGGCGAACGCGCAGGCGAACGCGAGGGGCCAGAGTTTGCGCGCCAGAGGGAAGCTTTCCATGAAACGTTTTGCAGGAGGAGAGCGAATCTTCGCCTTTGAAAGTCACGGCGAATATAACACCAACGGACTGCGTTTGCGGAACGCGCCGGCCGCCTCACTCGTCGCGCATGATGATCTCGGCGGCCCGCGTGACGACGCCGTGCGACTCGTCGAGCGCGCGCTCGGCCTCCTCGCGCGTCGCCCCGGTCTTCGCCATCACGAGCGCCGCGCGGAGGTCGCCGCCCGCCGAGTCCAGCGCCGCGCGCGCCGCCTCGCCGTCGAGCCCCGCCTCGGCCATCAGACTCCTGACCGAGCGCGCGCGCAGCTTCTCGGTGCGCGGCTGGAGGTTCGTCATGCGGTTTCCCTAAACGTAGCCGAGACGAATCATCGTCGCCGTCGAGAGCATATTCAAGACCAACTTCTGCGCCGTCCCGGCCTTCAGACGCGTCGAGCCGGCGATGACTTCGGGGCCGACGACCGGGACGATGGACACTTCGGCCGCGCGCGTCACGGGCGACGCGGGCGCGCAGGTGAGCGCGATGGTGAACGCGCCGAGCGCGCGCGCGTGTTCGAGCGCGCCGACGGTGTAGGGCGTGCGGCCCGACGCGGCGATGCCGACGAGCACGTCGCCCGCCGCAAAGCCGCGCGCGTCGAGGTCGCGCGCGCCCGCGCCCGCGTCGTCCTCCGAAGCCTCGGTCGCGCGGTGGCAGGCCTCGTAGCCGCCCGCGATGACGCCCTGCACGAGCTCGGGCGAGACGCCGAAGGTCGGCGGGCACTCCGAGGCGTCGAGCACGCCGAGCCTTCCCGAAGTTCCCGTGCCGACGTAAAAGAGTCGCCCGCCGTCCTTGAGCCGCGCGACGATGCGCTCGACCGCGCCGGCCACCTCGGGGAGCACGCGGCGGACGGCGTCGGCGACGTGCGTGTCCTCGTCGTTCATCAGCCGCACCACGTCGAGCGTCGGGAGCTGCCCGATGTCGCGCGTGCGCGGGTTCTCCTGCTCGGTGACGGGGACGTGCTCGTGTGATTCGTTGCTCATGGCTTCTCGCTCAGCCGGCGAGCGCGAGGCGCAGGCGCTCGCGCGCCATCTCGGCGGCGGCCTCGGCCGGGGCGAGTCGCGGCGGCGTGAAGTATGCGCCCGGCGCGACCGGGGTGACCGCCTCGCCCAAAGGCCCGAAGATGAGCTCGCCCGCCGAGAACATCCCGCCCACGTAGCCGACCGGAAAACTCTCGCGCTCGATGCGCAACGCTTTTATCACCGTGACGGCCGCCACTCCAAGCTCGCGCCCGCCTTCCGTCATGATCGCGCGCGCCACCTCGTCGCCCGACTTCGCCGCCTCGATGACGTGGCGCGCGAATCCGGCGACGGCGTGGTTCGTCATCGAAGGCGCGTAGATGGCGAAAGCGAGGTCGTCGGCCTTAGCGACGTTGAAGTAGAGGCACGAGGCTTCGACGAGGCGCGTCGTCGGCCCGCGTCCGTCAGCGGCGCGCGCGACGGCGCGCAGGCCCTCGCGCGCCACCCAAGAGCCGCCGCCCTCGTCGCCCGCGAGCGGCCCCCACCCGCCCGCGTAAGCCTTGCGCCCGCGCGCGTTCAGCCCGCAGCAGATCGAGCCCGTGCCCGCGATGATGACCAAGCCTTGCCCGCCGCCCGTCGCGCCGTGGAGCGCGATGTCGGCGTCCGTCGAAACGTCGAGCGCTTCGGGGCCGAGCGAGCGCAGGGCCTCGCGCATACGCTCGCGCAAGT
>DASQDT010000107.1:0-9637 GCA_035634035.1 Pyrinomonadaceae bacterium | reverse complement strand
CGGGAGGTCGATGAGAGCCGTTCTCATCGACCTCCCGCCTTTTTACTTTTACCCCGGCGTCAGTCGCGCCCGACGCCGAGCGCGTCGGCGACGCGGTTGATGTAGTTGAACCACGCGGCGATGAGGGTGATTTGCAGGATGGCGCGGTCGTCGAAGCCGACTGAGCGCAGGCGCGCGTGGTCGTCGGGCGAGATGCGCGTGGCGTCGCGCGTCACCTGCGCGACGTAGTCGAGCATGACGCGATCCTGCTCCGAGATGGGGGCCTCGCGGTAGTCGTCTTGGAGCGCCCGCACCAGCTCTTCGTCTAAGGTCACCCGACGCAGAAACTCTGCGTGCGACTCGATTCAATAATGACAGCGGTTCGTCACCGAGACGACCGTCGTAATCATCTCGTGTTGCGCGCGCGTCAGCGGCAGCTCGGGCGACATCAGCACGCCGAAGGTCGAGAAGGCGTGGTGGAGCGCGTCGGGGATGAGGCTGTGCGAGGCGACGATGCCGGAGGACTCGCCGTCGGCCGTCGGGTGGACGGGCTGCGCGTACTCGGCGGGGTAGATGGCGTGCTGCGCCTCCATCGCGCGGCGCAGGCGCTCGTCGGCCTCGGCGAACGGGACGGTCTTAATCCATGTCATGAGGTCGTGTGCTCCTCCCCGGCCGAAGGCGCGCGGGCCGCCCGGCCTCTGCGGAAAACAAGATAATAAAAAGGCAGCCCCGACGCCACCACCGCGACGCCCAAGAGCGACTGACGCGGGCTGCCCGCCCCGAGCAGGACGAGCATCAGCGCCGTCAGCAGAAGAAAGAACGCGGGCGTCAGGGGATAACCCGGCGTCCTGTAGACGACCCCGTCCGTCGCCCGGCGCGTCACACCGTTTTCGTCAGCGCGTCTCTCATCAACCGCGCGCTCGCGCCGGCGGAGGACGAAGAGGGCGACGACGGTGAGCGCGATGAAGACGACGACGGAGAAGATGAAGTAGGCGACTATCTCGCGGAACGTGCCGAGCGCGACGAGCAGAGAGGCGAGCGCCGCCTGCACGACGACGGCCCGCGCCGGCGTCCCCGTCTTCGGGTGGAGTCGCGCCGCCGCCTCGGGGAACAGTCGGTCGCGCGCCATCGCGAAATAGACTCGCGGCGCGGCCAGCATCAGCCCGGCGAGGCTCCCGCCGACGGCGACGACGACGATCGCGGCGAACACCTGCCCGCCCGCGCGCCCGAACAAGACCTCGCCCGCCTGCGCCGCGAACGTCTCGCCCGAAGCGACGCGCTCGATGGGCACGAGGTAGACGAAGACGGCGCTCGTCAGAATGTAGACGAGCGTGACGACGAGGACGCCGTAGGCGAGCGCGCGCGGCAGAGTCTTTGAGGGCTCGCGCACCTCGCCCGCGAGCTTGTTCAAATCCCACCACCCGCCGAACGAGAAGAAGGCGACAACCAGCGCGCCCGCGAGCGCGCCGACGAGCGGGGCCGAGCCCTCGCGCTGCGCGACGAGCGGCGTGAAGTTCGACCAATCGCCGAGAGCGAGTCCGAAGCCCCAGAGCGGGATGAGAAGTAGTAGGCCGAGCTTGAGCACCGTCAGCCAGCGCACGAGCCCCGCGCCGAAGCTCACGCCGCGCACGTTCGCCGCCGCGACCAAGACGATTGCCCCGACGCCTATCACCTTCGGCCACGCGCCGCCGAGTCCGAAAAGATAGGCCGCGTAACCGCCCAAACCGACGGCGAGCGCGGCCGTAATGCCGGGATCCATCACGAGCAGCGCCATCCACCCGTAGAGGAAGGCGACGGGCCGCCCGTAAGCCTCGCGCAGGTAGACGTAGCCGCCGCCCGCCTCGGGGAAGCGCGCGGCCAACTCTCCGTAGCAGAGCGCGCCGCACAGGGCCATCGCGCCCATCACGAGCCACACGGCGAGGACGAGCGCGGGCGACCCTAGCGACTTCGCCATCTCGGCCGGCGTCAGGAAGATTCCGACGGCGATGGTCTCGCCGACGACGAGCGCCGTCGCCGTGCGCAAACCTATCTGCCGCCGCAAGCCGCCTTCGTCACTCATCGCGTTTCATCCGGCGCGCGTTTCAGAACGTGACGCGCGCGGCGAACTGGAAGGCCCGCGGGCCGCCCGAGCCGAAGACGCCGCCGGCCGTCGTGACGGGCCGCCCGAAGGACGACGAGCGCAGGAAGCCGGGGCTCGACGGGTCTTGACGGTCGCGCACGAGGACGTTCGTGAAGCCCGAGTAGTTGACGTTCGAGACGCCGAGCACGTTCGTCACGTTGAAGAGGTTGAAGACCTCCGCGATAGGCTCGACCGTCACGCGCTCGCCGAGGCGGACGGGGCGCGAGACGCGCAGGTCGAACGAGTTGAAGCTGTCGCCGAAGCGCGCGTCGGGCGAGACGAGCGGGAGCGGGCCGACGCCCGGCACGCCGCCCGCCGCGTTGAGCGCCGTCAAATACGCGTTCAGCTCCGCGCCCGTGCGGAAGAGGCGTCCGCCCGCGTTGCGCTGAATCGTCGGCACGCGCGAGCTTCCGTCGGGCAGCAGAATGTCCATCGGGACTGCGGAGGCGACCGTCCAGATGGGCGACAGGCGGACGCCGAGGGGCGCGTCTAAGACGCCGGAGAAGGTGAAGCGGTGGCGCTGGTCGTTCGGCGTCGGGCCGTATTCGAGTTGGAGGTTCGTCGGGTCTACGGGGCCGTTCGAGAAGGGAATCTGGTCGTCGTTCGCGTAGTTGAAAGCCTTCGAGAGCGTGTAGGAGGCGCGGAAGCTGTGGCGGCGCGAGTAGCGCTTCTCGACGCTCAGGAGCAGCCCGTCGTACTTGGTCTTGACGCTCGACTCCAAGTTTTTGACGAAGTCGGGGCCGCCGACGACGGGGTTGAAGACCTGCCCGATGGTGCGCCCGATGATGAAGTGCGTGCCGAAGTTGTGCAGGTAGTCGGCGCGCACGACGAGGTCGCCGGCCAGCTCGTGCTGGATGCCGACGTTCGTCTGCTGCACCATCGGGTTCTGCAGGTCGTTGTCGATGATGTTGATGCCGCCCGCGCCCGCGCCGGGCAGGAGGAAGCCCGTGAAGGGCGAGGCGAGCGTCGGCGCGGGCGGCGGGAACTGCCCACACGTCGGGTCGAACAGGCACGGCGGCGGGATGAAGAAGACGTTGCCGGCCCGCACCTCGACGGGGAGCGCGCGGCCGTCGAGTCCGCGTTCGAGCGACTGTATCTGGAGCGTGACGCGGTCGTAGTAGATGCCGTAGCCGCCGTGAATGCTCGTGCGGCCGTCGCCGCGCACGTCCCAGTTGAAGCCGACGCGCGGGGCGAAGTTGTTCTTGTCGCGGTCGCGCGTGCCGCGCAGGAAGGGGAGGACGAGCGGGTTTATCTCGTCGAAGCGGCTGACGTTTTTGACGTCGGTGTCGAGCTCGTAGCGGAGGCCGAAATTCAAGGTCAGGTTCGCGCTCGCGCGCCAGTCGTCTTGGACGAAGAGGCCGAGGTAGGTGTTGTTCGTCTCGGGGATGAGGAGCGGGCGCTCGGGGAAGGCGCTGCGCAGGGTGACGGCGAAGAGGAGGTCGTCGTCGTCCGTGCGGCCGTCGCCGTTGCGGTCGAAGTCGGGGAAGTCCTCGATGAACTCGACGCGGCCCTCTTGGAAAACGTCGAGGCGGAAGTCGGCGAGCACGCGCTGCACGTCGCCGCCGACGTTGAGCGTGTGGTTGCCGCGGATGAGGGCGAGCGTGTCGGAGACCTGAAAGCGCCTCTGCCGCGTCTCCTGCGGGACGCGGAACGACGCGCCGTCCTGAATGCTCGGGAAGGTCAGCTGCGGCCCCGGCGCGACGGGGACGGTCTGGTTGACGAAGTCGCTGAAGCTGAAGGTGAGGCCGTTGACCGCGGTCGAGGAGAGGCTGCGCATATAGCTGGCGACGAACGAGTGCGTGCGGTTGCGCCCCGACTGCCGCTGCGAGGCCGAGCCGATGGCGCGCACTAAGGTGCTCGCCGCGACCGTCTCTTCGAGCTGGAACGAGTGGCGGAGGGTGACGTGGTCGAGCTCGGTCGGGTGGAAGTCGAGGCGGGCGGTCGAGAGCGCGTCGTCGAGGGGCGCGCCGGCGAAGCCGCGCGTGATTGTGCGGCGGGCCGTGTCGCGCGCGCCGACGAGAACAGCGCCGTCCTGATTGCGGTACTCGAACGCGCCGAAGAAGAAGGCGCGGTTGACCTTGATGGGGCCGCCGAGCGTCAGGGAGTACTGCTGGCGGTCGAAGGGCGGCTCGTCCCCGTTCGTGCGGTCGAAGGTGGCGGGCAGACCTTGCAGGCGCGCGTCGCGGAAGAAGGCGGCGGCCGAGCCGTGAAACTCGTTCGTGCCCGCCTTCGTCACGATGTTGACGACCGAGGAGGCCGAGCGACCGAGACGCGCGTCGAAGCGGTTGGTCGCGATCTGGAACTCCATGACGGCGTCCTGCGGGACGTTCTGCACGGAGCCGCCGACCACGTCGTCGTTCGTGTCCGCGCCGTCGACGGTGACGCTCCCGCCACGCCCCAACTGACCGGCCGAAGAGACGACGACGGTGTTGGTCTTCGTCGGGTCGAAGTTGGGCGCGGGCGCGTTGCCGGGGGCGAGCAGGGCGAGTTCGAGAAAGTTGCGGCCGTTCAAGGGGAGGTTGGCTATCTCGCCCTCGGCGATGACGGTGTCGACCTTCGAGGCCGTCGTGTCGATCATCGGTGAAGTGCCGATGAGGTTGATGGTCTCCGTCGCGATGCCGACTTCGAGCGCGACGTCGACCGTCACGTTCTGCCCGACCTGAAGGATGACGGGAACCTTCGAGGTCTTGGGCCCGAAGCCCACCGCTTCGACGCGCAACTCGTAGTCGCCCGGCGCGAGGTTCGGGAAGACGTAGACGCCCTCGCTGTCGGACGTGGCGGCGTGCACCGCGCCGGTCTCGCGCTGCGTCACGCGCAGGGATGCGCCGGGGATGGCCGCGCCGTTCTGGTCTGTGACGACGCCGCGCAGCGTGGCCGCGGGCGGCTGCTGCGCGAGCGCGCCTGTCGCCGCGACGGCGGCGAAGAGGAGGAGGCAGGAAGAGAGAGAGATTATCTTCTTGAGCATATCTTCGGGCCGGACTTTTTTGGACTTTTAAACGGCGAGCCGGGCGCGCAATCAGTCTTTACAGCCTCGCGCACGGTGCGGACATACTGCGGATTTTCGGTGGATTATGCAAGCGGCGCGGGCCGCGGGTAAAAAAATGCCGGCCCCTCCGGCCGCCCTCGCTTTCGCGGGACGGAAGAAGGGGCCGGCCAGCTTTTTTCAACGCGCGCGCGGGCCGCGCGAGTCAGGCTCTTAGTTTCAGAGCGTCACCCGCAAAAGGGTCTAGGGGCGCGGCGAGCCCGTGCCGGTGTTCGGCATATTGCTGTTCGTGTTGCCGTTGCGACGGCCGCCCGTGGCCGCGGCCAAGTCGCGCGCCATGCGCAGGTGTCCTTCGAGCGCCGGGAGCGTCTCGGAGGCGAAGGCCCGGAGGTCGGCGTGCGAGCCGCGCGCGGCCTCGCGCTGGAAGAGCGCGATGGTCTTCTCGTGGTCTTTGACCATCTGGCGCGCGTACTCGCGGTCGAACTCCGCGCCCGAACGACGCGCCATCTTCTGCACGGCGTTGCGGTGCTTCGAGTCGAGCGCGGACGGGGGCGTGAGCCCCGCGGCCGAGGCGCGCTCCATCAACTGCTGGTTGGCGCGCGTGTGGTCGTCGACCATCTGCTGTCCGAACTGCCGGACGGCGTCACTCGCCCCGCGCTCGACGGCGAGGCGGCCCAACTCGACCTCCATCATCCCGCCCATCGCCGCGTCCATGACAAACTTGCGGTCGGTCGAGTTGACGGCGGCGCCGCCCATCTGGCCGCCCGCGTTCATGTTGCCGGCGTTGGTGTTCGAGCCGTGCCCCGTGTGGCCGGAGGTGTTCTGATTGGTGTTCGCGTTGGCGTTCGCGTTCGTGTTCTGCGCGCTCGTGCCGGAGCTACTCCGCGCGAAGAATATCAACCCCGCGAGCAGAATGGCCGCAATCGCCGCGACGTGCGCGAGCTTGATTAACTTCTCGTTCATTCCTTGTTCCCCCCTGTGAGTCTTCCAAACCCCCGAAGCGCCGCGCGGGCACACGCCGACGCCCGGAGAGCGGGCGCGCGACGGCGGCGCGGACAGACGGCCTTTGCGGGGGATGCTCGCAGGGTACGACGGACGCCGCGCTTTAGTCTGCACGACAACGTACAGAGGCGCGCCCCGTCGGCGACTTAGACTGACGACTTGAAACGGCCCGCGACGCCGCGAGACATTTCCGCGCCCGCTCATGCTATGCTGTTTGCCGTCCTCAGACCGCCGCGCCGCCGAACCGAAATGAAGACCCCTCGTCCCAACCAGCAGCCCTCCGAAAAGCGCTTCCGCGCCGTCCTCGAACAGTCGCCGCAGAGCATCCAGATCATCGCGCCCGACGGACACACGGTCGAGGTCAACCGCGCGTGGGAGCAGCTCTGGGGCGTCACGCTCGAACAGATCGAGGGCTACAACATCCTCGAAGACCAGCAGCTCGTCGAGAACGGCGTCATGCCCTACATCCGGCGCGCCTTCGCCGGCGAGGCCGTCGAGATTCCGCAAGTCCTCTACGACCCGAACGAGACGATTCCCGGCGTGACGCGCTACGCCGAGCCGCGCCGCTGGACGAAGGCCGTCGCCTACCCCGTCAAGGACTCCGAGGGGCGCGTGCTCGAAGTCGTCCTCATGCACGAGGACGTGACGGCGCGCGTCGAGGCCGAGGAGCGCTACCGCTCGCTTCTGGAGAACGCCAACGACATCATCTACGCGCACGACCTCGAAGGTAACTATCTTTCCATCAACCGCGCCGGCGCGGAGATAACCGGCTACACGCGCGAGGAGATTCTGGGCGGCCTCAACATCGCGCAGGTCGTCGTCCCCGAACACTTGGAGCTTGCGAAGCGGATGACCGCGGCCAAGCTCGACGACCCGAGCCCGACCGTCTACGAGATAGACATCCTGACGCGCGACCGCCGCCGCCTGACGCTCGAAGTGAGCACGCGCGTCTCGAAGAGGGACGGCCGGCCCGTCGCCGTCGAGGGCGTGGCGCGCGACGTGACCGCGCGCAAGCGCGCCGAGGCCGAGAAGGAGCGTCTGGCCGCCCGCCTCGAAGACCAGCGGCGTCACTTGCAGTCGCTCGTCGCAAGCGTGCCGGGCGTCGTGTGGGAGGCTTGGGGCGTGCCGGACGAGGCGAGCCAGCGGATAGATTTCGTCAGCGACTACGTCGAGGAGATGCTCGGCTACGGCGTCTCGGAGTGGCTCTCGGAGCCGAACTTCTGGCTCAAGATCGTGCACCCGGAAGACCGCGAGCAGGCCGCGCGCACCGCGGCCGAGCACTACGAGCGCGGCCTGACGGGCTTCAACCGCTTCCGCTGGGTGGCGAAGGACGGCCGCGTCGTCTGGGTCGAGTCGCGCTCCTCGGTCATCAGCGACGCCGACGGCCGCCCGCTCGGGATGCGCGGCGTGACGACCGACATCACCGACCGCGTCCGCCAAGAGGAGAACGAGCACTTCTTGGCCGAGGCGAGCAAGGCGCTGTCGGCCTCGCTCGACTACGAGACGACGCTCGCGACCGTCGCGCGCCTCGCCGTCCCGCACTTCGCCGACTGGTGCGGCGTCGACATCTCGGACGAGGAGGGCGGGCTGCGTCGTCTGGCGTTCGCGCACGTCGACCCGGCGAGGGTCGAGTGGGCGCAGGAGCTTTCAAAACGCTACCCGCCCGACCCCGCAATGCCGCGCGGCGTCTATCAGGTGTTGCGGACGGGCGAGTCGGAGTTCTACCCGCACGTGACGGACGAGCTGCTCGCGGCGAGCGCGGTGAGCGAGGAGCACTTGGCGCTCCTGCGCGGCGTCGGCTTCCGCTCCGCGATGCTCGTCCCGCTCAAGACGCGCGAGCGCGTCATCGGCGTCATCACCTTCGTCAACACGGAGTCGGGCCGCCACCACACGCCCGAGGACTTGTCGTTCGCCGAGGAGCTGGCCGCGCGCGCGGCGCTCGCCGTCGAGAGCGCGCGCCTCTACCGCGCCGAGCAGAAGACGCGGCGCGAGGCCGAGCGCACGTCCGACCGCCTCGCGCGGCTTCAGGCCGTCGCGTCGGCCCTGTCGCAGGCGGTGACGCCGGCCGAGGTCGCGGCGGCCGTCATCGAGCAGGGGATGAACTCTCTGGGCGCGCACGCCGGCACGGTCGGCGCGCTCGACGAGGACGGAGCCGTCTTGGAGCTCGTCGCGACGCGCGGCTTCCCGCCGGAGCTGGCCGAGAAGTGGCGGCGCTTCACTCTGGACACTCCCGTCCCCATCGCCGACGCGACGCGCGAGCGCCTGCCCGTCATCATCGAGACGTTCGACGACTGGGGCGAGCGCTACCCGGGCCTCGGCCCGCTCGCCTCGATCACGGGCAGCCGCGCGCTCGTCGCGCTCCCGCTCATGGTCGAGGGGCGCACCATCGGGGCGTTGGGCCTGAGCTTCCCGCGCCCGCAGAAGTTCGGCGAGGAGGATCACGCCTTCATGCAGGCGCTCGCGCAGCAGTGCGCGCTGGCGCTCGAACGCGCGCGGCTCTACGAGACCGAACGCCGCCTGCGCGCCGAGGCCGAGGCCGCCAACAGAATCAAGGACGAATTTCTGGCGACCGTCTCTCACGAGCTGCGCACGCCGCTGACGGCCATCGTCGGCTGGTCTTCGATGCTGCGCACGACCTCCTTCGACCGCGAGACCTCGGCGCGCGCCATCGAGACCATCGAGCGCAACGCGAAGGCGCAGACGCAAATCATCGAAGACCTCTTGGACGTGTCGCGCATCATCACGGGCAAGCTCACGCTCGACGCGCGCACGGCCGAGCTGCATACGATAATCGAGGCGGCCGTCGAGGGCGTCCGCCCGGCCGCGACGACCAAAGGCATCCGCCTCGTCGCGGAGTCGGAGCCGGGCGTGGGCGCGGTGTGGGGCGACCCGGCGCGGCTCCAGCAGGTGATGTGGAATCTTCTGTCGAACGCCGTCAAGTTCACGCCCGCTGGCGGCGAAGTGCTGACGCGCGTCGAGCGCGCCGGCACGCGCGTCCGCATCGTCGTCGCGGACACGGGTCAGGGCATCGCGCCCGAGTTCCTGCCCTACGTCTTCGACCGCTTCCGGCAGGCCGACCAGCGCATCACGCGCCGTCACGGCGGACTCGGTCTGGGCCTAGCCATCGTCAGACACTTGGTCGAGCTCCACGGCGGGACGGTCGCGGCCGAGAGCGACGGCGAGGGGCGCGGCGCGCGCTTCACGGTCGAGCTGCCGCTGACGGAATTGCGGAACGCCGATTTCGGATTGCGGAATGAGGAAGGGGCCGCGCGCGACGGAGACCACTCCGCGATTCGCAACGCGCAGTCCGCGGTCTTGGAGGGCCTGCGCGTGCTCGTCGTCGACGACGAGGAGGACGCGCGTCATCTTCTGACGGCCGTGCTCGGCCAGCGCGGCGCGACGGTCGCGGCCGTCGCGTCGGCGGCCGAGGCGCTCGCCGCGCTGCGCGAGTTCCGCCCAGACATCCTCGTCAGCGACATCGGGATGCCCGACGAGGACGGCTACGCGCTGCTGCGCAAGGTGCGCGCGCTCGACGCCGACTCGGCCGGGCGCGT
>DASQDT010000106.1:0-57079 GCA_035634035.1 Pyrinomonadaceae bacterium | reverse complement strand
GTCGGGTGCTCGGCGACGAACTCGGGGCGCGCGACCCACTCGCGCAAAAACACGTGCCTGTTCTCCGCGAGCTTCGCCTCCCAACCCGTTTGGCCGACGACGACTCCCGCGCCCAAGCTCCGCAAATCGGTGACGAACTTTTGGAAGCGCGGGAGGCCCGCGGGGAACGTTGAAGCGTGCAGGCGGTGCAGAAAATATCCGGTCTGCTGAAACTCGATGGAGAGGAAGAAGGCCGCGGAGACGGCAGTCCGTCGGTCGTCGGTGCAGGCCGCGTCGGCGACGCACGCGGCGATCTCGTGCGTCCAGAAGCCGAGCCCCGCCTCGTCCGGGTCGCGGTTGAAGAAGTCTTGGTAGTGCTGGCGGACGAAGAAGGGCGCGTAATCAATCCGCACCTCCATCCCGACGCGCGGGCGCAGCACGAACAGCCCCTGCTCGATGCCGCTCGCGACGACCGTGCCGCTCGCGAAGAAAGGGTAGTTGCTCCAACTGCCGTTGAACATCGGCTGGTCGTCGACCGGGTACACGTCGAAGAAGGCGACCTCGCTCAACTGCCCCGACCCGGCGCCCGACGCGTCGAGCACGCGCAACCCGCTCCGGTAGTTCGACTCGAAGGCGAAGCGCCCGCGCACGTAGAGGTTGTGGTCAATCGCCGTCGAGACGCCCTGATGCACGGCGCGCACGGACGGCGCGTCCAAGTCCGTCACGTCCCACACGAAGGTTCTCGTGTTCATCCCCAAGTTCCGCTCGTCCAACTCGTCGTCGAGGAGGAAGTTGCGGTGGTCGCCCGTCAGCCACCCTTGATGCGTGTAGCCGCGCCCCTCGTAGTCGGTGCGCGACAACTGCTCCGGCTTCGTCTTGTCCGTCACGTCGACGATGGTGAGCGTGTCCTCGTTCGAGTTGAAGCAGATTTCGCGGCCGCGGTGCTCCGAGTCGGGGCCGCGGTAGACGACGCATTGTGTCTCGTGCGTGTAGCCGTCCGCGTCGACGCAGCCGGCGAAGGCCGGCGCGGACGGGTTCTGCAAGTTGACGACGTGCAGGCCGCGGCCCGTGCAGGTGCCCGCGCCCTGCGGGAGCGACGCGTTCGGCTGCGTGCCGGCGGCGTAGGCGAAGCCGGTCTCTTCGTTTACGGCGAGCGTGTGCGCGCTCGTGAAGCCGGCGTAGTGTGCCGTCTCCGTGAAGTTGACGGGGGGCGACGTGACGTTGCGCAGGCGCGTCAGGTCGAAGACCTGTAGGCCGTGGCCGGCGGCCTCGCTCAGGACGTAGAGGTGGTTGCGGTAGACCTTCAGGCCGCGCCAGAGCGACTCGACGGTGTGCGTCGGGAGGTTGCCGAGGTAGAGGGGCTGCTCCGGCGTGGTGATGTCGACGAAGGAGACGCCGTTCGAGCGTCCCAGAAGCGCGTACTCGCGGCCCGTCTGCGGGTCTGTCCAGCCCCACACGTCGTTGGCCGTGCCGCCGCCGATCTCCGCGAGCGGGAGGAAGGAGGCGAGGTCGACGTTATGGCAGGGGAAGGTCGCGGCGCTGCCGTCCACGCAGGGCGTGAACGACATGGCGGCGAGCGGCGCGTCGTTGGGCTGGCCGTTGCCGCCGGGGCTGTGGTGCTCGCCCTCGTGCGCGACGGTCGGCCAAGTGGCGAGCAGCGCGGCGCACAGGAGCGCGAGTGCGAGTGAGACGGGACGAACGTTTCGCTTAAATTTTCGCGCGGGCGTGGAGACGGGCATGGAGCATCCCTTCGGGCCAAAGCTGTCGGCCATCATAACCCATCGGCGCCCGCTTCGGCCACGTTGTAGGGAAGGCCCGACTCGCCTATGATGGCTCTCGATGGCGGACACGAAACTTGAGAGGCAGGCGGCGAAGGCTTCCGTCACGCACCACCACACGCGGGCCGAGATCGAGCGCAGTCTGGACGAGCTGAGCCGCTGGATGGACGGGCTGTTTCGCATCCCCGGCACGGGCTGGCGCATCGGCCTCGACGCGCTCGTCGGCCTCGTGCCCGGCGTCGGCGACATGGCGACGACCGCCGTCTCCTTCTACATCCTCGCGGCCGGCGTCCGCTACCGCGTCTCGAAGGCGACGCTCCTGCGCATGGGCATCAACATCGGGGTCGATTACATCTTGGGCTCAGTCCCCTTCGTCGGCGACATCTTCGACGCCGCTTGGAAGGCGAACCAGAAGAACGTCGAGCTACTCAAAGAGCGCGCGACGGTCTCGGGCGAGGAGGCGCGGCGCGGTCGCCTGAGCGACTGGCTCTTCGTCATCCTCGTCATGCTCGTCCTCTTGGCCCTGCTCGGCCTCTCCATCGCCGTGAGCCTCTACCTGCTCAGCTGGCTCTTCGGCAGGCTGACCTAAAAGCGGGGCGCAGTGAAAGTGAAATGGCCGGGGGTTTGACGAGAACCGTTCTCGTCAAACCCCCGGCCTTTTCACTTTTACCTTTTCTCTTCTTTACGCCGCCGTCTCTTTCGCCGTCGCGGCGAGCAGGCGCTCGATGGTCGGCGTGACGACGCGCAGGCCGTTCTCGCCGGCCGCGAAGCAGCGGAGCTTCCCCTCGGCGTCGAAGACGTAGTAGGCGGGGACGTACCCCTTTTCGTTCTGGAAGGCGTCGCGCAGCGCGTGGCGGTTGTCGACCGCGCACGGCTCGGTGATGTCGCACGCGGCCACGCAGTCGCGCACCTGCTCGACGTCGGTGTCGGCCTCCTGACGCGGCATGTGGACGGCGACGACGCGCAGGCCGTCCGCGGCGCGCGCGTCGCGCAACTCGGCCACGCGCGGCATCTGCTCCTTGCAGATGCCGCAGCTCACCGACCAGAAGTGCACGAGCGTCGCGTGCCCGCGCACCTCCTCGGCCGCGCGCGCCGCCGTCGCGTTGAACCACTCCGTCGCCCCCTCGAACGACGGCATCTCCGTCCCAATCCTCATCGGCATGACGAACCCTCTTTAGCTGTCGGCCGCCGGCGGCTGCGTGCTTCAGACCTTGAGCGTCTCCTGACCCGGACGCCACTCGGCTTGGCAGAGGCCGCCGGTCTGGAGCGCCTGTATGACGCGAATCGTCTCCTCGGACGAGCGCCCGACGTTGAGGTCGTGGATGACGGCGTAGCGGAGGACGCCCTCCGGGTCGACGACGAAGAGGCCGCGCAGCGCGACGCCCTTCTCCTCGATGAGCACGCCGTAGTCGCGCGAGACCTGCTTCGTGATGTCGGACGCGAGCGGGTACTTCAGGCCCTCGACGCCGTTCTGCTCGCGCGGCGTGCGCAGCCACGCGCGGTGCGAGTGAACCGAGTCGGTCGAGACGCCGATGACGGCCGCGCCGATGCCCTCGAAGTCCTCGATGCGGTCGCTAAACGCCGTCAGCTCGGTCGGGCAGACGAAGGTGAAGTCGAGCGGGTAGAACAGGAGCACGAGCCACTGCCCGCGGTAGTCCGAGAGCCTGACGTTCTGGTCGAGCTTCTCGATGTTTTTGGTCGAGGGCATGTCGAAGTCCGGCGCGGGCTCGCCGACCTTCGCGCCCCTCCTCTGAGTCGTCGTGGTGTCCATCATTCCTCCGTAAGATTTGAGTTGCCGTCGGTCATAAAAAATTTCGGCCGCCGCGCCCGTCGTCGGACTCCGGGCGGGCGGCTCGCGGGGTCACTCGTCGCGGCGGCGGCAGTCGGGGCAGACGCCCGTGAGCGTCAGACTGATCGTCTCGGGCTTGAAGCGCGTGCGGCGGGCGGCGGCGCGCATGAGGGCGGCCGTCTCCGCGAGGTCGAAGTCGACGAGGCGGCCGCACACGGTGCAGAGCGCGTGGTCGTGGCGCGCCTCGACGCGGTCGAAGCGGCTCGCGCCGCCCGACCCGAAGCTTATCTCGCGTATGAGCCCGGCCTCTTTGAGAAACTTCAGCGAGTTGTAGACGGTGGCGAAACTCAGACGGGGCAGCTCCCGCCGCGCGGCCTCGTGAATCTCGACCGCCGTCAGGTGCTCGCCGCCCGCCTCGATGACGCCGAGCACGACCCGGCGCTGCCGGGTCAGCCCGCGCCCCCGCGCGCCGCCCTGAATCTCCCTGCCTGCCATGACGTTATAAAAAGTGAGTTTAGAATAATTCTAAATTGGCGTCCTGTCAACCGGGGCGCGCTTGACACCGCGCGGCGCGCGCCGTCATGCTCAGGCGCAATGGAGAAAGACCCGGCCATCCGCATCACGCTTCTGCCGCGCGACACGAACCCGCAGGGCACCATCTTCGGCGGCATCATCCTCAGCTACATCGACATGGCCGGGGCGGTCGAGGCCCACCGCCGGACGGGCGTCGAGCGCTTCGTGACGGTCGCCATGCGCGAGGTCGTCTTCCACGAGCCGGTCTTCGTCGGCGACTTGGTCAGCTTCTACGCCGAGACGGCGCGCATCGGGAACACGTCGATCACGGTGCGCGTCCTCGTCGAGGCCCAACGCTACGGCGGCACGGGCGAGGAGCGCATCACGGTCACCGAGGCCGAAGTCATCTACGTCGCCGTCGACTCCAACCGCCGCAAGATGCGGATACCGGAGAGCGTCAAGGGAAAGTTCGCCGACCCGGCCCCGAAGTGAACGTTCTCGGGCACACGTCGGCGTCTCACTCAATCCCCTTCCTTCTCATCCACTCGCGCTGCCTCTTCTCCCTCTCGACTTCGTTTCTGGTGGAGCCCGCGAGTTCGGCCATTATCTGTTTGTCGCCCGTGATCATGGTCGAGTAGCGCGGGATGTCTCTCTCGTCCAGAGCGCCGCCGAGGAGGGCGAGGGCGAGGGCGTTGTCCCGCGCCGAGCGGTACTGCTGTAGGCGTGCGCCGTGGCCCGCGCTGGCGAGGCGCGGGGAGCTCAGGTAGCCGGGCCATTTCTCGACTCTGGCGGCGCTGAAAAACTTTACAAAGTCGTTCACCGTTAGCGGGACGAGCTCGCCGTAAGTGGGGCTGACCAAGTCGGGGCGCAGGAACATCAGGCGGCTCGTCTCGTCGAACCCGGCGTGCTCGTCTAGTCTGCCGATTTCATTCCGCGCCGCGTCTGACAGGTTCAGGTTCGGCGGGGTCAGCCCCAGTTTGGCAAGTTGTTCGGGGGTGGGTAGAAGCCCCCTCAGGTGAACCATCATCCCGCCGTCGTACGTGTCGCGGAAATACTCGCCCGCTTGGTCGAGCATCAGGTTGTGATAGGGCGCGCCGTGGCCGTGCACGACGAAGATTCGGCGGAACCCCTGCTCGCCGAGTTCGGTCGCCAAGTCCATGAAGACGGCCCGGAGCGTCGTCCTGCGAACCGAGTACGTGCCGGGGAAGACGTGCTTGGCGGCAATCTCGTTCGCGCCCTCGTGGCCGAGCGGGATGGTCGGGAACAGGAGCACCGGCCTCCCCGCGCGCTCGACAATCGCCTCGGCCAATCTTTGCGTCAGCCACTCGTTCGAGTAGCCGTCGGTGAAAGACGGCAGGTGCGGGCCGTGCTGTTCGAGTATCCCGCCCGTCAGGATGACGACCGTCTGCTGTTTGTCGAGGGCGCTTATCTGGTCGGTGTTCATCTGCGCCACGCGGTGGATCTGCGCGCCCGCCGTCGTGCATAAAGCCGCGAAGAGAGTCGCGAGTAGTGTGAATCGTTTCATCAACGGCCTCCGTTTCTAACGCTCCGCGCCAATCCGTGAATGAATCCGGCACATTGTCGCCGCGGAGGCCGACCGGCGCAAGACAGGGGCTTCGCCGCGACTCACGGTTTGACGTTAAAAGAAGAGAAGCCCCGCGCGGGCCTTCGACTCGCGCGGGGCTTCTCTGTCGTGTGCGGCCGTGTGCGGCCGTGTTACTCGGCGGACGCCTTCGTGCGGGCGATCCAAGACTTGATGCGCTGTTCGAGAACGTCCATCGGGAGCGCGCCCGCGCCGAGCACTTCGTCGTGGAAGGCGCGGATGTCGAAGCGCGCGCCCAACTCTTTGCGCGCCTCTTCGCGCAGACGCAAAATCGTCAACTGCCCGACCTTGTAGGCCGTCGCCTGTCCCGGCCAAGCGATGTAGCGGTCGGTCTCGGCCTGTATCTGCGCCTCGTTCGTGCTGGAGTTGTCGCGCATGTACTGCACGACTTGGTCGCGCGTCCACTTCTTGTAGTGAATGCCGGTGTCGACGACCAGACGAATCGCGCGCCACTGCTCGTCTTCCAAGCGCCCGTAGTCGTTGTAAGGGTTCTGGTAGAAGCCGACCTCTTTGCCGAGACGTTCGGAGTAGAGCGCCCAGCCTTCGACGAAGGCCGTGTAGCCGGCCTGCTGTCGGAAGGGCGGGAGCTCGGGAAGCTCCTGACCGATGGCGATCTGCATGTGGTGGCCGGGTACGCCCTCGTGGTAGGCCGTCGACTCGTTGGTGATGGTCAGCTGGTTCTCGTAGTCGTAGGTGTTGACGACTATCTGGCCGGGACGCGACCCGTCGGGCGTGCCCTGACGGTACTGCGCGCCCGAAGCCTGCTTCTCGCGGAACGGCTCGACGGCGACGATGTCGACTTTGCCCTTCGGCAGGCGGCCGAAGAGCTTGGGCAGCTGCGCGTACATCTGGTCTGTGTACTTGCGGTACTCGTCCAGAATCTGCTGGCGCGACTTCGGGTGCACGTCCGCGTTCTTCTTCAGAGACTCGTTAAAGCTCTTGAGGTCTTTGAAGCCGAACTTCTTCGCAATCTCCAACTCCTCGGCCGCGATGCGCTTCACCTCCGAGAGGCCGAGCTGGTGAATCTGCTCGGGCGTCATGTTGGTCGTCGTCATGTTGCGCACGGCGCGCTCGTAGCGGGCCGCGCCGTCGGGCAGAGACCAGACGCCGATGTCCGTCCGGCCTTTGGGCGCGTACTCGTCGCGGACGAAGGCGGTGAACTTGACGTAGGTCGGCAGCACTTGGTCGCGGACGGCCGCGATGACGGCATCGGTGAGACGCTTCTTGTCGGCCTCGGAGAAGCTCGCGGGGAACTTCTTGACGGGCTCCGAGAAGGGCGACTCCTCGGGCTTGTGCTTGGCGATGGTCTCGGACTGCTCGACGACCTGCGCGAGCAGAATGCGGGGCGGCATCAGGCCGTCGCGCATGCCGTTGCGCATCTGCACGACGTGCTCGTCGAAGAGGCGCGGCACCTGTTTGAGGCGCGCGACGTAGTCCTCGTAGTCCTTGACGGTCTCGAACGGGAACTGCGAGACGAGCTGCGGGGCGTCGATGTGGATGCCGCCGAACTGCGAGACGGGCATCTGCCAGCCCTTGAAGCGGACGCCTTCGAGGCCCTGCCGGAGGTCGCGCACCATCAGGTCGCGGTTGAGACGCTCCTGCTCGGGGAAGCCCGCCGTGTCGACGGCCTCGAACTTCTTGAGGAAGACGCGCTGCTGCTCGATGTCGCGGTCGATGGCGGCCTGCGAGAAGTCGAAGAGGCGGTCGTTGTAGCGCCTGTCGCCGAGGATGGTGGCGAACTCGGGGTTGTTCTTGAGTACGTACTCCCAGTGCTCTTTGAGAAGCTCGTGCAGCTGCTTGACGCGCTGCTCGACGGACGACGCGCCGGCCGGCTTCGCCGCCGACGCGTGCGCGCCGTGGCCGGCCTGCTGCGCGCGCGCCAGCGGCGCTGCCGACGCGACGAGCAGCGCGGCCGCGGCGGAGAGGTTCAGAAAGCGTTTCATTTATCGTTGCTCCAATCAGATTTTCGGATTAGACCCGCCGCGGGGCGCGTGGGTTGTTCGGAAACTACCTTGTTTCGGGCAGGGCCGACAAGGTATTACGTCGCGCCGTCGCCCGAAGTTGCGGCGAGCGGCCGCCAGCGGCCGCGCCAGTCGAACTGTTCGAGCCCCGCGAAGTTCTTCTTGTAGTCGTAGACGGACGGCTCGCGGCAGGCGTAGCCGGGATAGTAGTGCGCGCGGCCCGTCTCGCGCGTGTAGCGCAAGGCTTCGAGCATCGTGAAGACGCCGAGGCTCCGGCGCGACTCCGCCGGGTCGAACATCGCGTAGACGGCCGAGGTCGCGCGCCGGCCCACGTCGAGGAAGCTGGCGGCGACGAGCCGGCTGCCGACTCTGACCGAAATCGTCTCGTTGCGGCACGGCACGCGGCCCGGCATGAACGGCGAGAGAAAGACCGAGAGCCTTTCGGGCACGTCCGAACGGAAGCGCGTCTTGTGCCGCTCGAACATCTCTTCGAGCTCGTCGTTGATGACGGTCTCGCCGATTCCCACCTGCGCGTCGCGGTTGCGCGCGATGATGCGTCGCTGGCTGCGCGACGGCGCGAAGCGCTCGACCGCGACGCGCAGCGGGACGACCGTGCAGGGCCGCCCGCCCGGCCGCGCGCTCCGGTAGCGGAAGAAGAGCGCGCCGAAGTGACGCCACCCTTCGGCCCAACGCGCGTCCATCTCCTCGGGCGCGGCCGCCCAGCAGACGAAATACTCTTCCGGCGTGGTCGGCATCCGTCCGCTTCAGTTGAGCCGGGCCTGCATCCGGCGCAGGGCTCGGGCGGCGTCGGCGAAGTCGGGCAGCTCCTCGACGGCGAGGCCGTAGTGGCGCGCGGCGTCGATGAGACGGCCGCGGCGCTCGTAGACGCGTCCCAAGTTGTAATGCGGGAAGGCGTAGGACTCGTAGCGCGGGGCGGCCAGCGCGCGGCGGAACCAGCGGACGCAAGACCAGATGTCGCCCTGCTCGATGAGGTAGCTGCCGATGTCGTTGTAGGGGTTGCCGAAGGTCGCGTCGACGCGGATGGCTTCGAGGCACTGCTCGATGGCCTCGCGGTAGCGCCCCTCGAAGCTGTAGACCCAACCCAAAAACGTGTGCGCCTCGGCCGTCGGGTAGGTCTCAATCGAGCGTTGGTAGAGCTCGACGGCCGCCGCGTAGTCGTGCGCCATCTGCGCGTGGTAGGCGCGCTCGAAGAGGCGGACGGCCTCGCGCCGCGCCGCGCCCCCGGCGTCGCCGCCGCCGCCCTCCCCGAAAGTCTCCGCGTCGTCGTCGAACATCAGTCCTCGCCGCCCGTCACCTCCGCGCCGGCCGCCTCGGCGTCGCGCTCGCGGGCGGCGCGGGCGGCGTGCAAGACCACTCGGACGCGCCCGCGTCCAGACGCCCGATGCGCCCCTCGACGCGCGGCGCGACCGAGCGCGCGGAGGCAATCATCCTCCGCAGCGCGTCCGAGTCGATGAGCTTCGGCATCGGCCGCCGCGGGAGGTTCGTCAGAACGTCGTAGCCGTCGCCGCCCGTGCCGACGTAGCGCGTCGTGACGACCGTGTAAGTCCGGCCCGGGTCGACGGGGCGGTTCGCCACCGTCGCGCTCTTGACGCGCCGCCCGGCGGGCAGGCTCGCGTCGAAGGTGTAGCGCATCCCCGAGACCTGCGGGAAGCGGCCCGGCTCCGCGCCCGGCTCGGTGCGCCCGACGCCGTTCTCAAGGGCTTCGAGCAGCTGCGCGCCCGTCACTTCGAGCACTTCGAGCTCGTTGTTGAACGGGAGTATCGAGAGCACGTCGCGCACCGAGAGGACGCCGGGCGTGATGACGGTGTCGGCGCGTATCGAGCCGCCGTTCATGAGCGCGATGTCGGCGCCCGTCGCGCGGCGGAACGAGTCGGCGACGAGGTTGCCGACGTTCGTCTCGCAGTTGCGGCTCTGCGCCGAGCGCGCGTCGAGCGCGACCGACGAGTGGCCCACGCGCCCCGACAGCTCGCGAATCTTCGACGCGTACTTGCGCGGGACGGAGGCAAACTCCGGGTCTTCGGCGACGCTCTCGTCGACCTTGATGACCTCCCAGTCGATGCTCTCGACCGTGCCCGTCCCCGGGTCGAGGTTCAAGTCGATGCGGTTCATCTCGCGCGCGTCGGCCGTCATCTTGAAGATGGGGACGCCGTTCGAGGACGACTGAAGCAGCGTGTGCTCGTGGCCGCCGACGATGAGGTCGATCCCCTCGGCGCAGCGCGCGAGCTGTTTGTCCTCCGCGAGCGAGAGGTGCGTGAGCGCGACGACGGCGCGCGCGCCCGCCGCGCGCAGCCGCGCGATGACCTCTTTCGCCGTCTCGCACGAGTCGCGGAACTCTATGTTCGGGCCGGGGCTCGAAGTCGTTCGCGTCTCGGGCAGGACGATGCCGAAGAGGCCGACGCGCACGCCGTCGAAGTCGACGAGGACGAAGGGCTGCGTGTCGGCGAAGGTCTTGCCGGTGCGCCGGTCGATGACGTTCGCGCCGAGCCACGGGAAGCGCGACTCGCGCACGCGCTCGCGCAAGACCTCCGGCCCGAAGTCGAACTCGTGGTTTCCGAACACCGCGTAGTCGAGCCCGATCTGGTTCCACGCGTCGATCATCTGCTGGCCCTTGTAGGTGATGGACTCGACCGACGGCGAGATGGTGTCGCCCGCCATCAGCAGCAGCGTGTGCGGCGACTCGCTCTTGACGCGCTTGCGCAAAGTCGAGACGCGCGCGAGCCCTCCCTCGCGCCCGCGCTCGACGGGGAGGAACTGGTACACGTCGTTGACCTGAAGGAGCGTCACGCGCACGCGGCGCGGCTTCGCCTCTTGCGCGGCGGCGAGCGACGCGGCTAAGACTGTGAGCGCGAGTACGAGTCCGGCGGCCGTCGGCCGGCGCGGCAGACGCGTGCGGGGGCGGTTCATCCAAATTCCTCCGAAACGTTTTTTAAGATTGCCGGCGCGGCCGCCGGGCCGCCCGTGCTCGAAGAGGTTGATAAGTGAAACGATAACACGTCGCGCCGCGTGCGCGCCCGCGCCGGCGGGCGCGGCCACGGGCGGCGCAGATTAGGCCGTGGGCGGCGGGCTGAATTATACTCGGCAGTTCCGAAATTGTTAGACACGAACGGGGAGCTTGCCGCGCGCGCTCACGTCTCGCCCGGCGCGACACGAAGATGAAAAAACAGACCCCTCTCAACGTCACGCTCGCCGCCGGACTCCCGTCCGACGCGCAGACGGTCGCCGTCTGCGTCTTCTCCGACGGGGACGAACGCGCGGCCGCCAGCGCCGCCGACGAGCCCTTGCGCCGCCTCTGCGAAGAGGCCGCGGCGTCGGGCGAGTTCAAGGGCGAGGAGGAGACCTCGCTCCTGATTCGCGCGGGAAATAACGGACACGGGGGCGGCGCGCGGCGCGTCCTGCTGGCCGGCTGCGGCGCGCGCGCCGAGTTAGACGCCGACGTGCTCCGCCTCGTGGCCGGCGTCGCCGTCCGCGCCGCGCGCGACGCGCGCACCAGACACCTCCACTTCCTCCTGCCCGCCGCGCCGACCGACGACCGCAAGCGCCTCGCGCGCGCGCTCGCGGTGGGCGCGCACCTCGGGCTCTACGACGGCGACCTCTACCCGTCCGAGGACGAGGAGGCGCCGCCCGCGCTCGAACGGCTGACCGTCGTCGCGCCCGAGGGGGGCGACGACCTCGCCGACGAGGTCGAGCGCGCGCGCGTCGTCGCCGAAGCGGCCAACTGGGCGCGTCTGCTCGCGGACGAGCCGGGCCTATCTTTGCCGCCGCGCGAGTTCGCGCGCCGCGCCGCCGAGATGGCCGCCGAGTTCGGGCTCAAGGTCGAGACGCTCTCGGCCGACGAGGCGGGCGCGCTCAGCATGGGCGGCCTGCTCGGCGTCGGACAGGGCTCGGACGAGCCGCCCGCGCTCATCGTCGTCCGCTACGAGCCCGAGGGCGCGTCGCCCGACGACGAGCTGTGGGCCTTCGTCGGCAAGGGCATCACGTTCGACACGGGCGGCATCTCGCTCAAGAAACCGCCCGGCATGGAGGAGATGAAGTCGGACATGGCGGGCGGCGCGGCCGTGCTCGGCGCCCTGCGCGCCGTCGCGCAGCTCAAGCCGAACCGCCGCCTCGTCGGCATCGTCCCGGCGGCCGAGAATATGCCCTCGGGCAAGGCCATCAAGCCCGGCGACGTGATACGCACGCACGCCGGCTACACCATCGAGGTCGTCGACACGGACGCCGAAGGCCGCCTCGTCCTCTGCGACGGCATCGCCTACGCGAAGACGCTCGGGGCCTCACGCATCGTAGACCTCGCGACGCTCACAGGCTCCATCATCATCGCGCTCGGCACGCACCGCACCGGGATGTTCAGTAACGACGACGAGTGGGCCGAACAGGTGCGGCAGGCGTCGCTTCGCGCGGGAGAGCCCCTGTGGCGGATGCCCGTCTCGGACGACTACAAGAAGCGCGTCGAGAGCATGATCGCGGATTTCAAGAACTACGGCGGGCGGCCCGACGCGACGGGCGCGGCGCTTCTGCTCAGCAAGTTCGCGGGCGACACGCCGTGGGTGCACCTCGACATCGCCGGCACGGCTTGGTACGAGGAGGCCACGGCCTACGCGCCGAAAGGCACGTCGGGCACGGGCGTCCGCACGCTCGTCGAGTTGGTCTGCGGCTGAAAGGTTCAGGCGATGAGGCCCAAGCGAGTCGGCGCGTCGGTGTGGCGGACGTTGGCGTGCGCGGCCCTCGTCCTCTGCGCGGCGCGCGCCGCGTCGGCCGACGAGACGTTCAAACTCACGCGCGTCTCGCCGGAGTACGACCTGCTCGTGAGCGTCAAGGAGTGCGGCGGGCCGGGGCAGGACGGCGACGCGAACACCTGCCGCGGGCCGGCGCGCGTCAGCCTCTTCCGCCGCGGCGCGCGAAGGCCGTTTCAGGTCTTGCGCCTCCCGAACGTCGAGCTCTACCGCGACACGCTCTCGCACCACCCGCGCCTGAGCGACAGGGCGCGCGCGCTCTACGCCGAGGAGTACGGCTTCGTCTTCGACGACTTCAACTTCGACGGGCGCGACGACCTCGCCGTCTGCAACGGCCGCGAGGGCGGCTACGGCGGCCCGTCCTACACGGTCTTTCTTTTCGACCCGCGCCCGCGCCGCTTCGTCGAGAACCGCCGGCTGTCGAAGCTCACCGAGGGCGTCTACCTCGGCCTCTTCTTCGCCGACCCCAAGAAGCGACGGCTCACGGCCCGCTGGAAGTCCGGCTGCTGCTACCACGAGACGGAAGTCTTCAAGCTCGTCAACAACCGCCCCGTCCTCGTCGGGGAGGAGATCGAGGACGCGACCGGCGGCGGCGCGGGCGAGGGCTTCGCGATGGTCACGACGCGAAGGCGCGTCGGCCGCCGGTGGGTCGAGCGGACGCGGAAGGTGAGGCGCGAAGAGAACGAGCGCGACTGAGAAGATTTCATGCTGCGCGACGAGACGATTTTTCTGACGGGCTTTCCGGGCTTCATCGCCGGGCGTCTCGTCGGCCGTCTCGCGCGCGAGGGCGCGCGCTTCATCCTCTTGGTTCAGCCGTCGTTTCTTGAGCGCGCGCGGGCCGAGGTCGCGCGCGTCGCGGCGGAGTCGGGCGTCGCGGCCGAGGCTTTCAAAATCGTCGAGGGCGACATCACGCGCGAGGGACTCGGCCTCCCGCCCGGGGACGCCGCGACGGCGCGCCGCGAGACGACTCTGCTCTTTCACCTCGCGGCCGTCTACGACTTGGCCGTCGCGCGCGAGCCGGCCTTCCGCGTCAACGTCGAGGGGACGAAGAACGTCAACGAGTTCGCCCGCGCGCTCCCCTCCTTGCGTCATTATCATTACGTCTCGACCTGCTACGTCGCCGGACGGCGCGCGGGCCGCATCCTCGAAACCGAGCTGCGGCACGACGCGGGCTTCCGCAACTTCTACGAGGAGACGAAGTATCTGGCCGAGTTGGAAGTTGACGCCCTGAAGGGCGAGCTCCCCGTCACGATTCACCGCCCGTCGGTCGTCTGCGGCGACTCGCGCACGGGCGAGACGGCGAAGTACGACGGCGTCTACTACCTCGTCCAGTACCTGCGAATGTGGCCGCGCGGGCTGTCGCTCGCCAACATCGGCAACCGCGACGTGCGCTTAAACGTCGTCCCCGTCGACTTCGTCGTCGACGCGATGACCGTCCTCGCCTCCGACCCCCGCGCCGCCGGCCAAACTTTGCAGCTCGCAGACCCCTCGCCGCTCACGACGCACGAGCTGTTCGAGGTCATCTCCCAAGTCCTCGCGCGCCGCGGCTCGGTCGTCACCGTCCCGAAGCCGCTCGTGAAATCTTCGCTCACGCTCCCCTACTCCGACCGCTTCACGAAGCTGCCGCACGTCGGCGTCCCCTACTTCTTCATCGACCAGACTTACGACACGACGCGAGCTTCCGCCCTGCTCGCCCCGCACGGCCTGCGCTGCCCCCGTTTCGACACTTACGCCCCGGCGCTCGTCCGCTTCGTCGAGCTTCACCCGGCGCTCTGAAGCCGGCTAAATTCGCGCCCGCCGTGCAACGGGCGCGCCGTGCGCGCTCATCCAAACGCGAGCCGCAAAATTTGTCTTATAATCCATCTATCACCAGCAGCAGAAGAGTCTGAACCGATGAGGAATTTTTTGAGACGCCCGGCCCTTTCGTCCCTGCTTTTCGCCCTCGCGCTCGCCGCGACGGCCTTCACGACGGCCGACGCGCAGCAGCCCGGACGCCGCACGCCGTCGCGCCGCGCCGCGCCCCGGCCCGCCGCCGCCGCCCCGACGCCGACCCCGTTGCCGACACCGCCGCCGCGCGTCGTGCAGGAGACGCCGCTCAAGCCCGGCGAGCGCGCGCGCTTCGACGTGACGCACTACCGGATCGACGCCGAGCTCAGGCCCGCCGAGCAGTTCTTCACCGCGACGGGCGACGTTAGTTTCACGCCCATCGACAACACGCGCTCCGTCGTCTTCGAACTTAACGGCTCGCTCAAGGTCGAGTCCATCGAGCGCAACGGGCGGCCCCTGACGAACTACGTGCAGGACGCCGTCGGCGTCGACACCATCGGCCCGAGCGTGCGCGTGGACTTGGGCGAGGTCGTCGCGGCCGGCGAGCCGCAGACGCTCCGCTTCCGCTGGAGCGGCGCGCTCGTCACGCCCGAGGGCGGCCCCCTCGCCACGAAGCGACTCGCCTACGTCGGCCCCGAAGGGTCTTACCTGATGTACGCCGCGCGCTGGTTCCCCTTCCACAACTACGCGGCCGACCGCGCGACGGCCGAGTTCACCATCACCGTCCCGGCCGGCGTCGAAGTCGCGGGCGCGAGCGACGAGCCCGTCGCGGCGCAGTCGGCCGGGGCCGGCAAGTCGCGCTTCCGCTTCGTGACGCGCCAGCCGGCGCTCGTCGGCAACTTCGCCGCCGGCCGCTACATCACGCGCTCGCTGCGGATGGGCGGCTACGAGATACAGTTCTACGTGACGCCCGGCAACGAGGGCTTCATCGAGCCCTACGGCCGGCTCGTCGGCACGGCGCTCGACTTCTACACCAAGCAGTACGGCCCGCCGGCCTTCGGCACGCGCTACGTCGTCGCGCAGATCGACGACGCGAGCCTCGACGCCTACGCCGGCAACGGCATCGAGTTCCTCTCGCCGCGCTTCTTCGAGCCGGCGCGCCAAGCCCCTTTGGAGCAGCGCATCGAGCGCGAGGTCGCCTTCCAGTGGTGGGGCCACACGGTCGGGCTGAAATCGTTCGACGACGTGTGGCTCTCGCAAGGTCTCGCCGAGTGGAGCGCCTTCGCCCTGCGCGAGACGCGACTTTCGGGCGGGCAGCTCGAAGCCGCGCAGCGCGACATGATGGAGCGCGCGCTCATGTTCGAGCAGTCGGCCTCCATCCTCCGCGCGCCCTCGACGCTCGACGACCAGTCGGCCGCCTATCAGGCCGTCGTCTACTACAAGGGCGCGATGGCCTTCCGCATGTTGCGCGAGAGCTTGGGCAAGCAGCGCTTCGACGAGCTGATGCGCCGCTTCTTCACGCAGTACCGCGGCAAGAGCGCCTCGATTGACGACTTCGAGCGTCTGTCGAGCGAGGTCGCGGGCGAGAACCTGCGCTACTACTTCGCGCGCTGGGTCGAGGGGACGGGCGTGCCGGAGTTTTCGGTCGATTACCAGATCATCCGCACGCGCGAGGGCAAGTTCCGCGCGCGCGGGACGGTCAAGCAGAACTTCGAGAACCTGCGGATGCCGGTCGAGGTGCAGCTCCGCGCCGAGGGCGACGACCAGACGACCACGCTCATGCTCAACGACCGCAGCGAGGACTTCGACTTCGAGTCGCCGGGCAAGCCCATCGAGGTCATCATCGACCCGAACTTCAAAATCCTGCGCACCTCCGACGAGCTTCGCGTCGGGGTGGTCGCGCGCCGCGGCATCGAACTCTTCCGCGAGGGGCAGTACCTTGAGGCTCAGCGGCAGCTGGAAGAGGCGCTCAAGATGGACAAGTCGAACTCGTGGGTCTACTACAACCTCGGGTTGATTCACCTTGAGCAGCGCAACTACCAGCAGGCGCTCGACAACCTTCAGGCGGCGCTCGACGGCAACCTCCGCCCCGCTTGGATAGAGGTCTGGGCGCGCATCAAGCGCGGCAACGCCTACGACGCGCAGGGCGACCGCGCGCGCGCCGTCAACGAGTACAAGAAGGCCGTCGAGCTCGGCACGGACTACGACAACGCGCAGCGCGCCGCGCGCGACTTCATCCAGACGCCCTACGACCCGAAGAACGCCTCGCAGGCGCGGGCCGGCGGCGTCACTAACTGAGAGCGGTTTTAACTCAAGGCGGGAAGGCCGCGCGTCCTGACGAGGCGCGCGGCCTTTTCATTTCAACAGTTCATTTCGCTTCGGGGCGGCGGAGCAGCGAGGCCGAGCGGCCGACCTCGCGGAACCCGACCGAAGAGTAGATGCGCGCCACCTCCTCGCCCTCGGCCGCGATGACGAGCTCAGTCGCGCGCCCGTCGCGCAGCGCGGCGCGCCCGACTTCGTAGACGAGCGTCGCGCAGATGCCGCGGCGTCGGAAGTCGGGGTGGGTCTCGACGTACTGGAAGCGCCCGGCCGGGCCGCCCCAGAAAAATCCCAAGTCGGCGACCAGACGGCCGCCCAGATAAGCGCCGTACCAAGCGCCCTTCCCTTCGGCGATGAGACGCCGGTATCCGCTGATGCGTCGGCCGATAAATTCGCGGAAGGCCGCCTCCTCGAAGCCCTCCCCGCGCGAGAGCACTTGGGATTCGACGGCCTCGCGCCAGTCCTCGTCCGAAATGACTTCGCGCACCTCTATCTCGCGGTTCGGGCGCGGCGGCTCGTGCAGTTCGCCCGCGACGAGAACCGGGTCGACTTCGAGTTGGAACCCGGACGCGAGAAACGGCTCGACCTCACCTAATCCGTCCTCGCCGGCCGGCCAGCAGAAAAGCTCGTGACGGACTTCGGGCGCGTGCGCGAACTCGCGCGCGAACAGCTCGCGCCAGCGCGCGGAGTCGCCCTCGCGCGGCGCGCGGTCGAAGAGGAGGAGGTTGCCGAAGTACCAGCCGCGCTGCGCGGGCGTCTCGACGCGCGCGTACTCACCGCGGTCTTCGACGCGCCCGAAGCTGCGCCAGAAGAAGAGGTCTGTCAGGTGTCCTTTCGAGGTGGCGCGCAAAACGTTCGTCCCCACTTTCAGGCGGGCGCGACGGCGACGACGCTCAGGCGGTTGCGGTCGGCGAAGGCGAGCATCTCGTCGCGGTCGAAGATGAGAGTTTTGCCGGCCGTGATGCACAGGCACGTCGCCCCGGCCTCGGCCATCACGCGCGCGGTCGGCAGCCCCACGACCGGCACGTCAAAACGCATATCCTGCGCGGGCTTCGCGACCTTGACGACCGTCAGACGGCCCCGCGCCAACTCGCCCGCGCGGCGGACGCACGCGTCCGTCCCCTCCATCGCCTCGACGGCGACGCACGCGCGCGAGCGCACGACGATGGTCTGGCCCAAGTCGAGCCGCGCTATCTCGCGCGCGACTTCGAGCCCGTACTCGATGTCGCCGCGCTCTCTCGCCGACGGCGCGCGGCGCGTCAAGACGCCCTCGCGCGGCAGGTGGTCTTGCAGGAAGTGCGTCGAGTCGATCAGCTCGACGCCCTCGCGCGCGAGCTCCGCCGCCACCCCGCCGATGAGCGCGTCGGTGTTGCGTCGCGGGAGGCTCATGAGCATCTTGACCATGCGCAGGTCGGGCAGCGCGCCGCTGAAAATCTGGACGTGCTTGACCTGACCCGCCATGATGGCGCGCTCGACGCCCTCGCGCTTGAAGAAGCGAATCATCTTCCCCAACTGCCCGACGCCGACCCACACCAAGCTCCCGCCCGCATCAATCACCGCGCGCTCCAGAGCCGGGTCGGTCTCCTCCCGAATCGCGGCGACGGCCAGAGACGCGCCCGCGCGCCTCGCGCCCTCGACGACGAGGAAGGGAAACTTGCCGTTGCCCGCGATGAGACCGTAACGCATAAAAGCAAGGCGGAAGGCGGAAGGCGGAAGGGTGAAAGTCTGGCGAACCGGGTCGAACGATTCAAGCCGCGCCGGGGGCTTTCGTCCCGCGCCTCGCGGCCTTCACCCTTATTTTACTACCCCGCGCTCGGAGGTTTCGATGAAGCGCACGAGGAGGGAGACTTCGGGCGAGTCCTGTATCTCCTCGCGTATGCGCCGGACGGCCTGCGTGGTGTTGAGCTTCGAGGAGAGGAGGAGGCGGAAGGCGTGGTGCAGGGCGTCGATGGTCGCGCGCGGGTAGTCGCGCCGCCGCATTCCCGTCGTGTTCAGCCCGTAGCACTTCGCGTGGTTGCCGACCGTCAGAGCGAACGGCAGCGCGTCCTTGACGACGACCGAGTAGCCGCCGACGTAGGCCTCGCGGCCGACGCGGCAGAACTGGTGGACGCCCGAGTAGGCGCCGATGTTCGCGCCCTCTTGGACGACGACGTGCCCGGCCAGAGTCGCCGCGTTGGCCATGATGACGCGGTCGCCGACGACGCAGTCGTGGGCGACGTGCGCCTGCGCCATGATCAGACACTCGTCGCCGACGGACGTGACCATCCCGCCGCCCTCGGTGCCGCGGTGGATGGTGACGAACTCGCGGACGGAGCAGCGCCGCCCGACTCGCGTCTCGGCCGGCTCGCCGCGGTACTTCAAATCCTGAGGGGCGAGCCCGATGGAGGCGAACGGGAAGACGTGGGTGTCCTCGCCGATCTCGGTGCGGCCGTCGACGACGCAGTGTGATTCGAGGCGGACGCCGGGGCGGAGGCGCACGCCCTCGCCGACCGTCGAGTAGGGGCCGACGTAGGCGTCCTCGGCGACCTCGGCGCGGGGGTGGACGACTGCCGTGGGGTGAATCATCTGACGCTCGACTTGTCGGCGATGATGCTCATGATGTCGGCCTCGGCCGCCACCCGCCCGTCGACGCTCGCCACGCCGCGCATCTTCTGGACGCGCGCGCCGACGCGGACGGGCGTGACCGTCAGGGTGAGCGTGTCGCCGGGAACGACGGGGCGGCGGAAGCGCGCCGCGTCGATGCCGCTGAAGAGGACGAGCTTCTCCTCGCGGTTCTCGATCTGCTGGAGGACGTAGACCGCCCCGACCTGCGCGAGCGCCTCGACGATGAGGACGCCGGGCATGACGGGCGCGCCGGGGAAGTGGCCCTGAAAGAAGGGGTCGCCCATCGACACCTGTTTGACGCCGACGATGCGCTCGCCCTCGACGAACTCGACGATGCGGTCGACCAGAAGAAACGGGTGGCGGTGCGGCAGGATGCGCTGGATGGCGGTCGCGTCGAGAGGCGTCTGCATAAAAAAAGAAAGTGACGAGTGACGGGGACGAGTTTAAAAACCCGTCCCGCCCGTCACCTGTCACTCGTCACTTGTCACTGCCTTTAGCGGTTGCCGGGCGCGGTCGTCGAGGCGGTGGCCGGGTTGCGCTGGTTGTAGTCGGCGATGAAGGCGCGTGTGATGTCGACGCCGTCGTTGACGACGAACATCACGCCGCCGAGCTTGTTCTTCTCGAAGATGACGGTGATGCCGCGCTGCGCGGCGTAGGCGCGCAGGGCGTTGTTGATGTCCTCCCAGATGGGGGCCGTCAACTCCTCCTCGCGCTTGGCGATGAGGGCCTGACCGTCCTCCTGCTTGCGCTTCATCTCTTTTTCGAGGAGCTGCGCCTGCTCGGCCTTCGCGTTCAAGGTCTTCTCGTCGGCGACCGTCTTGGTCGCGTCGATGTCCTTGAGGATCTGGTCGTAGCGGGTCTTCATCGTGGTCAGCTCGTCGCGGCGCGGCTTGAACTCGCGGTCGAGCGTCGTGTAGGCGTTGACGAGCCGCGCGATGCCGGCCTTCTGGTCGCCGAAGGCCGTGATGTCGATGACGGCGATCTTCACGTCGGCCGGGTAGCTGGCGGCGGCCGGGCCGGCGGCCGGGCGGGTCGCGCCGGCCGGCTGCTGCGCGAAGGCCGTCAGGGAGGCGACCGAGAGGATCGAGGCGGCGGCGATAAAGCGAATGAGTTTCATTGTCTTTCCTGTACTGCTCCTTCAGAAGTCAAAAGGGAATGGCTGGGGCGCAGGCCGCGTCAAGTCCGCGTTTCGGGATTCGCGTCCGTACCCGGTGATTTTAATACGAAACCGTCAGAAAGTCCGCCCGATGCTGAAGCGGAACTGGCTCTTCTTCTCGTCGAAGAAGAAGCCGGGAAGCCGCGGGTCTTCGCCCCGGCGCGCGTTCGGATTCCACGCGTAAATGAGGCGGAACGGAACGTTGACGACCGGAAGTTGGATGCGAACTTCGCCCCCGAGGCTGGATCGGAAGTCGCCGATTTTATCGAAAATGCTCTCGGAGAAGCGGGCCACCGTGTTCTGCTGCGCCTCGCCGCGCAGGAAGACGGGCTGGAAGCCGAAGGGCAGGTTCGTCAGCGGGTCGATGGGGCCGACGCGGAAGGCGTTGGCGAACTCCTCGCGCGTCACCAGACGGTTGTCGCGCAGGAGCAGGGCCCCGCCGCCCGTGATCGCCAGAGGCGTCGTGCTCTGGCAGGCGGCGACGGCGTTGAGGCTGACGAAGGCGATCGTGCCCGACGCCGGGCAGCGGAACGCGCCGAGCGAGGTCAAAAACGGGTCGTCGCCGAGGAAGTTGGTCGAGAAGGTCTGGTCGGTGTCCGTCCGCAGGTTAAAGGTCGTGCCGATGTCGGCGAAGAGCGCGGCCGAGAGCGTGCGGCCGACGATCGGGATGCGGTACTCGAAGTTGCCCAAGAGCTGCGTGTCGCCGCCGAGGAAGCGGATGTCGCGGCGGTTGAGGTTGCCGGGGTTCGCGCCCCCCGTGCCGGTGAAGGTGCCGAGCGCGGCGAGCTGGCTGACGACGTTGGCCGGCAGGCCCGGAACCGCGGTCGGCGCGCCCGTCGCGTTGGTCGCGACGACGACGTTGCGCGAGGTGATGAACGAGTCGAGCGGGACGACGGGGCTGATCGAGCGGACGTTGTAGCCGCGGATGGTGAACTCGTCGCCGAGGAAGTAGCGCTCGAAGATGGGGACGCCGTTGATGAACGAGAGCGAGGTCAGCTCGGCCTCGCGGACGGCGTTCGTCTTGGCGAAGCTGGCGACGTGGCCCGCGACGATGCGGAAGCCGAAGACCTCGGGGTTCTCGCTGTTGCGCCGCCGGACGGGGTAGAACTGCGTGAAGGAGAGCGCCGGCTGGTAGGTGCGCACGTCGCCGCCCAAGCCCGCGAACGAGAACGAGAGCGCGAGCTGGCGCCCCTGCGTCGGGTCGATCGTCCCGTTGCGCGTGTCGTAGACGAACGACGGCGTGATGCGGCTCGTCAGGATGCTCGGCTGCGAGAAGACGCGCGGGATGAAGGTCGAGGGGTTGTTCTCCAGATTCACCGGCGGGTCTTCGACGCTCGACTGCGAGATCGTGTACGAGAGGCCGACGCGCGAGGCGCGCGCGAACGGACGCCGCCGCCCCCAGAACTCCGACAGGGGCGAGGAGGCGAAGAGCGAGCCGCCCGTCGACTTCTGCGTGAAGAGGTTCGCCTCGTCGAGCGTCAGGAAGTCGAGCGGGTTGACCGCGCCCTGAATGGCGGCCGCGTTCTGCGAGAGGAACGTGCCCTCGCCGAAGAACTTCCGCGACTCGGTGAAGACCGAGAAGCCGACCGAGATGGGCCGGTCTCTGACGTAAGGCTCGGTGAACGAGAAGAGGAACGAGCGCTGGCGGTTGCCGAAGGCGACTTGGAACGAGAGGCTTTCGCCGCGCCCCAAGAGGTTGTTCGTCGAGTATTCGAGGCCGAAGAATGAGCCGGCCGCGCCCGCCAGACCGCCGTTGAAGGAGATCTGCTGGCGTCCGCGCTCGACGACCTTGATGTTGGCGTCGACGAGGCCCTGCTCCTCGTCCTCGCGCAAGTCCACGTCCTTCTTGTCGTCGATGGGGTCGAAGTAGCCGGTCTGGTTGAGCTTCAGGACGGAGAACTCAAGGAGCGACTGGTCGTAGATGTCGCCCTCGTTGAGCAACACCTCGCGGCGCAGGACGTTGTCGCGCGTGAAGGTGTTGCCGAGGAACTCAAGCCGGCGGAGCGTGAACTGCTTGCCCTCGGTGATGCTGATGCGGAAGTCCGCGATGCCCTCGTTCGGGTTCTGCGGGTTGTCCTTAAACTCGGGGTCGACCTCGTACTCGTACTGGATGCAGCCCGCGCGCCCGTAGAGCCGGCGGAGGTCTTCCTGCAGGGCCTTGCCGAGCCGCTGGCCGTTGGCCACGTCGCCGGGCTTGAGGCCGATGACGGCGCTGATGATCTCCTCCGAGAGAATCGAGTTGCCCTCGACCGTCACCGTCCCGACGCGGAAGATTTTGCCCTCGTTGACGGGGACGACGACGCGGATGGCGTCGTCGACCGACGAGATGAGCGGCAGCGGCGGGATGGGGAAGCCGGGCGTGCGCTGGCGCCCGCGGTCTTCGACGCGCGGCTCGCCGGTGCGCGCCAGCAGGTAGCCCTTCGACTTCATGTGGTTCTCGACGTTGGCGCGCAGGTCGTATTCGAGCTTCTCCGTGTCGAGAATGTCTTGGCCCTTGATGCGCGACATGAGCCCGGCCTCTTTGACGAGCTTCATCGCCCCGCGCAGGTCGCCGTCGGAGAAGATTTGATTGCCCTCGAAGTCGATGTCGACGATGCGGACGCGCTCGCCCTGATTGACGTCGAAGTTGAGCGCGACCGAGGTGGCCGAGACCTCCTCGACCTCGGTCGTGATGGTCGCGTTCGGGTAGCCGCGCGCGGCCAGAAGCTCCTTGATGGTGCGCTCGGCGTTGACGCGCTTGACGGGGTCGTAGGTCGACTCCTTCGAGACGCCGACGCGCTGCTCGCGGAACGCCTTGAGCACGTCGGCCTCGCTGACGGCGCCCATCCCCTCGAACGTGATGTCGCGGATGATGGGCAGTTCCTTGACGGTGAAGATGACGATCTTGCCGCGCGCGCCGTCGGTGACGGAGACGCGCGTCTGGAGTTTGTCGAAGAGCGGGAGCGCGAGAAGTGCTTGGAGGTCGCGCTGCACCTGCGCCGGGTTGTAGGGGTCGCCCTCGCGCGTCTGGACGTAGTAGAGGACGCCCTCGCGGCTCAGGCGGCGGTTGCCCTCGACCGTGACCCTCTCGACGATCTCCTGCTGGCCCTGCGCGGCCGGCGCCGCTGCCACGGCGGCGGCGGGCGGCGGGTCGGGGGAGACCGCCGCGGCCGCGGCCGGGGGCGCGGCGAAGACGAGGGCGGCCAGAAGCAGGGCCGCGCGAGAGAACCGGGGCGCGCTGGTTCGCATAAGTTTAGCTTTGTGCCTCAAGAAGATAGCCGTAAAGTGTGACGACCGGCCGGGGAGCGCTTTTATGAAATTGTCCTTTATGTTCGTCCGGCAGGACGACCGGCAAGGTAACTTTGTGCCGGGCGGCCGTGGGCGCTTCGGGCTTCAGAGTTCGGAATCGTTAGGACGCGCCCGCGCCCCCGCCCGGTTGCCAACGCCTCGCGTCCGGCATATTTGCCCGGCAAAGTCGCGCATTATACAGTCAACGGCCCGAAAACAGAAGTCGGGAGACAGGAGTCAGGAGTCAGCACCGAGGCATACGGACGGCCCGCCTCGTTCTGACTCCTGACTTCTGGCTTCCGACTTCCTTAGTGTATTAGCAGCGCGTCGCCCTGCTCCACGCCCCCGGCCACGGGCCGGTGCGCCAGCTCGGCCCCTTCGAGGAAGACCTCGACGAGCGCGGCCCCGCCGAGCGCGCCCTGTATGAGCGCCTCCGACAGGGGGTCTTCGACGTACTTCTGGAGCGCGCGCCGCAAGGGCCGCGCCCCGTAGGAGCGGTCGGCGCACGTCTTCGAGACGATCCAGCGCTTCGCCTCTTCGGTGAGCCGCACCTCCAAGCCCCGGCGACCCAGAGTCTTGTTCATCTGCTCGACTTGGAGGCCGACGATTTCCAGAAGCTCGTCGTCGAGGAGCTGGTCGAAGATGATGATTTCGTCGAGGCGGTTGATGAACTCGGGGTTGAAGGTCTGGCGGACGGCCGACATCACCATCTCCTCCAGCTTGCCGCGCGAGGCGTCGGCGGTGGCCTGAAAGCCCATCGCCCCCTTCTTCTGGATGAAGCGCGCCCCGATGTTCGAGGTCATGATGATGATGGCGTTCTTGAAGTCGACCGTGTTGCCCAAGGCGTCCGTCAAGATGCCGTCCTCGAAGACTTGCAGGAGGACGTTGAAGATGTCGGGGTGCGCCTTCTCGATCTCGTCGAACAGCAGCACGGAGTAGGGCGAGCGCTTGATGCGCTCGGTCAACTGCCCGCCCTCCTCGTGGCCGACGTAGCCCGGCGGAGAGCCGATGAGCTTCGAGACCGAGTGCTTCTCCATGAACTCACTCATGTCGAAGCGAATCATCGAGCGCTCCGAGCCGAACAGGAACTCGGCCAAGCTGCGCGCGACCTCGGTCTTGCCGACCCCGGTCGGGCCCAAGAAGAGGAACGAGCCGACGGGGCGCTGCGGGTTCTTGAGCCCGGCGCGCGAGCGCCGGATGGAGCGCGCGAGCGCCGAAATGGCGGGGCGCTGCGCGACGACGCGGTGGTGCAGCTCGTCCTCGATGCGCAGGAGCTTCCGCGTCTCCTCTTCCTTCAAGGAGGTGACGGGGATGCCCGTCCAGCGCGCGATGACCTCCTCGATGTCGTCGCGCGTCACCTCGACGTTCATCAGCATCTCCTCCTCGTCCTCCGACAGGCGGAAGGAGATGGGCGCGTCCTTCTTCGGGAGGGAGGCGGGGCGCTCGCCGAACAACTCGCCCAAGCCCGGCGACGCGGAGGCGTCCGACATCTGCGGCTCGCGGCGGACGCGGAGCTTGACGCGCGCGCCGGCCTCGTCAATCACGTCGATGGCCTTGTCGGGCAGGAAACGGTCTGTGATGTAGCGGTTCGACTGGAAGACGGCGGCCTCGATGGCGTCGTCCGTGTAGCGCACCTGATGGAACGCCTCGTAGCGCTCGCGCACGCCGTCGAGAATGCGCACGGCCTCTTCCTCGGACGGCGGCGGGACTTTGACGGCTTGGAAGCGACGCTCCAAAGAGCGGTCTTTCTCGATCGACTTGCGGAACTCGGCCGGCGTCGTCGCGCCGATGCACTGAATCTCGCCGCGCGACAGCGCGGGCTTCAGGATGTTCGCCGCGTCGAGCGAGCCTTCCGCGCTTCCCGCGCCGACGAGCGTGTGCAGCTCGTCGATGAAGACGATGTACTGCGGGTTCTCGACCAGCTCGCGCATGATCTGCTTGAGGCGCTCCTCGAACTGCCCGCGGTACTTCGTGCCCGCGACGATGAGCGAGAGGTCGAGCGAGAGGATGCGCTTGTTTTCGAGAAACGACGGGACTTCGCCGCGGTGTATGCGCTGCGCGAGACCTTCGACGATGGCCGTCTTGCCGACGCCCGGCTCGCCGATGAGCACGGGGTTGTTTTTCGTGCGGCGGCAGAGTATCTGGACGACGCGCTCGATCTCGCCCTCGCGGCCGACGAGCGGGTCGAGCTTGTCGTTGGCGGCGTCGTCCGTCAGGTCGCGCGAGAACTCCGCGAGGTGCGGCGTCTCCTTCTTCTGCGCGGCGCGCGGGTCGACCCCGGTCGCGCGCGCCACCTCGTCGCGCACGGCCCCCAAGCGGAGCCCGCGCTCGAAGAGAATCTCGGCGGCCATCGAGCGCTCCTCGCGCAGGAGGCCGAGGAGCAGGTGCTCGGTGCCGATGTGCCGGTGCTGAAGCCGGTCGGACTCCTCGTGCGCGTAGGCCAAGACGCGCTTGGTCTCGGGCGCGAGCGGCAGCTCGACCGACGTGGAAATCTTCTCCCTGAGCGGCGCGCGCCCCTCTATCTCTTTGCGGATGGCTTCGAGCGAGGCTTGGGCGCGCGCGAGGAAGCGCGACGTGAGCGTCTTGTCCTCGCGCATCAGGCCGAGCAGCAGGTGCTCGGGCTCGATGGCGGGCGCGCCGAATTGGCTGGCCTCGTAGCGCGCGAAGAAGATGACGCGCCGCGCTTTCTCCGTGTAGCGTTCAAACATAAAAGGCTAATTGATGAGAGCCGTCGTCAGAATCGTTCAGGCGAGACCGGAGAAGTCGGGAGTCGTGAACCGCTCGCGAGCCGCCCGCCGGCATTATAGCCGAAGAAGTGGCCGGATGTCAGACTTTAAACGTCGGCCGCCTCGCGCAGCCCCCCGTCGCGCAAGGTGAGGCGGCGGTCGCAGGTGCGCGCGAGCGCGTCGTTGTGCGTGGCGACGACGGCGCAGGCGCGGCGCGCGCGGCAGAGCGAGACGAGGAGCGCGCCGACCTCGCGCCCGTTGCGCTCGTCGAGGTTTCCGGTCGGCTCGTCGGCCAGAACGAGGCGCGGGCGCGCGACGAGAGCGCGCGCGACGGCCGCGCGCTGCTGCTCGCCGCCCGAAAGCTCGCCCGCCAGATGCGCCGCGCGCCCGCCCAAGCCGACGGCCTCCAACATCTCGGCGGCGGCGTCCAAAGCCTCTCGCCGCCCGCGCCGCGCGACGAGCAGAGGGAGCGCGACGTTTTCGGCCGCCGTCAAATCGGGCAAGAGTCTGTGCGACTGAAAGACGAAGCCGACCTCGCGGCGGCGGAACCGCGCGAGCGCCTCTTCGCCGGCCCGCGTCACGTCGAACTCGCCGGCGCGCACCGTCCCCGCGTCGGCGCGCTCAAGCCCGCCGACGACGTGGAGCAGGGTCGTCTTCCCCGCCCCGGAAGCGCCGACTATTGCCAGAGCCTCGCCGGCCGCGAGCGCGAACGCGACGCCGCGCAAGACCTCGACGGCCGCGCCCCCCGCGGCCGCGCGGAAAGACTTCCGCAAATCTTCGACGACGAGTCTGAAGTCGTCAGTCATTCGTGTCTGAGCACCTCGGCGGGGCGCGTGCGCGCGGCCGAGCGCGCCGGGTAGAGCGTGGCGAGGAGGCTGACGAGGATGGCGGCGAGCGCGATCAGCAGAACGTCGCGCGCCGAAGGGTGGAACGGGACGGCGCTCAGGGAGTAAACGTCGGCCGGCAGCCGCACGAACTCGTAGCGGTTGCCGAGCGCGCAGATGAGAAGCCCGAGCGCGACGCCCGAGAGCGCGCCCGATGCGCCGACAATCGCGCCCTCCGCGACGAAGACGGCCATCACGCTGCGCGCGCTCGCGCCGAGCGCGCGCAGGACGGCGATCTCGCCGCGCCGCTCGACGACGAGGAGCGCCAGCGCCGTCGTGATGTTGAGCGCGGCGACGACGACGATGAGCATGATGATGAAGGCGACCGTGCGGCGTTCGAGTTCGAGCGCGGCGAAGAGGGGGCGGTTGGCCTCGCGCCAATCGACGACCGTCCAGCCCGCGCCCAACGCGCCGCGCAAGCTCTCGGCCACCTCGCCGGCCGCGTAAACGTCTCGCGCCTCGACGCTGATGACGGAAGGACGCGCCAGCGCCGCACCGCCCGCGCCTGCGTCGAGAGGGACGTAGGCCCAAGAGGCGTCGTAGTCGTGCAGGCCGGAGCGGAAGATTCCCGCGACGCGCACGCGGCGCGAGCGTGCCGCGAAGCCGGGCGGGAGCGGCGACGCCTCGCCCGACACGACCCACCCCTCAGCGCCCACGCGCCCGAGCCCCGTCCGCGCGGCCAACTCCTCGCCGACGACGACGTGCAGCGGCGGCGCGTCGTCGTCATTTACTTGCGCGGGCGTCGCGGACGCGCTCCGTGCGTTGACGGGCGCGCCGGCGTTTGTCGCGGCGAGCTCGTCGGCCGAGCCTCGCAGGAGCGTGCGTCTGACTTCGCCGAGCGCGCGCGGCGACTCCGCGCCGACGCCGCGCAAGACCGCGTAAGACGCGCCGCCCGGCCCGGTCAAAAGCGCGCCCTCATAACTCGTCACCTCCGCGCCCGCGACGCCCCCGACTCCCCGCGCGCGCTCCGCGGCCGCGCGCAAGTCGCCCCCGCCCGCGCCGCCGTCGCGCGCGACCGTGACGTGCGCCGTCCCGCGCAGGATTTTGTCGCGCAGCTCGTCGCGGAAGCCGTCGGCGAGCGCGAGCGCGACGACGAGCGCGGCCACGCCGAACGCGACGCCGACGAGGGCCGCCAGCGCCGTCACTTTCACCACGCGCCCGCCCCTGCGCGCGCGCAAGTATCTGACCGCCAGAAAAAGCTCGTACGGCATCGTCACCTTTCGACGACCGCGACCCACTGCCCGCGCCGCTCGGCGCGGAAGCGCACCTCGCGCGCGCCGAGCGCCGCGACGGCCTCGTCGAGCGTCGGGCCGCCGTGCGTCGAGAAGACGAGCGCCACGTCGTAGTGCGCCGCGGCGACGCGCCGCAGGTGCTCGGCGCTGAGCTTCTCGATTGCGACGACGCGCGCCGGCCGCGCCGTGTAGCCGTAGAAAGGGTTGCGCAGCTCGTCGGTCGCGGGCCACGCGGTGAGCACGCGCGCGTCCGCGTGGTTCGCTTCGATGAAGCGCGCCGCGTCGCGGTGCAGCAGGACGAAGTCGCGGTAGGCCAAGTTGTCTTCCCACGGGAAGCTGTGCGGCGGGTTGACGACAATCCCTGCGGCGAACACGACGCACGCCCCCGCGACGACCAGCAGCCAGCGGCGCACGCGCCTGTGAATCGTCGAGACCGAGACGAGGATGACGAGCGGCACGACCGGCAGCATGTAGCGCGCCAGCACCGCGCCGCCGACGACCGAGAGCGCCGACGCGTAGGCCGACACCAACACGGCGAAGACGAGCTGCACGCGCACGTCTATCCGCCGACGCCCCACGCCGCCGTCCTCGACGGCACGGCCCGCGCCGAGTCTCAGCGCGGCCAGAAGCATCAAAAGCGCGGCCGGCACAGTCAGCGCCCAAAGGTTCATGTGCGCCGTCAACTGCCACGCGCGCGTCGTCGCCGCCTCCGCGACGCGCGCGAACGTCAGCGTCGATTCGACGTTGTAACGAAAGTAATCGGGGTTGCCGAAGAAGTAGCCCGTGCGGGCGCGGTGGTAGGTGAGCCACGCGAAGAGCGGCGCGGCCGCGAGCAGTAGCGCCGCCGTCTGCCGAACGGGCCGGCGCGGCGCGAGACAGAGCTTCCCCGCGGCCCTCATCTTCAAGCGACCCGCCGCGCCGCACAGGACTTCCCAACCGCAGAGCGCGAACGGCGCGAGCAGGGCCGTCTCCTTCGCCATCGCCGCCCCCGCGAACAGCGCCACGCTCAACGCGCGCCGACGCCCGCCGGCACCCCCGCCCGCCTCGTCGCCCCCCTCGCGCAAGTCGCCCGGCGGAAGATAAAAGTCGAGCGCCCAGAAGGTCAGGGCGGCCGCCGCCATGTCGAGGTGCGCGAGCGTCGTCTGCGCGAAGAAGACGGGGTACAGCGCCGTGCAGACGACCGTCGCCCAAGCCACGCGCCGGCCGGCCGCGCGCTCCGCGACGCGAAACAAGCCGACGAGCGCGAGCGCCGCCACGCCCGTCATCGCCGCGCGCGCGACTTCGATGCGGAAGCCGAGCGCCGCCCACCAAGCCGCGATGTAAGCCATCACGAGCGGCGGGTGCGCGTTCGAGAGCGTCGAGACGGGGACGAACTTCCCCTCCGCGTAGATGTCGCGCGCGGCCGGGATGAAGTAGCCGGCCTCGTCCCAGTAGTAGGGCAGGTCGAGGAGCGGGAGATGTGTGATTAAGAGTAGGGCGTAGGCGGAGGCGAAGAGTAGCAGGGAGAACCTGACGGACGAGCGGGCGGCGCGCGCGTCCGCGCTTGCGGGCCGCGTCATCTCTTGCGCGCGGCGGCGTCCGCGTCCGCCTGCTCGCCGGGCGTGAGCGCCTTGATGACCTCGGCTTCGAGCGAGCTTTCGGGGCGCTTAATCATCGTCAGACGGTTGCCGCGCTCGTTGTACTTGACCTCGTCCATGATGTTGTAGATGAGGAGCACGCCGCGGCCCGAGGTCTTGAACAGGTTGGCCGGGTCGAGCGGGTCGGGAATCGAGTTCGGGTCGAAGCCCTCGCCCTCGTCCTCGACCGAGAAACGCGCCTCGCGCGCCGAGAGGTCGGCCGTGATGCGGACGATCTTGTTCTGGTCGCCCTTGTTGCCGTGCTTGACGGCGTTGACGAAAGCCTCGTCCAAAGCGATGAAGAGGTTCGAGCGCTCGGGCCGGATGACGCCGAGGCGCGCGACGCGCTCGATGAGGTAGTGCAGCACGCCGTTCATCAGGGAGAGGTCGCTCGGCAGCTCGAACTCGATGTGCTCGCGCACGTACGGCATCACCTTGAGGTCTTCGATGAAGCGGAGCTTGTAGTTGAGCGTCTTGTCGACGATCGTCTTCAGCTCATCCTTGTCGTAGGGCCTGCGGACGAAGTTGGCCGCGCCGAGCTTGAAGGCCTTGACGACCCCGGCGTGCTGCGCCTCGTCGGACGAGACGACGATGGGAATCATGAGGCGCTTGCGTTTGAGCTCGCCGATGATCTCGATGCCGCCGTCGTCGGAGTCGGTGAGGTCGCTGATGATGAGGTCGAACTCTTCGAGGTCTTCGCGGGCGACGGCCTCGGCGCGGTCGCCGGTGGCGACGACGTGGTGGCCCAACTCGGCGAGCGTCTCCGAGAGCAGCGTGCGCAGTTCTTCGTTCGCGTCAACGATCAGGATTCGCCGTTTGTCCATCAAACGCCTTTTCCGAATCTTTAAAATGGGGGGGCGAGAAGAAGGCGACCAGAGCCGCGGGCGAGATACACGCCTTCCGCTTACGCTGTACGACGCCGCGTGGCGGCGGAGTTCCGAATATTACAGAAGTCGGGAGTCGGGCGTCTAGAGTCGGCAGGCAAAACCGAAGGCCGTCTTTCGTTTACGTCTCCGGACTCCGCCCTTTATTTGTTAGACTTGCGGCCCGAGACGAGATGACTGCTCCGGTCGAAACCAAGCGCGGGGCCGCCGCTTCGAGTGGCGGCGAGGCGGGCGACGAGCGCGCGCGCCGCGCCGACGAGTTCGCCGACCTCTCCCGTTACACGGCGCGCGAGCGCCTCCTCATCCGCGCCGCCGACCTCGCCTTCTACCTCGTCATCCGGGCGGTCGGCGCGACCGTCCGCTTCCGCGTCGAGGGGGGCGAGCACTGGGACGAGGCGACGCGCGACGGGCGTCTGCCCGTCCACACCTTCTGGCACGACCGCCTCTTCCTCGGCACCTACTTCTTCCGCCGCCGACGCATCGTCGTCATGACCTCGCGGAGCTTCGACGGCGAGTACATCGCGCGCTTCATCCAGCGCTTCGGCTACGGCGCGGCGCGCGGCTCCTCGACGCGCGGCGGCGTCGGCGCGCTCGTCGAGATGGTGCGGCTCGTGCGTCGGGGGCGCGCGGCCGCCTTCTCGATCGACGGGCCGCGCGGCCCGCGCCACGTCGCGAAGATGGGCGCGCTGCTCGTCGCCAAAAAGACCGGCCAGCCCGTCCTCCCCTTCTCGCTCGACGCGCGCCGCTTCGTCACGCTCCCGAGTTGGGACAGGACGCACATCCCTCTGCCCTTCACGACGGCCGTCGTCCGCTTCGCGCCGCCCATCCACGTCCCCGCGGACGCCGACGACGCGCAGCTCGCCGCCAAGCGCGAAGAACTACAGCGCGCCCTCGACTCCGTCACCGACCGCTGACGTTCTCTTCAAGGCTTCGGGCGTGGCGCGCGGGCCGCGGCGTGTAGTAGGATTAGCGCCTCTCAAAGCTCAAGCGCGACTCATTTTCGGCCGGACGAAAACTTGGCTCTCCGACTCTGACGAAGGGGACTCGACCCGTGATCAATCAGGAACGCATCAAGAACCTTCTGCTCGAACTCGTCCAGATAGACTCGGTCTCGCGCAAGGAGCGCGACGTGGCCGAGCGCATCAAAAAATACTGCGAGGAGATGGGCGCCGAGGTCGAGATTGACGACGCCGGCGAGAAGGTCGGCGGCAACTCCGGCAACGTCATCGCGCGCTTCCCCGGCACCATCCCCGGCGCGGAGACCATCATGATGTCGGCGCACATGGACACGGTCGTGCCCGGCGAAGGCGTCAAGCCCGTCGTCGAGGGCGACATCATCCGCTCCGACGGCACGACCGTCCTCGGCGGCGACGACAAGTCGGGCTGCGCCGTCATCCTCGAAACCGTCCGCTGCCTCCAAGAGCAGCAAATCCCGCACGCGCCGATCGAGGCCGTCTTCTCCATCTGCGAGGAAGTCGGCTTGCTCGGCGCGAAGCACGTCGACGTGTCGAAGTTGAAAGCGAAGTACGGGCTCGTCTTCGACTCCGACGACCCCGGCTTCCTCTTCACCAAAGGCCCTTCGGCCAACCACATGGAGTGGAGAATCCTCGGCCTCGAATCTCACGCGGGCGTCGCGCCCGAGGAGGGCATCTCGGCCATCCGCATCGCGGCCGAGGCCATCAGCGAGATGAAGCTCGGCCGCATCGACCACGAGACCACGGCGAACATCGGCGTCATCCGCGGCGGCGAGGCGACCAACATCACGACCAACCTCGTCACGCTCCGCGGCGAGGCGCGCTCGCTCTCCGACGAGAAGCTCGAAGCGCAGACGCGCCACATGACCGAGTGTTTCGAGCGCGCGGCCGCCAAGTACGAGGTGACGGTCGCGGGCGTGACGACGCGGGGCCGCGTCGAGACGCACGTCTCGCGCGAGTACTGGGCGATGGACGTGCCGGAATCCTCCCGCGTCGTGCAGCTGGTCTACGAGGCGGCGCAGCGCAAAGGCATGAAGGTCGAGGCGGTCGCCTCCGGCGGCGGCTGCGACGCCAACATCTTCAACAAGCGCGGCATCGAGTGCGCCAACTTCGGCACGGGGATGCGCGCCATCCACACCGTCAAGGAGTGGCTCGACGTGAAAGACCTCTACGCCTCGGCCGAGATGACGCTCGAAATCCTCCGGCTCAACGGCGAGATGGCGCTCCGCGCGCAAGGCCGCGGGGCCTGACGCGTTCTCCCGGCATGACAACCAGACTGCCCCGCGCCGCCGCTCTCTGCGCGCTTCTCATCTTCTCGGCGGCGGGCGCGCGCGCGCAAAGCAAAGAGCCGCGCAAGCTCTTTCTCGTCGAGGACGAGCGCGGCTTCGAGAGTTACATCGACCGCACCGGCCGCGTCGTCCTCGCCTTACCCGACGGCCCCGACTTCACGGAGTCCGTGCGAGGCGGGCTCCGCTGGCCCGGACGCCGCGAGGACGACGGCGAGCGAAGCTCCGTCCCGTCCTACCGCACCCGCGTCGGCTTGGGCGATTTCTCCGACGGCCTCGCGCGCTTCTCCTTCGACCTGCGCCCCGGCGCGCGCGCGCGCCACGTCGCCTACGGCTTCATCGACGAGACGGGCCGCGTCGTCATCCCGCCCGTCTTCCGGCGCGTCGACGACTTCCGCGACGGCCGCGCGATGTTCGAGAACGAGCCCGGCAAGCGCGGCTACATCGACAAGACGGGCAAGGTCGTCATCGAGCCCGTCTACCGACTGACGTGGGGCTTCTCCGAGGGGCTCGCGGCCGCCTGCCTCGAAAACAACGTCGACGACAGCAAGTGCGGCTACATCGACCGCGACGGCCGCGTCGTCCACCCCTTCACCCTCTACGCCGCGATGCATTTCTCCGACGGGCTCGCGCTCATCGGCATCGACGGCGAGCGGACGGCCTACGTGGACAAGTCGATGCGCGTCGTCTTCCGCATGAAGGAGGGCGAGTACGGCGGGCAGTTCAGCGAAGGCTTGGCGACGATTCGGGTGGGCGTGCGCGGGCCGTTCGGCTACATGGACAGGACGGGGAAGGTCGTCATCCCGGCGCATTACGACGAGGCGCGCGAGTTCTCCGAGGGGCTCGCGCTCGTCAGCAAGAACGGCGCTTACGGCTTCATCGACAGGACGGGGAAGGTCGTCATCCCGTTCCAATACTTCTACGGCAGCAGCTTCTCCGAGGGCTTGGCGGCCGTCACGACGAGCAGCGATTGGCAGGTGCCCGGCTGGGGCTACATCGACCGCGCGGGCAACGTCCGCGTCCCGCTCAAGCTCGACTACGCCGCGCCCTTCTCCGGCGGGCTCGCCGGCATCGACCGCGTCACCGACCGCCAAAACATCACCGACGCCTACATCGACGCGCAAGGCCGCACCGTCTGGGAGAAGCCCGCGCGGAAGTGGTGACGGCGGAAGCGTCGGGCGTTTGACTTGGGGCGTCGCGCGGCGTTAGAAGTTTCGGCGCTCGAACAGCAACGCCCGCACGGTGTCGCCTTGCCGCAAACGTCAGTCGCACGCCTCCTCGACCGGCTCGAAGAGCTGAAGCGCCCGTCCTCGTCCCCGCGCGCGCGCAAGCGACTCCGCGCCCTCTTGCGCGAGCTCACCCGACGACGACTCCGCGACGCCCCCTCGCTCATGCGACTCCACGAGGCGCTCATCTTCATGCGCGCCTACCCGCAGGGGCCGGCGCTCCTGCGCGCGACGGAAACGCTGCTCAAGACCTTCTCGCGCCGCGTGCGCGAGGCCGAGGCGCGCGGCGCCGACCTCTCGGCGCTCGGCGAGCCCGAAGTCTCCGGCGTCGCGGGCACGGAGTTCTCCGCGCAGTTCAGCTACGACGTCACGCGTCGCCTCGCCCGCGCGCACCCGTCGCGCGTCGACATCGACTGGGACGGCTACGACGAGCGCGCGCAACTCGCCGTCGTCTGGCCGAAGCTCCTGCCGCTCTACGAGGAGGACGCCTACGTCGACACGCGCGCGCCCTTCCTCGAATGGGTGCGCGCCGCCAAACGTCGCGGCGAGACCGACCTCGGCTGGCTCATGCGCGCCTTCGACCGCCTCGACCTCACCGACGAAGCGCGCGCCGCCCTCTTCGACCCGCTCAAAATCTGGGTGCGCCTCCGCCTCGGCGACTCGACGCTCACGCGCACGCGCGCGCGCCTTCGCCCGCCGCGCAAAATCTTCTTCCACGCCGAGCCGCTCATCGAGCGCCGCGACGTTTCGCTGGAGCGCGAGCTGGCGTCGCCGCCCCTGCCCGTCAAGCGTCTCGCGCGCCGCGAGGCCGAAAGACTTCTGCTCGTGGCCTCTGACGCGATGAGCGTCCGCTTCCGCGAGCTTCACGGCTTCACGCACGCCGACCCGCGCTCGGTCGTCCGCGCCGACGCCGGGCGCGGCGCGGAGATTTACGCGTGGGGCGTCCGGCCCGCGCGCCGTCTGCCCCTGCTCGCCTACGTCTCGATGATGGTTTTTAAGAACGGCGTGCCGGCCGCGTACGCCGAGGGGCTCACGCTCTGCGAGCGCTCGGAGGTCGGCTTCAACCTCTTCTACACGTTCCGCGAGGGCGAATCCGCTTGGCTCTACGCGCGCGTGCTGCGCCTCGTGCGACAGCTCCACGGCGTCGAAGTCTTTTCGATTGACCCGTACCAGCTCGGCGGCGTCGGCAACGAGGAGGGCCTAGAGTCGGGCGCGTTCTGGTTCTACCGCAAGCTCGGCTTCCGCCCCGTCGCGCCCGAGCAGGCGAAACTCTTGGAGGCCGAGGAGCGACGCGTCGCGCGCCGGCGCGGCTACCGCACGCCGCCCGCGCGCCTGCGCCGCCTCGCCTCCGAACACCTCCTCTACGAGACGGCGCGCGCCGAGCGCGGCGCGTGGGACGGTTTCCGCGTCCGCCACGTCGGCCTCGCCGTCGGGCGGCGGATGCGCGAGCGCTTCGACTCAGACCCGGCGCGCCTGCGCGCGGCTTCCGTCGCCTCCGTCGAGCGCGCGCTCCGCGTCAGCACGCGGCGCTGGGACGAGGACGAGCGACGCGCCTTCGAGAACCTCTCGCTGCCGCTCGCGCTCGTCCCCGACCTCGCGCGCTGGACGCGCGACGAGAAACAGTCGCTCCTGCGCCTCGCGCGCGCCAAGGCCGGCCGCGACGAAATCAGTTACGCGCGCCTGCTCAACCGCCACCCGCGCCTCCGCCGCGCCCTCCTCGAACTCGGCACGGCGAGCCGGTAAAGTCGCGCGGGGTGGCGGGCGCGTCCGCGAGGCGCTACACTTGCGCGTCAGTCCACACGAAACAACGATGAGCGAAGAGTCTTCCGAGAAGAGCGAGGGCAAGGGCGCGGGTTTCCGCAGCGGGTACGTGGCGCTGGTCGGGCGTCCGAACGCGGGGAAGTCGACGCTCCTGAACCGTCTGGTCGGCGAGAAGATCGCGGCCGTCTCGAACAAGCCGCAGACGACGCGCCACCAGATTCGCGGCGTCATCACGCGCCCCGAAGGGCAGATCGTGCTCGTCGACACGCCCGGCGTCCACCAGCCCGGCTACCTCCTCAACCGACGCATGATGGCCGCCGTCCACGACGCGCTCGAAGGCGTCGACCTCGTCTGCCTCATCCGCGACGCGTCCGTCTCGACCGGCAACGGCGACCGCTTCGTCCTCGACCTCGTCCGGCAGTCGGGCAAGCCCGCGCTGCTCCTGCTCAACAAGACCGACAAGCTCGCGGACAAGACGGCGCTCCTGCCGCTCATCGAGTGGTACGGGCGCGAGCACGAGTGGCGCGCCGTCGTCCCACTCTCGGCGCGCAAGGGCGACCAGACCGGCGAGTTCCTGAGCGAGGTCGTCAAGAACCTCCCCGAGGGCGAGCCCGTCTTCGCGGAGGACGAGCTGACCGACCAGTCGTTGCGCTCGCTCGTCGCCGAGATCGTGCGCGAGAAGATTTTGCAGACGACGGGCGAGGAGATCCCTTACGTCACGGCCGTCACGACCGAGCGCTTCGACGAGTCCGACCCGGCGCTCGTGCGCATCTACTGCGCCATCTACGTCGAGCGCCCTTCGCAGAAGCGCATCGTCATCGGCAAGGGCGGCGAGCGCCTGAAGGAGACGGGCACGCGCGCGCGCCACGACATCGAGCGCCTCTTGGGCACGCGCGTCTATCTGGAACTCTTCGTCAAGGTCGAGGAGGACTGGCGCAACAGCCCCCGCGCGCTCAACGAGTTGGGTATCGAAGACAAGTAGACTCTCGTATGCATTGGTACGCGGTCGATTTAATCTCGACGCCGGAGGCGAGCGAGGCCGTCGAGTACGCCCTGACCGAGGCGGGCGCGCTCGGGACGGAGAGCCACGCGGGCGCGTCGCCCGAGGGGCGCGTCGTCTTCGGCGACTTCGTGCGCGTCACCGGCTACTTCGACGGGCCGCCGCGCGTCGAGCGCCTGCGCGAGTCGCTGCAGGAGGCGCTGCGCGTCTACGGGCTCGACTCTTCGGCCGTGCGGGAGATGCGCCCGCGCGAGGTCGAGGAGCGCGACTGGCTGGCCGAGTGGAAGAAGGGTTGGCGGCCCGTCGAGGTCGGCCGCCGCTTCGTCGTCGCGCCGCCGTGGAGCGAGCTTGACGACGACGACGCCGGACGCCTCGTCATACGCATCGAGCCCGGCATGGCCTTCGGCACCGGCACGCACGAGACGACGCGCCTCTGTCTGGTCGCCGTCGAGGAGCTGTTCGACGGCGAGAGTTTTTTGGACGTGGGGACGGGGACGGGCGTGCTCGCCATCGCCGCCGCGATGCTGCGCCCCGAGGCGTGCGTCGAGGCGTGCGACACAGACCCGGCGGCCGTCACCATCGCGCACGAGAACGCGGTGCGCAACGGCGTCGCCGAGCGCGTCAACCTGCGCGTCGGCTCGGTCGGCGGCGACGACGACGCGTCGCGCGCCGACTTCGTCTGCGCCAACCTCACCGCCGACGCCATCATCCCCCTGCTGCCCGCGCTCCTGCGCGCCGCGCGCCGCCGCCTCGTCCTCTCAGGCATTCTCGCCACGCAGACGGACGCCGTCATCGCGCGCCTCAGAGAGCTACGCGCGTCGGCCGCGCCCGCGCTCAAGACCGAGGGCGAGTGGGCGGCGATCATCGTTTAATGACGCGAAGACGTTTTTACGCGCCGCCCGAGAGCTTCGCCGACGAGGGGCGGCGGGTCGTGCTCTCGGCGGAGGAGACGCGCCACCTGCGCGACGTTCTGCGCGTCCGCGAGGGCGAGGAGGTCGGCGTCTTCGACGGCGAGGGGCGCGAGTTTCTGTGCCGCGTCGGCGCGCCGGGGCGGGGCCGCGAGGCGTCGCTCGAAGTGTGTGAGCGGGTCGAGCCGCCGCGCCCCGAGTCGCCGCTTTCGCTGACGCTCGCCGTCGCGCTTCTGAAGGGCGAGAAGTTCGACTTGGTCGTGCAGAAGGCGACGGAGTTGGGCGCGGCTTCCGTCATCCCCGTCGTGACGCGGCGCGCTGACGTTCGTCTGAAGGATGCGAATGATGCGGCCCGGCGGGTCGAACGCTGGCGGCGGCTCGCGCTCGAAGCCGCGAAGCAGTCGGGCCGCGCGCGCGTGCCGCGAATATCGGGGCCCGCGCCTTTCGAGTCGCTCGTCGCGCGCGGGGCCGGCGAGAACGAGTTGCGAATCTTCTTCTCGGAGCGCGGCGGCGGGCGTCTTTCGGAAGTGCCGGGCGCGGCGGTTGATGAGGGCTCGGCCGGCGGGCCGTCAGAGTTGACGGCGCTCGTCGGCCCGGAGGGCGGCTGGGAGGACGAGGAGATTGAACTCGCTCGAAGCGCGGGCTGGCGCGTCGTCACGCTCGGCGGGCGCACGCTCCGCGCCGAGACGGCCGCCGTCGCCGCCGCCGCCCTCCTCCAACACCTCTACGGCGACCTTAACTAAATAGCGTCGAACGCCGACGCCCCGCGCGCGAATCTAAAACTTTGACGAACGCGCTCGCCGGGGCGCAGAATACGTCTTGCGGAACGGCCACGGCGCGTGCGGCGTATTCGTTCGTGCGGGCCGTTTTCGCGAAAGGGACGACGAAGAATGTCATTCGACAGCAAAGATGCGGTGGCGCGGGCGCGCAAGGACTTGGCCGCGCGTCTGGGAGTGGCCGAGGGCGAAGTCTCCGAGGGCGGCGTCGAGCGCGCCGAGTTCCCCGACATGGCGCTCGGCGCGCCCGTCGGCGGCGAGATGAGCGGGATGATGATTTCGCCCGGCTGGCGCATCAGGCTCGCGTGCGGCGGGCGCGACTACGAGTACCGCGCCGACGAGCGTCAGCTCCGCCTCTACGACTTCAAAGGTCAAAACTACAAGGTCTAATCGCCCGTTTGTGAGGTGAAGTAATGAACCGACAGAACATCGTCTGGCACTTGATGCTCGCGCTGATGGTCGTCGCCGCGGCCGCCTTCGTCGGCCAGATGCGGCGCTGGCAGACTGAGCAGCCGCCGCCCTTCATCGAGACGCCGCGCGCCGGGTTCCCCGACCGCGAGCGCGCCGAGCCCGACGCGCACCGCGAGGCCAAAGACATTCTCGTCCGCTTCCGCGCCGGCACCTCCGAGGAGCGCGTCGAGGAGATAACCGACTCGCTCAACGACGAGGTCGACGACCGCATCGAGTCGGTCGCGGGTCTCTTCGAAATTGACGACCGCGACGACGAAGACCCGCGCGAGGTCGCCGCCCGTTACGCCGCGATGCCCGAGGTCGAGTACGCCGAGGCGGTCGAGACCATCGCGCTCGACGACCCGCCCGCGCCGTCCTCGATTGCCGGCCACTTGAACGACTCGGGCGTCGGCCTCCCGAACGACCCGATGCTCGGCGAGCAGTGGGCGCTCATCAACAAGGGCCAGCGCGAGGGCAAGGACAAGGCCGACATCGGCGCGCTCACCGCTTGGCAGCGCACGCAGGGGAGCGACTCCGTAGTCGTCGCCGTCCTCGACAGCGGAGTGGACTACACGCACCCCGACCTGTCCGAGAACATCTGGACGCGCCCCGACTCGGTCGCGCCCTACGAGGACGAGCACCTCGGCACGGTCGACGACGTGCGCGGCTTCAACGCCGTCGAGAACGCGCGCGACCCGATGGACGAGAACGGCCACGGCACGCACTGCGCCGGCATCGTCGGCGCGGTGGGCAACAACGGCGAAGGCATCGCGGGCGTCAACTGGAAGGTCGAGATCATGCCGCTCAAGTTCATCGGCTCGGGCGGCTTCGGCAACACGAAGGACGCCATCGAGGCCATCAACTACGTCATCGACCGCAAGCGCGCGGGCGTAAACGTCCGCGTCATCAGCGCGAGCTGGGGCTCGACGGTTCGCTCCCGCGCCCTGCAAGACGTGATTCGCAAGGCGGGCGACGCGGGGATTCTCTTCGTCGCCGCGGCCGGCAACTCTTCGGCCGACACCGACCGCCGCCCGCACTACCCTTCGAGCTACGATTTGCCGAACGTCGTCGCGGTCGCCGCGATGAACCGCCGCGACGAGCTGGCCGGGTTCTCGAACTACGGCGCGAAGAGCGTGCACTTGGCCGCGCCGGGCGCGGAGATTCTGAGCACTTGGCTTAAAGGCGATTACCGAGAGGCGTCGGGCACTTCGATGGCGACGCCGGTCGTCTCGGGCGTCGCGGCGCTCGTGCTCTCGGTCGACGCCGACCTCTCGGTCAAAGAGTTGCGCGAGCGCCTGCTCGGCTCGGTCGATAAGGTCGACGCCCTGAACGGCAAGGTCTCGTCGGGCGGGCGCGTCAACGCCGCGCGCGCCGTCGGCGTGGACTGAAGACGCCTTCGACAGACATTTCCAACGCAGAACAACTAGAGGCGGCTCGGTCTTCGGCGGCTCTTGAAACGGGGCCGCGAGAGGCCGAGCCGCCTTTCACGCTCGCCCTCGACGTGGGCACGTCGAGCGTGCGCGCCTCCCTCTACGACGCGCTCGCGCGCGAGGTCTCGGGCGCGTCCGCACGCGCCGCGCGCGACTTCACGAAGACCCCGGACGGCGGGCACGAGCGCGACGCCGACGAGCTCGTCGAGACCGTCGCCCGCACGGTTGACGAGCTTCTCGCGCGCGTCCCCCCAGAACTCTCCGCGCACGTCGAACGCGTTGCCGTCTCGTGCTTCTGGCACAGCCTCGTCGGCGTCGGCGTCGCGTGCGAAGCCGTCACGCCCGTCTACGGTTGGGCCGACACGCGCGCGGCCGCGGAGGCCGAACGACTCGCGCGCGAGTCGGACGAGCCCGCCGCGCGCGCGCGCACCGGCTGCCCCTTCCACCCGAGCTACTGGCCCGCGAAACTCACTTGGCTGCGCGAACACAGGCCCGAGCTTTTCCGCGCCGCCGCGCGCTGGCTCTCCTTCGGCGAATATTTAATCGCGCGCCTGTGCGGCCCCGAAGCCGCGCGCGCCTCCGTCTCGATGGCTTCGGGGACGGGGCTCTTGGACGTGCGCGCGTGCCTCTGGGACGCGCCGCTGCTCTCGGCCCTCGAACTCGACGAGCCGCGCTTGCCCGCGCTCGCCGCCGACGGCGAGACGTTTCAGTTCGCAAGCGAGTGGGCCGCGCGCTGGCCGCCGCTCCGAGCCGCGCGAGTCTTTCCGGCCGTCGGCGACGGCGCGGCCAACAACGTCGGCGAGGGCTGCACGACGCGCGACGATGTGGCGCTGATGGTCGGCACGTCGGCCGCCATGCGCGTCGTCTTCGAGGGCGCGCCGCCCGTCGAACGGGAGCGCGCGCTCTGGTGCTACCGCGTCGACCGCCGGCGCGTCGTCGTGGGCGGCGCGCTCTCCGACGGAGGGGCCTTGCGCGAGTGGATGACGCGCACGCTCAAGGTCGCAGGCGAACGGGACGCGCTCGCCGCGACCGAGCCGGACGCGCACGGGCTGACCGTGCTGCCCTTCTGGTCGGGCGAGCGCAGCACGGGCTGGCACGCGCGCGCGCGCGGGGCGATCGTCGGCCTCACGGTCAACACGCGCCCGGAAGAAATCTTGCGTGCGTCTCTCGAATCGGTCGCCTACCGCGCGGCCCTCGTCGCCGACGCGCTCGAAGCGCACGCGCCCGGCGCACGCTTGCGCGCGTCGGGCGGCGCCCTGCGCGAGTCGCCCTTCTGGGCGCAACTGTTCGCCGACGTGCTCGGGCGGCCCCTGACGCTCTCGCGCGTGCGCGAGGCTTCGAGTCGCGGCGCGGTTTTGCTTGCGCTCGAAGCGACCGGCGCGATACAAAGTGTCTCCGACGCCGCGCCGACGCCCGCGCGGACGCTCCGCCCCGAAGCCGCGCGCACGGAAATTTACCGCCGCGCGGTCGAGCGCCAGCGGAGGCTTTACGAACTGCTCGTAGGATGAGCACCGCCGCAAACGTCATTCGACCAAAACTCAGAGCCAAAGGACACACGAAACAGATGAGCGCCTCGACGAAGCCGTCCGAACAGCAGCCCACGCCCGAACTCGACGGGCTCTGCATCAACACCATCCGCGCGCTCTCGCTCGACGCCGTGCAGCGCGCCGAGTCCGGGCACCCGGGCCTCCCGCTCGGCGCGGCCCCGATGGCCTACGTCCTCTGGACGCGCTTCCTTCGGCACAACCCGCGCAACCCACGTTGGCCGGGGCGCGACCGCTTTTTGCTTTCCGCCGGCCACGGCTCGATGCTCCTCTACTCGCTGCTCCACCTGACGGGCTACGACCTCCCGCTCGAAGAGGTGAAGAACTTCCGACAGTGGCAGTCGAAGACGCCGGGCCACCCCGAGAACTTCATGACGCCGGGCGTCGAGATAACCACGGGGCCGCTCGGTCAGGGCTTCGCCAACGGCGTCGGCATGGCCCTCGGCGCGGCGCACTTGGCCGCGCGCTTCAACCGCGAGGGGTTTCCTCTCATCGACTCGCACGTCTACGCCATCGTCTCGGACGGCGATTTGATGGAGGGCGTCGCGAGTGAGGCCGCCTCGCTCGCCGGTCATCTCCGGCTCGGCAACCTCATCTACCTTTACGACGACAACCAAGTGACCATCGAGGGCTTCACCTCGCTCGCCTTCTCCGAGGACGTGCCCGCGCGCTTCCGCTCCTACGGCTGGCACACCCTGACGGTCGAGGACGGCAACGACCTCGCGGCCATCGAGCGCGCGATTCGAGAGGCGCGCGAAGAGACCGGGCGGCCGTCGCTCATCTCCGTCAAGACTACGATCGGCTTCGGGATGCCGACGGCCGGGACGCGCAAGGCGCACTCGGACGCGCCGGGCGAGGAGGCCGTGCGCGAGACGAAGCGCCGCTTGGGCTGGCCCGAGGACGAGACCTTCTACGTGCCCGAGGAGGCGCGCGCGCACTTCTCTTCGGCCGTCGAGCGCGGCGCACGTTTGGAGGCCGAGTGGGACGCTCTGGTCGAGCGTTACGCGAGCGAGAACCCGGAGCTTGGACGCGCTTGGCGCGAGACGATGAGCGGCGCTCTGCCCGAAGGTTGGGAGTCGCACCTGCCTTCATTCGACGGCGCGAAGGCTTCGGCGACGCGCGCCGCCTCGGGCGAATGTATCAACGCGCTCGCGCCGCACCTGCCGATGCTCGTCGGCGGCTCGGCCGACCTCGGCCCGTCGAACAACACCGACATCAAAGAGGGCGGGAGCCTTCAGGCCGACAACTACGCGGGCCGCACGATTCACTTCGGCGTGCGCGAGCACGCGATGGGCGCGGTTCTGACCGGCATCAGCCTCAACGGCGGCCTCATCCCGTACGGCGGCACGTTCTTGTGCTTCTCCGACTACATGCGCCCGGCCATCCGCCTCGCCGCCCTCTCCGAGGTGCAGGCCGTCTACGTCTTCACGCACGACTCGGTCGGACTCGGCGAGGACGGGCCGACGCACCAGCCCATCGAGCACGTCGCTTCTTTGCGCGCCATCCCTAATCTCTACGTCATCCGGCCGGCCGACTCGCACGAGGTGCGCGAGGCTTGGCGCGCGGCCATCCTGCGGCGCGACGCGCCGACCGCGCTCATCCTCACGCGCCAGAAAGTCCCCACCATCGACCGCGCGACCCACGCCCCGGCCGACGGCCTCCGCCGCGGCGCTTACACGCTCGCCGAAGCGACGGACGCCGAAGGGAAAGAAGTGACGCCGCGCCTCGTCATCATCGCGACCGGCTCGGAGGTCGCGCTCGCGCTCGACGCGCGCGCCGAGTTGCAGAAAGACGGCGTCCCCGTGCGCGTCGTCTCGATGCCGTGTTGGGAGTTGTTCGAGGCCGAGTCGCGCGAGTACCGGGAGAGCGTCATCCCCTCCGACCTGCCCGCGCGGCTCGCCGTCGAGGCCGGCGCGCGGCTCGGTTGGGACAGGTGGGTCGGCCCCGAGGGCGACGTCGTCTGTCTCGAACGCTTCGGCGCGTCCGCGCCCGGCGACGTCGTCCTGCGCAACCTCGGCTTCAACGTCGAGAACGTCGTCGCCCGAGCCCGCGCGCTTCTTGACGACGGGAGTTGATCCGTCATGCCTTCAAAAATCCTGCTCGCGCTCGCCCTCCTCATCTCCGCACCTCAAGCGCGCGGCGACGCGCTCAGACGGCAGCGGCCCGCGCCCCCGCCTTCACCGACCGTCGCGCCCGCGACGAACTCGGCGGAGGCGTGCCGCGGCAGCGACGAGGCTTTCGACGCGGCCGTCGCCGAGCACCGGCGCGAGTACCTGCAATTCCTCGAACGCAAAATCTCGGGCGCGGGGCGCGAGCAGTTGCAGGAGACTCTCCGGCGCGAGGGCGCGGGCGTCAAGCTTGAGAGCCGCGGCGGGCAGACGGCCGAGGGCTTGGGCCACGCCGTCTTTCAGGCGACCAACCATGACGCGCGCACGCGCCGCGTCTTGAGCGAGACGCTCGCCCGCGCTTACGCGCCCGCGACGGCCGTCCTCTTCTACTTCCACGACGACAAGGCGCAGCGGCTCGACGCGTGGCTCGTCGACGCGAAAGGCATCCGCGCGCAAAGCTCCGTCGGGGTCAGCGCCGCGGAGTTGACGCGACGCAACGACTCCCTGCGCGGCGCGCTCGGCGTCACGGCCGCGCAGATGAGCCGCGCCCCGCGCCTGCGCGACGTCGCGCCCGCGACGCCGGCGGCGGCGCCCACGAACCCCGAGAAGGCCATCGCCGCGATGACCGAGACGCTCCTGCCGCCGTGTCTCGCGCGCGCGCTCGAAGGCGTCGAAGACCTGATAGTCGTCCCCGTCCTCGACCTCGGCACGACGCCCTTCGCGGTGCTCCGGCCGTTCGGGTCGCGCGAGTTCCTGATCGAGCGCGCGACGCTCTACGTCGCGCCGAGCCTGTTCGAGATAGGCGAGGAGACGGGCGCGTGGTCGCCGCAGTTCACGAAGGCCCTCGTCGTCGGCAACCCCGACTTCACGAACAAGACGCGCTGGCACTTCCCGAAACTCGACGGCGCGCACAAGGAGGCCCGCGCCATCATCGCCGAGTTCGGCGGCACGCTGCTCGACGGCCCGCGCGCGACCAAGCGCGCCGTGCGCGAGCGCGCCCCGGAGGCCGACCTCCTCTACTTCGCCACGCACGGCACGGCCGACGCGGCCGACTCGCGGCGCGGGAGCTTTCTTGTCCTGAGCGCCGAGGGCGAGGACTTGGGCCTGTGGACGATGGAGGAGATTTTGCAGCAGCGCTTCCGCGCGCGCCTCGCCGTCCTCTCGGCGTGCCAGACGGGACTCGGCGAGCGCTACAAGGGCGGCGTGATGGCTCTGGGGCGGACGTTTCAGGTGGCGGGCGTGCCGCGCGTCGTGATGAGCCTCTGGAAGGTCGAGGACGAGGCGACGGCCGAGCTGATGCGCGCCTTCACCGCCAACCTCCGGCGCAAGGAACTGCCCGCGCGCGCGCTGCGCCTCGCCATGAGCCGGCTCGCGCGCACGCGCCCCCCTTCGGTCTGGGCCTCCTTCGTCTTCTTCGGCACGCCCGAGAAGATTTCGCGCTAAAGACTCACTCACCAGACGACGCGCAGGGCGAGCGGCATGACGCGCAGCTCGACGGGCGTGTGCCCGCGCGGCTCGCCGTCGGCCTCGATGCCGAGCGGGTCGCCGTCGTCCGAAGTCTCGATGCGCACGCGGCTCCCTCGCTCGACGCGCACCTTCGGGTTGGCGAGGTGTCCGCCGCGGTGTATGCGCGCCAGCTCGCGCACTATTTCGCGGCGCGTGAGGTCTCGCGCGGTGACGACGTCGAGCAGTCCGTCGTCGGGCCGCGCGTCGGGCGAGAAGTTCATCCCGCCGCCCGCGTGCGTGCCGCCCATCACGGCCGCGATGTTGGTGCGCACGACGCGCCACCCGCCGCCGTCGACGCTGACGCGCATCTCGCGCTCGCGCCAGCGCGCGAGCGCGCGGACGGCCGCCAGAGCGAAGCGCGCCTCGCCCGAGAGGCGGAGTACAACGCCGCGCTGCGCCGCGACGAGCGACGCCACCTCCGCGCCGATGCCGAGCGTCGCCGCGTTGAGACAGACGAAGCGGCCCTCGCCGCCCGCCGCGCTCCCCGCCATCACGTCCACCGCACGCGTCGTCTCGACGGCGACACCCCCGACGGCATCGTTCTTAACAGCCTCGCTCTCAACGACGCCGCCCCCGGCGGTCGCGCGCGCGTGCCGGACGAGTCGCGCGAGCCACGACTGAAGCGGCCGGCGCGTGCCGCCCGCGAGGCCGCGCGCGAAGTCGTCGCCCGTGCCCGCGGGCAGCACGGCGAGCGCCGCGCGCGGGTTGACGGCGCGCGGAAGCTCGTCGTCCCCGAGCGCGTCGCACGGCGCGAAGAATCCGGAGGCGACTTCGCTGAGCGTGCCGTCGCCGCCGACGGCCGCGACCGTCGCGTAGCCCTCGCGCAGCGCCTCGCGCGTTCTCCCGCGCGCGTCGCCCTTGCCGCGCGTCGCGTGGAAGTCGTAAGAGAGACCCGCCTCGTCGAGCGCGGCGCGCACTTGGGGCCACGCGCGGCGCGCGCGCGCGGCGGCGAAGTGTCCGATGACGAGCAAGCGGGCGGTGTCGCTCATTTCGCGCGGCCACTCTAACACAGCCGCCGCGCGCGACACGGCCGCGCGCCTTCGGTGTTAAGCTCACGCGCGAGAGGTCAACGGGATGTCAGACGAAAAGATGCGCGCCGTCGTCATCGCCTCGCACGGCGGCGTCGAATCACTCGAAGTGCGCGAGGTCGCGCGGCCCGAGGCCACGGCCGACCGCGTGCGCGTGCGCGTGCGCGCGGCCGCGCTCAACCGCGCCGACCTGCTCCAGAGACGCGGGCGCTACCCCGCCCCGCCCGGCTCGCCGCAAGACATACCGGGCCTTGAGTTCGCGGGCGAGGTCGAGAGTCGCGGCCCCGAGGCGCGCGCCTTCTCGTTGGGCGCGCGCGTCTTCGGCATCACGGGCGGCGGGGCGCAAGGGGAGTACGTCGTCGTGCCCGAAACGGCCGTCGCGGAGATTCCGCCGAACCTTTCTTACGAGGAGGCGGCGGCCGTCCCCGAGGTCTTCATCACGGCTCACGACGCGCTGTTCACGCAGGCCGGCCTCGCGGCGGGCGAGAGCGTGCTCATCCACGCCGTCGGCTCGGGCGTCGGCACGGCGGCCGCGCAGCTCGCGCGCGCTTCGGGCGCGGCCGGCGTCTACGGCACGGCGCGCACGGCCGACAAGATAGAGCGCGCGCGTGAGTACGGTTTGGACGATGGCTTCGTCGTCGGCCGTGACCCGAGCGAGTTCGCCGCGTGGGCGCGCGAGCGCACCGGCGGGCGCGGCGTCAACGTCGTGCTCGACCTCGTCGGCGCGTCTTACCTCGCGGCTAACCTCGAAGCGCTGGCGGCGCGCGGGCGTCTGATGCTCGTCGGCACGATGGCGGGCGCGAGCGCGCCGCTCGACTTCGGCGCGGTGATGCGGAAGCGCCTGCGCCTGACGGGGACGGTCTTGCGCGCTCGCTCGACCGAGGAGAAGGCGCGCGCCGTCCGCCTCTTCGCGGCGCACGTCGTCCCGCTCCTCGCGCGCGGGCGGCTGCGCCCCGTCATCGATTCGACCTTCGACCTCGACGCAGTCCGCGCCGCCCACGAGCGCCTCGAATCGAACGCGACGTTCGGAAAAGTCGTCCTCAGAGTGACGGGCGGCGAGTGACCGGAGACGGGCGTGAGAGCTTGTTTCAACCCGCCGCCCGTCGCCCGCCATTCGTCGCCGCTTTGCCGTCACTTGTCACCCCTTTTGAAATAGGTGAAAATAGGCGCGCGCATTGATATTTTGAGGAGACGACGAGTGAGAGCGGAATTGGAGCAGCTGATCGCTTTACAGCACGCGGACACGTCCCGGCGCAAGCTACAGGCCGAACTGGACGCGATACCTCAGAGGCGCGCGGAGATCGAGAGCGAGTTCGATCAGCGCGCCTTTGAATTTAAGGCCATCGAGACGCGGCTCACAGAGGCCCGCGAGCGCCGCGCCGCCCTTGAGCGCGAGCTGGCCGAGACGCGCTCCCGCGCCGAGAAGGCCGAGCGCGACCTGATGTCCTCGACCAACTCCAAAGCCTACGAGGCCGCCATCCGCGAAATCGACTCCGCCAAAAAACAGAGCTCGACCCTTGAGACTCAGATCATCGAGCTGATGGAGACCATCGAGCAGGCCGAGCGCGAGACGGCCGAGCGCGAGCCCGAGATCGCGCGCCTGCGCGCCGAATTGGACGAGCGCCTGCGCGCCTTCGAGGAGCAGACCCGCTCGCAGGCCGCCGAGCTGGCCGCGTCGAGCGCCGAGCGCGACCGCATCATCGCCTCGATGCCGAAGTCCGCGCACGCGCTCTACAAGCGCATCAGCGAGCGCATACGCGACGGCGTGGCTGTGGCCGAGGCGCGCAACAACTCCTGCTCGGCCTGTCACATCGCCCTGCGCCCGCAGGTGATGTCCGAAATCCGGCGCGGCGACGAGGTCATCACCTGCGACAACTGTAGCCGCATACTCTTCTACGTCCCCGCCGAGCGCGCGCAGAAAGCGCCCTCGCTCACCGCTTCTTCGTAAGCCGGTAAGGGAGTCGGGAGTCGGAAGTAAAAAGGCGGAAGGATGAGAGCCGGCGTGGCCTCCGTCCTTCCGCCTTTCGCCTTTTCACTCCGGCCTTCGTCGGTCGCGGCCCGGTTCTTGTCTAGGCGTGCGTGCGCGTTCTCCCCGGAAGAGAGTCGGACGTCGCGGCGCGGGCGTCGCGTCGCGGGCGTCTAAGGCTAGGGCTTGAAGGGTTTAGGGTCGCGGGTCGCGTGTTTCGAGTGGGCGCGGGCAAGGGGGTTTCGGGCGAGATGGCGGCGGCTGAAGTTGCAATCCAACAGAACACGGCGGGCGGCGGGGCGGCCGGAAGCGTTACACGCGCGGACGCGTCGTCGGTCGCGAAGGGGCGCGCTCGCTGGTGGCGTCGGCGCGGCTCGAAGCGCGCGGGCTTCTGGTACGAAACCCATGACGGCGGGCGCGTCACGGACGCCGAGGCGCTCGAAAGAATCCGCACGCTCGCCGTCCCGCCCGCGTGGCAGGACGTGCTCATCAGCCCGCGCCCGAAGAGCGCGCTGCAGGCCATCGGGATTGACGCGGCCGGGCGCGTGCAGCGCGTCTACCACACGGCGTTCGCCGCGCGCCGCCAGCGGCGCAAGTACGAAAAGATCGTCCGCTTCGGCGAGCGACTGCCCGCCCTCCGCCAGCGCGCCAACGAAGACATCGCGCGGCCCGACCTCTCGCGCGAGCGCGTGCTCGCCGTCGTCGTCAGCCTCATCAACGAGCTCTACTTCCGCGTCGGGAGCGAGGAGAGCGTGCGGCGCTACCGCACCTACGGCGTGACGACCCTGCGCAGCCGCCACCTCGAAATCAAACGCGGCGGCCAACTCGTCTTCAGCTTCACGGGCAAGCACCACATCAGGCACCGGCGCATCCTCGCCGACACGGAGCTGGCCTCGCTCATGCAGGAGATTCGGTCGCTCAAGGGCGGGCGTCTGTTCAAGTACGTCGCCGAAGACGGGCGCGTGCGCGCCATCACGCCGCGCGACGTGAACGACTACATCAAACAGTCTCTGGGGCCGGAGTTCTCGGCCAAAGACTTCCGGACGTGGGGCGGGACGATTCTGGCGGCAATCGAGCTGGCGGAGTTGGGGGCGTCCGGGGACGAGCGCGCGGCGAAGTCGAACGTCCTGCGGGCGGTGCGCAAGGTGGCCGAGCACTTGGGCAACACGCCGGCCGTCTGCCGCTCGTGCTACGTCCACCCGGCCGTCATCGAGAGCTATCTGAAGGGCACGACCATCGAGGAGTTCCGCCCGCGCCGCGAGCGCCGCCTCCACCAGCGCCAGCACCCCGAATACGACCCCGAAGAACTCGCCCTCCTCAAACTCCTCCGCGCCCACACAAACGGCAACGCCTCCTGACGACGACTGTAGCTTAGGCGGCGCGCGTTGGAACGTTTAAGCCGGCCGACGGTTCATTTTCCATAAACCATAACCCCACCACAGGGCATAAATCCGGTAGAGCAAGTATGGAATCAGCGCCCACGCCGCGACCCTATCCAACCGAATTAGACAGACAAGGAGGGCCGTGTCCATGAACGCGAATAAAATAGTGACGATAAAACTAAGGCGTAGATTCCGTGCGCGGAAGATGACGTAATTAGTGAGAGCGTTGAGAACCATCATGAACAAAATAAGCGTCAGGGCCGCGCGCCAGAGCGCAGAACCGCCGCCGAGTCTGAGCAGGCGGTAGAGGATGAAACAGAAGGTCACGTAATAGAGGCCGCCGATGATAGACCACACCCAGAGCGGGGCGGAGTAGGGCGGAAATCGCAGCGTCGCGAAAAACGCCTTGACGTTCCTGCCCGCGCACACGCCTTCCAGTGCGGCCGCGACGGCGCAAACCCCGAGTGAAATTAAGATGGCGCAAGCGTCCGACATGGCTTGTGCCTGTCATTCAGATTCGACAGCCCTCCAACCAGCATTAGGCCCGCCGGAGAGCCGATTGAACTTCAGTAGTGCTCGCTCGTCTTCTTCGGGCCGCGCCCGCCGCCCTTCTTGAAACGCTTTTTGCCTTTGCGTTCGTCGACGCCTTTGAGTGAGGCGAGCGGCCAGAGGCGGTGCTCGACTTCGGCGAGGCCGGCGCCGGTGACGGCTTCGATGACCTCCTGCGAGGACTTGTAGGCGGGCGCGGCCTCGTCGAGCGGGACGCGGCCGTTGACGTTGACGACGACGCCGGCCTCTCGGTACTCGTCGTCGATGGCGCGCTGCGAGAGCGTGCGCGTGGCCTCGCCGCGCGAAAGACGGCGGCCCGCCCCGTGATTCACCGAGTAGCCGCTTCTGACAGCGCCTTCGAGCGGGCGCAGGATGTAGCTCCAGTCCTTGTTGCTGCCCGGTATGAGGACGGGGTGTCCCGTCTCCTCCCAGAACGTTCCGCGCAGCGCCGGGTGGCCCGCCGGGAACGCGCGCGTCGCGCCCTTGCGGTGCACCCAGACCTCTCCCAACTCCGGGTGCCGCTCCTTCTGCACGAGGTTGTGGCTGATCTCGTAAACCAATTCAAGCTCGCGTCCGAAGACCTCGCGGAACGCCTCGGCGACCTGCTCGAAGATGACGAGGCGGTTAAGTATCGCGTAGTTGCCCCCGGCCGCGACGGCGTTCAGGTAGTCGCGGTAGTGGCGCGAGTCGGGCGTGAAGTAGCCGAGGTCCATGTCTTTGATATCGGCGGGCCGCTCCTCGCGCGCCTTCTCGAAGTAGTTGGTCGCAAGCCCGTGGCCGAAGCCGCGGCTGCCGGTGTGGACTTGCAGAAACAGCGTGCCGGTCTGCTCCGAGCGCTGCAACTCGATGAAGTGGTTGCCGCCGCCGAGGCTGCCCAACTGTTCGAGCCCGCGCTCCGGCCTTCCCTTGCCGCCCCACGGAATTTGCCAAGAGTCTTCGACCGGGATGCGGTGGCGCTCGGCGCGGCTGCGGTCGAACGACGCGCCGTACTGCTCGACGTAATACTCCGCGCCCCCGCGCACGAGGTTCTGAAACTCCGTCCCCGAAAGCCGGCCCAAGCGCTTGCTCTTCCCGCCGAAGCCCATGTCCACCCGCGCCATCACCGCGCGGTTGAACTCCAAGCGCTTCTCCGGCGTCGCCTCTTCGGCCTCCACCTCCGAGCGCGCCGACATCATCCCGCAGCCGATGTCGTAGCCCACAGGCCCCATGGCGACCGCGCCGGAGTCGGCGTCTGTGATGAGGACGCAGCCGACGGGGACGCCGTAGCCGTAGTGGGTGTCGGGCGTAATCACCACCATGCGGACGCCGGGGAAGCGCGTCGCGTTGACGATCTGCCGGTAGAGAATGTCCTCGGCGTTGGCGAGGAGTTGCGGCGTCAGGAACAGACGGACGGGCACGTCCCGCGTGTCGTCCGTGTGCAACGCGTAGAAGCCGCGGCCGTCCCAACGCGCCAGATGCTTCCAGTTGTGCGCGCTCTGGAGCGCGCGGCCGACGTCGAGAGATTTCGCGCCCGTGTTCTGCTCGGTCATGAGTTTTCGTTCACCCCGCGGACGAATTTAGCGCCTCGAAGACCTCTTCGGCCAGCGCGGCGGGCGGGCGTCCGTCGCCCGCGTCGACGTGCAAGCTTGCGAGACGGTAGAGCGCGAGGCGCTCGTCGTAGAGACGTTGCGCGGTCGCGCGGTCGCGCGCGAGCGGGCGGGAGGCCGCGCCGCCCTCGCGCCCGATCCTCCGCCAGCACAACTCAAACGGCGCGTCGAGCCAGACGCTCACGCAGCCGTGTCGCGCGACGAGCGCGCGGTTACGCTTGAGCGCCCAAGTGCCGCCGCCCGCGGCGACGACGCGCGCGCCCGATTCTTCTTCGAGAAGCCCGGCGAGGGCGCGCGTCTCCGCTTCGCGGAAGGCGGGCTCGCCGTCTTCTTCGATTAGTTGTCGGGGCGTGCGGCGCTCGCGCTCGCCGACGCGCTCGTCCAAGTCGGCCCACGCGCAGCCGAGACGACGCGCCAGCTCGCGCGCGACGCTCGTCTTGCCAGCGCACATGAAGCCGACGACGACGACGCGCGGCGTCGCGCCGCGACGTTCCTCGTCTCCGCGCTCCGTCCTTTCGTTCGCGTCCGTCATCTCTCCGCCAAAGTTTCGAGCAGGGGGAAGAACTCGGGGAACGAGACGCCGACGCACTCGCGCGCGCCTTCGATATACGTGTCGCCGCGCGCCGTGAGCGCGGCGACGGCGAAGGCCATCGCGACGCGGTGGTCGCCGCGCGCGTCCAAGCGCGCGCCGCGCAAAACGCACGGCCCGCCGACGCGGAAGCCGTCCGGGAACTCCTCGACCTCCGCGCCCATCGCGCGCAGGTTTTCGACGCACGCCGCGATGCGGTCTGACTCCTTGAGGCGCAGCTCCGAGGCGTCGCGCACTTCGATTCCGCCCTCGACTCGCGCCGCGGCGACGGCCAGCACCGGCAACTCGTCAATCATGCGCGCCACGTCCGCGCCGCCGAGAGAGACGCGCGCGCCGCCGTCGCCCGCGGCCAGAGGCCCCGCGCCGCGCACGCGCACGCGCCCCGAAGGCTCGCCGCACTCCTCCCGCACGTCTTCGACGCGCACCTCCGCGCCGAGCGCGCGCAAGACTTCGAGCATACGCGTCCGCGTCGGGTTGAGGCCGACGCCTTCGAGCGTCACGTCGGAGCCTTCGAGCAGCGCGGCGGCCGCGACGAGGAAGGCGGCCGAGGACACGTCTCCGGGCACGCGCACGTCGCGCGCCGCGAAAGCGGCCGGGCCTTCGAGCGCGGCCGCGTAGACGGAAGTCGCTTGCGCTTCGCCGGTGTCAGGCGCGCGCGTCTCGGCAGTCCTCACGTCAGCGCCGAACCAGCGGAGCATGCGCTCCGTGTGGTCGCGCGTCGGCGCGCGCGACTCGACGACCTCCGTCAGCCCTTCCGCCCCGAGCGCCGCGAGCAGGACGGCCGACTTCACCTGCGCGCTCGCCACCGGCGGCTCGTAGCGCACCGCGCGCAGCGGCCGCCGCCCCTCGACGCGCAGCGGCCCGCGCCCTCCCTCGCTCGTCACGACGCGCGCGCCCATCAACTCTAGCGGCTCGGCGACGCGACGCATCGGCCGCGACAGCAGCGACGCGTCGCCCGTCAACTCCGACGCGAACGGCTGACAGGCCAAGACGCCCGCGAGCAGGCGCATCGTCGTGCCGGAGTTCGCGCAGTCGAGCGGCCCCTCGGGCGCGCGGAGAGACCACTCGCCGCGCGCCCGCCCCGCGCCTTCGATGAGGACGGCGTCGCCGTCTCGCTCGACCGCGACGCCGAGGCGCGCGAGACAGGCGAGCGTCGCCGCGCAGTCGGCCGCCGTCGCGAAGTTCTCGACGCGCGAGCGGCCGCGCGCGAGCGCCGCGACGAGGGCCGCGCGGTGCGAGATCGACTTGTCGCCGGGCAGCCGCGCGCGCCCTCGCAGCCGCTTCGCCGGACGAATCCACATGACTGAATCTTAACTGACGGCTTTCTTGACACGCGAGCGGCGGGCGTGTTACACCGTCCAAGCTTCCGGTTAGCATCACGAGTCTTACACGCGCGCGGCGGGCCACCGAGGTCATCTGAAGCCGTGAGCGGGAGCGCCTTCGAGCACCGTGACAGGAGAGACGACCCTGCTGAGATTCCCGAGCCGCGTCGAGTCGATTGACGAGGCGACGTCGGCCGCGGCCGAGGCCGCGCGACGCTCGGGGCTCCCCGACGAAGCCGTCTTCGGCGTCGACATGGCCGTCCGCGAGGCCGTCACCAACGCCGTCCTGCACGGCAACCGGCAGGACGAGCGGAAGGCCTTCGAGTTGGGGCTCAGGCAGGGGGGCGCGTCGTTCGTCGTCACGGTGCGCGACGAGGGCGAGGGCTTCGACCCCGCGTCCGTCCCCGACCCGACCGACCCGCAGAACCTTCTGAAGGCGTCGGGCCGCGGCATCCTCTTCATGCGCACCTTCATGGACGAGGTCACTTGGGAGCGCCACCCCGAGGGCGGCACGGTCGTCCGCATGACGAAGAACAGATAAGCGATTTTTGATTTGCGATTTTTGATTTGCGATCCGGCGTGTGAAGTCAATCGCAAATCAAAAATCTAAAATCGCAAATCCTTTTAAGGAGACTATCCGCAATGGCCGAACTTAACATCCGCGAGCGGCAGGCCGGGGACGTGACGATCCTCGACATGGACGGCAAGATCACCATCGGCGAGGGCAGCGTCTCGCTGCGCAGCGCCGTCCAGCGCCTGATGAAGGAGGGCAAGAAGAAGATTCTGCTCAACCTCGCGAACGTCAGCTACGTCGACTCCTCGGGCATCGGCGAGCTGGTGTCGAGCTACACGACCATCACCAACGGGGGCGGGCAGCTCAAGCTCCTCAACCTGACGCAGAAGATTCAGGGCCTGCTCGCCATCACCAAGCTCCTGACCGTCTTCGACTCCTACGACGACGAGGCGACGGCGCTCAACAGCTTTAAGTAAGTGACGGGTGACGGGTGGCGGGTGACGAGTCTCGGACGGTTTTTTTAAACTCGTCGCCCGTCACCCCCCACTCGCCACTGCTTCGAGATGTTGCGCGCCACGTTCCGCCGTCTGCTCGCCATCGACGACCCGCCGGAGCGGACGGCGCTCGCCTTTTCCGTCGGCGTCTTCATCGCCTTCTCGCCCTTCCTCGGACTCCACACCCTGATGGCGACCGTCCTCGCCTTCGCCTTCCGCTTCAACAAGGTCGCCATCTACGCCGGGACGTTCATCAACAACCCGTTCCTGACGCTCGTCCCCATCGTCGTCGCCTCCTACGCTCTGGGCGCTCTCGTCACCGGAAGACCTCTGCGCCTGCCGGCCGAGGGGCTCGAACTTCTGAGCGACCCGCACCCGCTCAGCGGCCCCTACTGGCGCGCGCTCGGCGCGCACGCGTGGGACGTCCTGCTGCCCTTCTCGGTCGGCGCGACTGCGTTGTCCGTCGTTTGTTCGCTGGCCGCCTATCCTGTAACCTTACACCTCCTGCGCGCCCGGCGACGACGGAAAGAGGCGACGCGCGGCGAGTGATTCGATGGGCCGCCGGGCATCCATCACGCGCCGCCCGCGCATCTCTCATGTTGCCCGCCGCGGGCGCGCCTCCGACCTCCAAGTAAGAGTTTATGAAAAAGCTTTTTCTCGCCTCGGCCGTCATCCTGTGCGCCTGCTCAGGGGCGCTCGCCCAAAACACGACCGACCGTCAGACGCCCGCGACGCCGCGACAGCAGGGCCTCCAGCAGCAGCAGCCGGGCGCGTCGCAACAGCAGCCGTCATCGTCGTCGGCCGCCGCGGCGCGCTCGCAGGCGTTCGAGTTGGAAGAGTACGGCGTCGGCATCGAGGCCGACCCGCGACTCCTCGTGATGATGGCCGCGCTCGACGCGGCCGGGTGGGATCCGACGCCCGCGGGCGCGGAGCCCTCCGTCTTCCGACAGACCTTGCGCCGCGACCTCGCCGCGCTCGACGCAGACCTGCGACGGCGCATGCAGGACTTCTACGCCGCGCGGCGGCTGCCCGCGCCCGCGACGCAGGCCGAGCAGGCCGCGCGCTACGTCTCGCTCGCCTACACGCTCGGCCCCGCGCCCGATTTCTCCGCCCCGCCGCGCTCCGACGACCTCCCGGCCGGAGTCCTCGACGTGCTCGACTTCGTCCCGCTCCTGCGCGAGTTCTACGCGAAGGCCGGCATGGCCGAGCGACTGCCCGCCTACGTCCGCTCGCACAACGCCGAGGGCGAGCGCCTCCGCCAGCCGACCGCGCGGATGCTGCGCGACGTGCTCACGTACCTTCGCGTGCAGCCCGTGACGGCCGTCGTCGAGACGGCGACGGCCGCCGGCCCTGCGCGCAAAGACGCGAAGCGTGACGACAAGGGGTCTGAAGCGGAGCGCGGTCGCGTGCGCGTCCTGAGCGAGAAGCCGCGCCGCTTCCGCATCGTGCCCGACCTGCTCGCCGCGCCCGGCGCGATAAACTTCCGCGTCATACGCGACGACTACTTCGCCATCGTCCCGCAGGGCACAGACCCGGCGGCGTCGGAGCTTCGGCGCGCGTACCTGCAATACCTCGTCGACCCGCTCGTGCTCCGCTACGGCCGACAGGTCTCGGCCCGCCGCGACGCCCTCAAACAACTCCTCGCCGACGCCTCGACCAAGACGGGGCGCGCGCTCACGCCCGACATCTTCCTCGCCGTCTCGCGCTCGCTCGTCGCGGCGGCCGACGCGCGCATGGACGAGTCGGCGCGTCTGCGCGCGCTGCAACTGCGGACGAGCGAGCGTCTGAAGGGGGCGACGGACGACGCGGCGCGCGCGGCCGTGACGCGCGAGGCCGAGTCGGAGCGCGCGC
>DASQDT010000105.1:0-39650 GCA_035634035.1 Pyrinomonadaceae bacterium | reverse complement strand
TGGATGTAGCGGTCGGGCCAGTCGTTCAAGTAAACGGCGGGGATGCCGAAAGAGCTGTCGGTGTAGACCTGATGGTCGCTCCCCATCGAGAAGGGCACGAGTGCCGCTTGCAGAGCCTCCTTGCCGCCCTCGGGCGAGTGGAGCGAGTGCGTGAACACTTCGCCCGCCGCGAAACGGTACGACTGTTCGTTGACGTACTCGCCGAAGTGCTCGGCCACGTCGTTGACGAAGGACGGCAGGGAGGCCGGGCCGCGCGTGACGTGGAAGACGGCCTTCGTCTCGGGGCCGCCGCCGACCATGTCCATGTGGACGACGGCCTTGATGCGTCGCGCCAGTTCGGGCCGCGCGTTGAGAAGCGCGAGCGTGCCCTCGATTTCGGGCGGCCAGATGAAACGTATCGTGCGGCGCGGCGCGGGGACGCGGCCCTCGCGGACGAGCTTCGCGAGCGCGCGCGCGACTTCGAGGATGGCGGCCGAGCCGGAGGCGTTGTCGTTCGCGCCGGGGCGCGGGTGGTCGAGGTGACAGCTGAAGGCTATCTCCTCGTCGCGCAGGGCGGGGTCGGAGCCGGGGATGGACGCGGTCAGAACGTCGTAAGAGCCGGCGTGTTTTCCGGCGCGCACGGTCGCGCGGAGGCGCACGCGGCCGCGGCGCGCGAGGCGGTCTTGGAAGGCGCGCGCCTGTTTGAGCGAGACCATGAAGGCGAAGGTCGGGCGTGCGGCGAACGTGTCGAGGTGGCCCCAACGGATGAGGTTCTCGTCCTCGCCGTACCAAGCGGTGCGCTGGTTCTGCGCGTAGCTGACGATGCCGGCCGCGCCGTGACGTTCGACGGCGAGGCGCGCGACCGCGCCCGGCTGCTGCGAGGCGAGGACGAGACGACCGCGCACGTCCTTGCCCGCGTAGTCCGCCTCACTCGTGCCCGCGCCCACGTCGACCAAGTCGGCCTCCGCCTCGCCCGACTCGCTGTCCTGCGCGAGCGTGACGGGCATCGCCTCCCAACTCGCGATGCGCTCGCCGGGCCTCCAAGCGCCGCCCGCGGCCTCGCGCAACTCCCAAAGCTCCGCGAACTCCGCGTCCCACGGCGGGCGCGAGCGCTGCGTGCCGTAGAAGATTTTTCCGTCGGCCGGGAACTGCTCTATCTTCACGTCCGCGAGTCCGTAGGCGCGAAGCTCCGCGGCGATGTGCTCGGCGGCGGCGCGGAAGCCGCGCGAGCCGCGCATGCGGTGTTGGCGCGAGAGGAATTCCAGATTGCGCTTGGCCGTCTCGCCCGAAAGCTCGGAGGCGAGCGCGGCGACGGTCGCGTCGGGGAGAAGCGTCGCCTGACGACGCTCGCCCTGAGCGACATTCGACTGAGAGGAGGCGGGGCGCGCGCCCGCGACGAGGGCGAGGCAGAGCGCGAGGCAGGCGAGGCGCGTCGTGTGGCTCTTCAAGGTGTCGGACTCCTCGTGTTAAAAGTGGCGCGCGCCGCGCGTGCGCGTTAACATTGCGGCCGAAGCGAGGTCTGACGAGAGAAGTTGAGTACGCCGCCTAAGACTCAAAGGATAATCGCGACGCACGCGGTGCTCGCGGGCTTGACGCCGCTCATCCCCATCCCCGTCGTCGACGACGTCGTCAAAAGTTTCTTCCGCCAGCGCATGGTCAGGAGTCTCGCCGCCGCTCACGGGCGCTCGATTACGGGCGCGGACGCCGAGGCGATGGCGGCCGAGCGCGAGTCGGGCTGCATGACGGGCTGCGTCGGGTCGCTCCTGCTCTACCCGCTCAAGAAGGTCTTCCGCAAAATCTTCTTCGTCCTCGAATGGAAGCGCGCCGTCGATTTGACGAGCCGCACGTATCACTTCGGCTACCTCGTCGACCACGTCTTCGCCGAGCGTCTGGACGAGCGGACGGGGCGGGGCGCGGCCGAGTTGGGCGCGGCGCTCGACGCGGTCTGCCGCGAGGCCCCCATCAAGCCGCTCGAAGCCGCCGTGGGCGCGACGTTCCGGCAGTCGCGCGGCGTCCTGTCGGCGGGCGCGTCGCTTCTGGAGAGAAGCCTGCGGCGCGTCGTCGGGCGCAAGAAGCGGGAGCAGGTCGAGCGCGCTGTCGAGTCGGTCGAGGCCGAGGAGGAGCGCCAGATAGAGCCGGTCGTGACGCGCCTCCAGCGCTCGGTCGAGGCCGTCCCCGAAGACCACTTCCGACGCCTCCGCGAACAGCTCGCGGCGAAACTCTCAACGACTACATAGCCATCCCGCCGTCGGCCTGTATGACTTGGCCCGTGATGTAGCGCGCGTCGTCCGAGAGGAGGAAGCAGGCGATGCGGGCGATCTCTTCGGGCGCGGCGAAGCGGCGCATCGGTATCTGCTCGGTGAGCTTGGCGCGGTACTCTTCGTTCAAAGCGCCCGACATATCGGTCGTCACAAGCCCGAGCGCGAGCGCGTTGACCGAGACGTTGCGGCTCGCCACCTCGCGCGCCAGAGACTTCGTCAGGCCTATCATCCCGGCCTTCGACGCCGAGTAGTTCGACTGCCCGGCCATCCCGACGACGCCGCTGATGGACGAGATGTTTAAGACCGACCCGCCCGACTCCTGCCTGAGCATATGACGCAAGGCCCCGCGCGAGAAGTTCCAAGCGCCCTTGAGGTTCGTGTCTATAACCGAGTCCCACTCGTCCTCCTTCATGCGGAGGATGAGGTTGTCGCGCGTGATGCCGGCGTTGTTGACGAGGTAGTCGATGCGGCCGAAGGCGTCCTTGACGGACTTGACCATCTCGGCCGCGGCCTCCGTGTCGCCCACGTCGCATTGCGCGGCGAAGACCGCGACGCCCGACGCCTCCAGCTCGCCCTTCAAGGTCTCGGCCGCCTCGGCGCTCTGCGCGTAGTTGAAGGCCACGGACGCGCCGCGGCGCGCGAGCTCCTGCGCGATGGCGCGTCCGATGCCGCGCGTCGCGCCCGTCACGATCGCGGCGCGCCCGGCGAAAGGTTTAGACTCTTCGGTCAAGGCTTCTCTCCTTCTGTCCGTGTGTTCGAGGCCGGAGGATAACAGACCGAGCGGGACGCGCGGAAGTGCGGGCGCGGGGCGCGAAGGGTTTGCCGCGGCCCGACTTTTATTGTAAAGATTGAGGCCACCAAACGGGAGGGACTCAAGATGAAGCTCATCGTTCTGGGCGCGGGTTACGCGACGCGCCTGTACCCGCTGACGCTCAATCAGCCGAAGCCTCTGCTCGAAGTCGCCGGCAAGCCGATGGTCGAGCACGTGCTCGACAACCTCGCGCGCATCGAGGGCGTCGGCCGAATCACGGTCGTCACCAACGCCAAGTTCGCCGGACACTTCGAGCGTTGGGCGGAAAAATACCGCGCCTCGCGCGACGACGAGCCCGACTTCACGATCATCAACGACGGCTCGACCGACGACTCGAACAAGCTCGGCGCCATCGGCGACCTGAACCTCGTGCTCGAACGAGAGGGCGTGGACGACGACATCATCGTCGTCGCGGGCGACAACCTCTTCAGCGACCGCCTCGACGGCTTCGTCGAGGACGCGCGCCGTCGCAACGCGCCCGTCTTGGCCGTCTACGACGTGGGGAGTCTGGAAGCGATTAAGAAGTACAACTCCATCGAGGTCGACGGCGAAGGGCGCATCACCTTCTTCGAGGAGAAGCCGGCCGAGCCGAAGAGCACGCTGACGGGGATTGCGCTCTACTTCTACCCGCGCTGGACGCTGCCGCTCATCCGACAGTACGTCGCCGAGGGGAACAACCCCGACCAGCCGGGCCGCCTCGTCCAGTGGATGTACGAGCGCACGCCCTTCTACACGTGGCGCGTGCCCGGCATCTGGTACGACGTGGGCTCCAAAGAGACGCTCGCCGAAGCAGACCGAATCTTCTCCGACCTCAAAGCGAAGGCGCAGGGACGGTGACGGATGCTTGACCTCAACTACGTTCGCGAGAACTTGGATCGCGTCCGCGCGGCCTTCGTCGCGCGCGGCTTCCCGACCGCGGCGCTCGACGACTTCGAGCGGGCCGACGCCGAGCGCCGCCGCGTCATCGCCGAGAGCGACCGCCTCAACGCCGAGCGCAACGCGTCGAGCCGCGAGATCGGCGCGCTGATGAAGGAGGGGCGCAAGGACGAGGCCGAAGGCCGCCGCCGCGCCGTCGGAGAGCTCAAGGAGCGCATCGCCGAACTCGACCGCGAGCGCGACGCGGCCGAGGGCCGTATGCAGGAGTTGCTCTCGACCGTCCCGAACGTGCAGCACGAGAGCGTGCCGGCGGGCGTGGGCGAGGAGTCGAACGTCGAGGCGAGGCGTTGGGGCGCGGCCCCCGAGTTCGACTTCGAGCCGCAGGATCACGTAGACCTCGGCGCGCGCCTCGGCATCCTCGACCTTGAGCGCGCGGCGAAGATCGCGGCGTCGCGCTTCGCCATCTTGAAGGGCGCGGGCGCGCGTCTGGAGCGCGCGCTCATCAACTTCATGTTGGACGTGCACACGCAGGAGCACGGCTACGAGGAGACGCTGCCGCCGTTCATCGTCAACGCCAACGCCCTCTTCGGGACGGCGCAGCTGCCGAAGTTCGAGCAAGACCTGTTTAAGTTGACGGACGAGCGCGGGCTGTATTTGAGCCCGACGGCCGAGGTGCCGGTGACGAACATCCACCGCGAGGAGATTCTCGACGGCGCGCGGCTCCCGCTGAAGTTCGTCTCCTACACGCCGTGCTTCCGGTCTGAGGCCGGCTCGTACGGGCGCGACACGCGCGGCATCATCCGCCAGCACCAGTTCGACAAGGTCGAGCTGGTGAAGCTGACGACGCCCGAGACCTCCTACGACGAGCTCGAAGCCCTGACGCGCGACGCCGAGACCATCCTGCAAAGGCTCGGGATTCATTACCGCGTCGTCACGCTCTCGTCGGGCGACATCGGCTTCGGGGCGGCCAAGACCTACGACATCGAGGTCTGGCTGCCGAGCCAGAACACGTTCCGCGAAATCTCCTCGTGCTCGAACTACGAGGCGTTCCAAGCGCGCCGCGCGCAGATACGCTTCCGGCGCACGCCCGGAGCGAAGCCCGAGTACGTCCACACCCTGAACGGCTCGGGACTCGCCGCCGGGCGCACTTGGATCGCCGTCGTCGAGAACTACCAGCAGCCAGACGGCTCCGTCCTCATCCCCGAACCGCTCCGCCCCTACATGGGCGGCCTCGACAGGATAGAGGCGAAGTAGACAGTAGACAGTAAACGGTAAACAGTAGGAAAAACTTTCGGGGGCGGCGCGTGCGAGTGAAACGCGCCGCCCCCGATGCCTTGTGTCTTTCTACCGGCCACCGAATGCCGTCTACTCGATGGTCAGCTCGAAGGGGAGCATGGCCATCACCTCGCCGTGCTTCATGCGGTCGAAGACGCGCGCGTAGCGGAAGGCGCGGCGCATATCTTCGGGGAGCGAGTTGAGAAGCGCCTGCTGCTCGCGCCGGGCCTTCGCCTCGGCCGCGCCCTCGGTGTCGAAGAACCGCTCGAAGAAGGTGCGCGGCGCGGGGTAGATGACGCGCCGGACGCTCTTGTCGGCCGGGATGCCCGCCAGCTCCTTCGCCACCTCGACCGCGCGGTCTAACCCGCCGAACTCGTCAACCAGCCCGCGCTCTTTGGCCTGCGCGCCCGTCCAGACGCGCCCCTGCGCGACCGAGTCGATGTACTCGACGTCCTTGCCGCGGCCCTTCGCCACCTTCGGCAGAAAGTCGTCGTAGTAGAAACTCTTGACCAGAGACTCGAAGCGCTCGCGCTCCTTGTCCGTGAACGGCTCGGTCTCGCGGAACATTCCGGCGTTCTCGCCGCGCAGGACGTACTCGGTCGAAACGCCTATCCAGTCGTAGAAGCCCTTGATGACGGGCTTGCCGGCGAAGACGCCGATCGAGCCCGTAATCGTCGAGGGCTGCGCGACGATGCGATTCGCGTTCATCGAGACGTAGTAGCCGCCCGAGGCCGCCAAGTCGCCCATCGAGGCGACGACCGGCTTCTTCTCCTTCGCCTTCTCGACGGCCTGCCAGATCAAGTCGGACGGGTAGCTCCCGCCGCCCGGACTGTCGACCCTCAGCACGATGGCCTTCACGGACTTGTCGTCGCGCGCGTCGTTGATGGCTTTGACCAGAGTGTCGGAGCCGGCCATCTGCTCGCCGCCGAAAGAGCCGTCGTCGGACTGCCCCGAGTTGATGATGCCGGAGGCGTAGATGACGGCGACGCGGTCGCCCTCGTTCAGGCCCAGAGACTCCTGCGAGACGCGCCGGTAGTCGGAGCCCGTGACGGTCTTGAGTTTTTCGTCCTCCTTGTAGCCGATGCGTTTTTTGAGTTCCGTCTCGACCTGCTCGCGGTAGAGCGCGCCGTCGATGAGGCCGGCCGCCTCGGCGTCGCGCGCGCTGACGGGCGCGCGGTTGATGAGCGCGACGATGTCCTCGGGCGACTTCTTGCGCGCCGCGGCGAGGTTCGAGACGTAGCGGTTGAAGTGGTCGTCCAAGACGGCGTTGACGACCTCGCGGTGCGGCTCCGACATCTCCTTGCGCGTGTAGGAGTCGGGCGCGTTCTTGTACTTGCCGATTTGGAAGAAGTCGGGGTAGACGCCGAGCTTGTCGAGCGAGCCGCGGAAGAACATGGCCTGCGCCGCGAGGCCGTTGATGAAGAGGTCGCCGATGGGCGCGACGTAGACGCGGTCGGCCGCCGAAGCGATGTAGAGCTCCTTGTCCGCGCCGTACTCCATGTAGGCGTAGACGGGCTTGCCCGACGTGCGGAAGTCGGCGACGGCGTCGCGTATCTCGTCGGCCTTCGCCCAACCCGTCGCGACGAAATCGATGTCGAGCAGGACGGCGTCGACGCGCTTGTCGGCCTTCGCCTTGCGGAGCTGCGTCAGGAGCGACGCGAGCGAGTTGGTCTGCGCGCCGAACATCCGCGCGACGGGGTCGTCGACCGCGTGGTCGGGGAGCGGCCCGCCGACCTTGAGCACGAGGACGCTGTGGTCGGCGACGGCCGGCTCGTGCTCGCGGAAGGCCGAGAAGATGACGGCGAGCAGGAGGAAGCCGACGATGACGAGCGCGGCGATGACGCCGACGACGGCGAGGACGACTTTGCTTGTGCGCGACATTGGCATGATGATAATTCCCGAAGTTTAAGGTTTAGAACCGAACGCCCCACACGTAGCGGGGCGCTGCTCAGACGTTGTTTCTACGCGCCGGGGGGCGAAAAGGTTTACTCAGAGGCCCTGACTATCCAGCCGCCGCCGACCACCTCGTCGCCGCGGTAGAAGACCGTCGCCTGTCCCGGCGTGACGGCGCGCTGCGGCTCGTCGAAGCGGATGCGGACGCGACCGCCGCCCGCCGGCGTGATGCGCGCGGGCGCTTCCGCGTGTCGGTAGCGGACGCGCACGTCCGCGCTCACCTCTTCGCGCGGCTCGTCGAACGCGATCCAGTTCGTGCCCGCCGCCTCGAACTCCGAGCACAGAAGCTCCTGCTCGTGCCCGACGACGACGCGGTTCCCTTCGGCCTCGACGCGGACGACGTAGAGCGGCAGAGCGCGCGAGAGGCCCAGCCCGCGCCGCTGCCCGACCGTGTAGCGGTGCACGCCCGCGTGTCGCCCGACGACGCCGCCCGACGCGTCGACGATCTCACCCGCGCCGGGCGCGCGCGCGGCTTGCCCTTCGGCTTCGAGGTAGCGCTCGATGAAGCCCGCGTAGTCGCCGTCGGGCAAGAAGCAAATCTCCTGTGATTCGGCCTTGTCGGCGACGGCCAGAGAGTGCCGGCGCGCGGCCGCGCGCGCGTCCGTCTTCGTCAGCTCGCCGAGGGGGAACAGCTCGCGCGAGAGCTGCGCCTGCGTCAGCTCCCAGAGGAAGTAGGTCTGGTCTTTGCGCGCGTCGAGCCCGCGCAGGAGTTTGTAGCGACCCGAGTCCGCGTCGTAGCGGACGCGCGCGTAGTGGCCGGTGGCGACCTTCTCGCAGCCCAAGCTCTGCGCGAGGCGGTCGAGCGAGGCGAACTTGAGACGGCTGTTGCAGGCGACGCACGGGATGGGCGTCTCGCCCGCGAGGTAGCCGTCGACGAAGGGCTTGACCACGTCGCGCTCGAATTCGCGTTCGAGGTTGAGGACGTAGAAGGGGAAGCCGAGGCGCTCGGCCACGCGGCGCGCGTCGTAAACGTCGTCGAGCGAGCAGCAGCGCGAGGGCAGCGGCTCGCCGTCCTCGTCGACGCTGAGGCCGCGGCGCTGGTTCCAGAGCTGCATCGTGAAGCCGACGAGCTCGTGCCCCGCGTCCCGCAAAATCGCCGCGGCCGCCGAACTGTCCACGCCGCCGCTCATCGCCACCGCAATCTTCATTTCCCCGACCAACTCCCCCGAAAAAGTCGAATTTGCCGCCGGTTTCCGCCGATGCTAAGATGCCTTCCTAGCGTCAAGGCCGCACAACGACACCCTACAGAATACCCGAAACGGGGCGCGCGGTCAGCCCACCGCCGGCCCCGTCGAAGGGGAGGGGTTAAATGTCAGCCGAGGACAGAATCCTCCGGCTCGAAAACGCGATGGCGACCATCGCCGAACTCGGGGCCGGCCAAGAGAAGCGCATCGCCCGTCTCGAAGAGAGCATCATTAGGCTCGAAGAGAGGGACGGCAAGCACGAGGAGAGCACAGTCAGGCTTGAGGAGAGTATGCTCAGGCACGAAGAGAGCATGGCTAGGCTTGGAGAGAGTATGCTCAGACTCGGAGAAAGTGTCGGCAGGCACGAGGAGATTATGAGCGCGCTGGTGCAGCTGAGCGCCGACCAGCAGCGGCGCACCTCACGTCTCGAAGAGTCTTTCGACCTGCTCCTCAAATTGACCAGTAGTCACAACGAGAGCATGGACGACTTCAGGGCGGCGGAATCTAACGCCGACGCCCGCATCGCCGCGCTCGCCGACGCCCAAATCCGCAGCGACGAAAAACTCGCTCGACTCGCCGAGGCGCAGGCGCGCACGGATGAAAAATTCGCTCAGCTCGCCGAGCAGCAGGCTCGCACGGATGATAAGTCCTCGCGCCTTGCCGAGGCTCAGGGGCGTACGGACACGGCGCTCCAACGGCTCGCCGAGGCGCAGGCGCGCACGGAGGCGGCGCTCGAACGGCTTGCCGACGCGCAGGCGCACACCGACGGCCGACTCGACGCGCTCATTGATATCGTCCGCAACGGTCGCAACGGGCCGTCACGAAATTAGCCGTCGCCCCCGCGCGGGGCGAAGAGAATCGGAATCACAGTTTAAGAAGTATGCCCGAAAGAGCCATTGAAGAGTACGTCGTCACCGAGGAGCCTTACTATCTGGCCGTGGCGCGCGAGGTCGAGTTGTTCGAGGCGGCGCACGCCGCGCGCCTGCCCGTGATGCTCAAAGGCCCCACGGGGTGCGGCAAGACGCGCTTCGTCGAGCACCTGGCGTGGCGCTTGCAGCGGCCGCTGATTACGGTCGCCTGCCACGAAGACCTCTCGTCGACAGACCTCGTCGGCCGCTTCCTCCTCGAAGGCGAGCAGACCGTCTGGCACGACGGCCCGCTGACGGCCGCCGTCCGCAACGGCGCCATCTGCTATCTGGATGAGGTCGTCGAGGCGCGCAAAGACACCGTCGTCATCATCCACCCTCTGACCGACGACCGGCGGCGTCTGCCCATCGAGAAGCGCGGCACGATCCTCGACGCGCCGCCCGACTTCATGCTCGTCGTCAGCTACAACCCGGGCTACCAGTCGATACTCAAAGACCTCAAACAGTCGACGCGCCAGCGCTTCGTCGCCGTCGAGTTCGACTACCCGCCGGCCGAGCTCGAAGCCGAGATCGTCGCGCGCGAGGGCGGGGTGGGCCTCCAGACGGCGCGCGACCTCGTCCTCATCGGGCAGAAGGTCAGAAACCTTCGCGGGCACGGGCTCGAAGAGGGCGTCTCGACGCGCCTGCTCATCTACGCCGCGCAGCTCATCGCGCGCGGCATCACGCCGACGGCCGCCGCCGAGGTCGCCCTCTGCACGCCCATCACAGACGACCGCGACCTCCAGCGCAGCATCCGCGAAATCGTCACGACCGTCATTTAGCGCCACGGCCCTTCCCGTCAATGTCAGAGGCGAGCGAAAAAGAGAAGGAAGGCGACGACAGACCGCTTGAGCGCGCGCTGCGCGAGCAGCTGCGCTCCGTGCGGAGCGCGTCCGAGCGGCGGACGATTGCGGGCCTCGCGCGCGAGATAGGGCGTCTGCCGGCGGACGTGGCGCGCGCCGCTTTGGAGGTGAGCGCGGCGCTCGCGGGCTTGAGCCTGCGCGTCGGCGTCGAGTTCTTGCGGGCCGTGCCGGAGGCGGCGCAGGTCTTGGGCGCGGAGGAGTTGCGCGCGTGGGGCGAGATGGGAAGGCGTCTCGCCGCGGCCGACGCCGAGACCGGCATCGCCTTCTTCGCGGCCGGGACGGCCGACTTGCGCGCCGTGCCGCGCGAGGCGCGCGCGCCGCTCTTTCAGGTCTGCGCGCGGCAACTCACGCTCTCCACAGCCATCGCGCTCGACACCTACGCGCGCGCGCCCGCGCTCGCCGCCGCCGCGCGCGACGGCGAACTGCTCCGCTCCGTCTACGAGGTGGCCGTCGAGGTCGCGCGGCGCTCGGCGCGACACTCGGCGGACTTCTTGGAAGCGACGCCGCGCGCCGTCGCCGCCTTCGACCGCTTCGGCGACGAAGGGCGCGGACGCGTGGCCCGCGCGGCCGTCAAACTCGCGCACGCCTTCGCGTCGCGCGCGGGCGGCATCGCGGCCGAGATGTGGGCCGCCCTGCCCGCGGCCGTCGAAGAGTTGGAGGAGGACGAGGCGCTCGCACTCTTCGCGCACGCCGAAGGCTTCCTCGACCGCGGCGGCGCGGCCGCGCTCCACGCGCTCACGGCCGGCGGCGACGTTCTGCGTCTGATGCCCGAAGCCTTCGCGGGGTGGGCGCGTCTGCTGCGCGCCGTCGCCTCGCAGAGCAACGCCGCGCTCGTCGCGCTCGCGCGCTCGTCGCCCGCCTTCATGCGCTCGCTCGCGTCGGTCGGCGGCGCTCGCTCGTCCGACCTCGCACGCCGCGTGATGGCCGTCGTCGCGGAGGTCGCGGCCGTCGACGCGGAGGCCGCCATCTCCTGCTTCCGCGCCGCGCCGGAGGCCCTGCGCGCGACGACCGTCGAGCAGTTCGAGCGTTGGGCGGCCGAAGGGCTGGCGGGCGCGTCGGGCGCGAGCGCGCGGGCGCGGCGCAGCTACTACGCGCTCGAAACGAGGCAGAGCAACGAGGGCTTGCGCGGCGGCGGCGGGCGCGGACTCGCGCTCGAAGACGTTGCGCAGACCTTGCGTCTCTACGTCGAGGGCTTGACGGGGCGGGCCGTCGAGGTCGCGCCGCTCGCGGCCGTCCCCGAAGAGGCGCGCATCGGCGACGGGCGGACGATTCACCTGCCGTCGGCCGTCGCCGAGTTCGACGACGACGGGCTCGACTTCCGTCTCTACAAGGTGCTCGCCGCGCACGCCGCCGGGCAGATAGAGTTCGGCACGCACGAGCGCGACACGGCAGACCTCCGCGCCGCCTACGCGTCGCTCGCCTACGCGCACGCGCCCGAGAACTTGGACGCGCGCGACGCCTTCGCGCTCGACGGTTACATCAACGAGCCGGGCAAGGGCGAGGCCGCGCTCGCGCCCGAGGAGGAGGAGAGGCGCGCGCGCGCCGCGCGCCCGGAGTTTCCGGAGGGCGGCGACTACCGCGCGGCGCTCACGCTCTTCCCGCAGGCCGCGCTCGCCGCGCGCATCTTCGGCACGCTGGAGAACGGGCGCATCGACCGCCGACTCCGCCACGTCTACCGCGGCCTCGGCCGCGACCTCGACCTCGTGCGCGAACACCTCCGCGCCTCGCGCCCGCGCATCGCGACGCTCCCCGTCACGCTCGTCCCCTTCGAGCTGCTTTTTCAGATCACGCTCTGCGGCGGCGCGCTCGACGACGCGCGCAACTACTACCGGCAAATCGTCTCCGAGCTTGAGTCCATCGTCGCCGACTACCTGACGGGCGCGCGGGCGTCCGTCGCCGACACTTTGATGGCGACCTCGCGCGTCTACACGCTCTTCCAGTCGGCCGTCCCCGAGATCAACGAGCGTCACAAAGACCTCTCCGAAGACGAAGGCGAAATCGACGCCGACGGCGCGCAGGACAGCCGCCCGACGAGTGACGAGGAGACCGAGGAGGGCGAGCGCTCGGCCGAGGAGCGCGAGCAGCGACGCGCCGACGCGCGCGAGCTTTTCAACGCGTGGGCCAACATGAGCGCGCCCGAGTCCGACGCCGAGGAGTCTCTGACGGGCGCGGAGCGTTGGATGACGGGCGACTCGCCCGAACAGGAGTTAGAAGCCGACGAGGTCGCCTACAGCTACGACGAGTGGGACAGGGAGCTCTCAGACCACCGCGTCGGCTGGTGTCGCGTCATCGAAAAACGCGTCCGCCGCGGCGACCGCTCGTTTGTCGAGCTCACGCGCTCGCGCCACAAGGGCGTCATCTCGTCCATCCGACATCAGTTCCAGCTGATGAAGCCGGAGAACCTGCGGCGCGTGCCGAACGAGTTGGACGGGGACGACTACGACCTCAACGCCGTCATCGACTACGTCGCCGACCGCCGCGCCGACGGGCAGCAGTCCGAACGCCTCTACACGAAGCGTCTCCGCCGCGAGCGCGACGTGGCCGTCTCGTTCCTCCTCGACCAATCGTCCTCGACGGCGCGCACCATCGGCCGACACCCCTTGCAGCCCTACACCCATCCGGGCCGCCGCATCATCGAAATCGAGAAGGAAGGGTTAGTGTTGATGAGCGAGGCGCTCGAAGCCGTGGGCGACGTGTACGCCATCTACGGGTTCACGAGCGAGGGCCGGCGCAACGTGAAGTTTTACGTCGTCAAGGATTTCGACGAGCGCTACTCGGAGGAGGTCGAGCGGCGCATCGGCGGCATCAACTACCAGCACAACACGAGGTTGGGAGCGGCCGTCCGCCACGCCGCCGCGCGGCTCGCGCGTCAGGAGGCGCGCACGCGCCTGCTCATCGTCTTGTCGGACGGGAGACCTTACGACCACGACTACGGCGACGCGCGTTACGCGCGCGAGGACACGCGCGAGGCTCTCAAACAGGCGCGCCTCAACGGCATCACGCCCTTCTGCATCACCATCGACCGCGACTCCGAGGCCGAGCTGCGCGACCTCTACGGCGAGGTCGGCTACACGATCATCGACGACGTGCTCAGCCTGCCCGAGCGTATGCCCGCGATCTACCGCCGGCTGACGACCTGAACAGGAGCATCGAGGATGAACTTTCATCAGACCTTTCGTCACGCGCTTAAGAGCGCGGCCCTCATCATCGCCCTCGCGCTCGTCGCCGCGCCGGACGCCCCCGCGCAGGGGACGCGAGGGGCGAAGGCGAGGGCGGGCGGCGGCAAGGACTCGGGCGCTTCGCGCTTCGCCACGCTCGACGGCGCGCGCGTCCACTACAAGAGTTTCGGGAAGGGCGAGGAGGCCGTCGTCTTCGTCCACGGCTGGACGTGCAACCTCGACTTCTGGCGGATGCAGACGCCCGCCTTCGCCGCGCGCACGCGCGTCGTCGCCTTAGACCTCCCCGGCCACGGCCAGAGCGACAAGCCCGAGTCGTTCAACTACTCGATGGACTTGTTCGCGCGCGCCGTCGACGCCGTGATGCGTGACGCGGGCGTGAAGCGCGCCGTGCTCGTCGGGCACAGCATGGGCACGCCCGTCGTCAGGCAGTTCTACCGCCGCCACCCCGAGAAGACGCTCGCGCTCGTCTTCGTCGACGGCGCGCTCCGCCCGTTCGCGCCGCGCGCGACGATGGAGCAGTTCGTCGCCCCCTTGCGCGCCAACTACCCGGAGGCGTCGGCGCGGATGGTCGACGCGATGTTGCAGCCGGTCAAATCAGACGCCCTGCGCGCCGAGGTGAGGGCGGCGATGCTCTCGACGCCGCGCCACGTCGCCGTGAGCGCGATGGAAGGGATGATTGACGAAGCGAACTGGAAGGAGGACGAGATACGCGTCCCCGTCCTCGCGATTCACGCGCGCTCGCCCTTCTGGGGGGCCGACTACGAGCAGTTCGTGCGCCGCCTCGCGCCGCGCGCCGACTTCCAAATCTGGGACGGCGTCTCGCACTTTCTGATGATGGACGAGCCGGTGAAGTTCAACCGCGCCGTCGGCGACTTCCTCGACGCGAACAGGCTGCCCGGCGGCGCGAAGAAGAAATGACAAAGCCGTAGCACTTCCCCCCGAAATTCGTGACGAAGCTCGGCCACACTCGCCGCGGGTCAACGTCTAGGAAAGTCCGTGGAGGTGCAAGATGGGGGAGACGACGCGCGACGACGCGGTCAAAAAACTCGGCGAGCTGATTCGTGATGTCGAGTTCGCCATGCTGACGACCGTCGAGGAGGACGGTCATCTGCGCAGCCGCCCGATGCAGACGCAGAGGGCGGATTTCGACGGCACGCTCTGGTTCTTCACGCACGCGCGCGAGCCGAAGGTCGAGGATGTCGAGCGCGACCCGCACGTCTGCGTCGCCTACGCGAAGCCCGAGGCGAACCGCTACGTCTCGGTCTCGGGGACGGCGGGCGTCGTGCGCGACCGCGCCAAGATCGAGGAGCTCTGGAACCCGGCGCTGAAGGCTTGGTTCCCGGAGGGGCTGGACGACCCGAACATCGCGCTCATCCGCGTCGCCGTGGAGCGGGCCGAGTACTGGGACGCGCCTTCGAGCACGTTCGTTCAGGTCGCGGGCTTCATCAAGGCCGTCGCCACGGGCGAGGAGTACCGCCCCGGCGAGAACGAGAAGCTGAACCTGAAGCAGGGCGCGTAGGCGCGCGGTTGAGCGCCGCGCCGCGCGCCTGTTAATATCTTCGCGCCGGACGAAGGCGCGCGGAGGGTTGGCAGAACGGCTATTGCACCGGTCTTGAAAACCGGCGTCCGAAAGGACTTGGGGGTTCGAGTCCCTCACCCTCCGCCACACAAAGAAGAGTTCTTGAGCGAGCCGCCCGACCCTCGCGGAGCACGGGCGGCTCGCGAGTTTTTGCGTCACGCGGAGGGGGGATAAAAGTGTCCGTGTTCGTGGCCGCCGCCGTGCTCATGCAAGAGAGCGACAACACGCTGGAGCGCCTCGCGCGCTGGACGGAGCCTCTCGGCCGTTACGTCAACTACAAGTGGAAGCTCGCCGACTTCGAGTTCTCGGCCGCGAGCATCCTCATCGGACTTTTCGTCTTCTTCCTCGCGCTCATCATCGCGCGCCGCCTGCGCGCGGTCGTCGAGCGCCGGATGCAGGCGCACGCCCGTCTCGACCCCGGACTACAGTACGCGGTCTTGCGCCTCGTCAACTACGTCATCATCGTCGTCGGCGCGCTCTACGCCCTGAAGACCGCCTTCAACCTCGACCTCACGTCTCTGGCCGTCGTCTTCACGGCGCTCTCGGTCGGCATCGGCTTCGGGTTGCAGTTCATCGCGGGCGACATCGCCTCCGGCTTCATCCTGCTCTTCGAGCGGCCCATCAAGGTCGGCGACTTCGTGACGACCTCGGGCCCCGACTCGAAGCTCGTCGAGGGGCGCGTCGAGAGCATCAACCTGCGGACGACGGTCGTGATGACGAACGACCACGTCGCGGCCATCGTCCCCAACTCGCGGCTCGTCAACAACAACGTCCTCAACTGGTCTTACCGCGAGCGCCGCTCGCGCATCTCCATCCACGTCGGCGTCTCCTACGCGGTCGACGTGGAGCTCGTCACCGGGACGCTCCTGCGCGCGGCCGAGGGCGTCGAGGGCGTGCTCGGCGAGCCGAAGCCTTCCGTGCAGTTCATGGAGTTCGGGGAGTCGTCCCTGAACTTCCGCCTGCTCGTCTGGACTGACCGGCCGCGCCGCTACCCGCAGATACGCAGCGACATCAACTACCGCATACGCAAGCTCTTCCTCGAAGAGGGCATCGAAATCCCCTCGCCGCAGCTCGACCTCAACCTCCGCGGCGGCGCCCTGCGCATCGACGGCGACTCGCGCCTCCTCCTCGGCCCCGAAGACGAGGAGGACGGCACGACCGCCGCCGCGAACGACGAGCGCCAGCCGGAACTGCGCGGACGCTGAGAGCGGGGCGGCTTCGGGTTGCGCAAAACGGGCGGGCCGGGTTAGGCTTGTCGCGCTGAATGGCTGTTCATTCAGCGGCGCTCTGCCCCCGAAAAGTCAGACGGAGCACGAAGTTTTAGCCGATGCGTTCCGCCCGTTCCCTCTCGCCGCAAGCTTCAGCGCGCGCCGGCTCGTCCGACAAGCGCGAGGCCATCCTGCGCGCCGCCACGCGCGTCTTCGCCGAGCACGGCTACTTCAACTCGAAGGTCGCCGACATCGCGCGCGTCGCCGGCGTGGCCGACGGCACCGTCTACCTCTACTTCAAGAGCAAGGAAGACATTCTCCACACCATCTTCGACCGCAACGCCGGCGAGGCCATCCGCGAGGGCCGCCACGCGCTCGCCGGAATCTCAGACCCGCGCGAAAAGCTCCGCCGCATCGCCGCCCAACACCTCGAACGCTTGGGCGCCGACCGTGACCTCGCCGTCGTCTTTCAGGTCGAGCTGCGCGGCTCGACGAAGTTCATGGAGGAGTTCTCGGCCGCGGGGCTCTCCGAGTACATCCGCCTCATCAGCGAGGTCGTCGAGGAGGGGCAGGCGGCCGGCGTCTTCCGGCGGGAGCTGAAGCCGAAGCTCGTCGCGAAGGTGCTCTTCGGCGCTCTGGACGAGATGGCGACGAACTGGATTCTGTCGAAGCGCCGCTACAAGCTCGAACCCCTCGCCGACGAGGTTCTGGAAATCCTCTTCAACGGGGTGATGGCACGATGAGCGCGACCGTCCCGCCGACCAGCCACGCCGCCGCGACGCCGCGCCCGCTCTCGTCGCACGCGCCGCGCGAGCCTCTGATGACGGACGAGCCGCGCACGCTCGTCGAGGTCGTCGAGCGCGCGTGCCTCAGGCACAAGCTCCCCGACGCCTTCAACTACAAGCGCGACGGCGCGTGGCGCTCGGTGTCGTCCGAGGAGTTTCTCGCGCGCGCCCGCTCGGTCGCGCGCGCCCTGCGACGTTTGGGCGTCCGGCCGGGCGAGCGCGCGGCGATTCTTTCGGAGAGTTGTGTGGAGTGGGTGCTGGCCGACGTGGGCTGTCTGATGGCGGGCGTCGTTGACGTGCCCGTCTACCCGACGCTCGCGCCGCAGCAGATCTGTTACATCGTCAACGACTCGGGCGCGCGCGTCCTCTTCGTGCAGAACGCCGAGGCTTACGAGCGCGTCCGCGAAGCCATCCGCGGCTGCTCAACGCTCGAACACTTCGTCGTCATGCTCGGCGACGCGGGGGAGGCGGCCGACGACCGGACGCTCACGCTCGCGCAGCTCGAAGAGCGCGGCCGCGCGTCTGAGGGCGACGGCGACGGGCAGGGCTCTCACGCCTCGCGGCCCGAGGAGCTGGCGACCATCATCTACACTTCGGGGACGACCGGAGAGCCCAAAGGGGTGATGCTCACGCACTCGAACGTCGTCTCGAACCTCATCGACACGTCCGACCGACTCGCCTTCAGCCGCGAGGACACGGTCTTGTCCGTCCTCCCCCTGTCGCACATCTTCGAGCGCGGGGCGATGTACATGTACATCCACCACGGCTCGCGCGTCTTCTTCTCCGAGTCGATGGAGAAGATCGGCGAGAACATCCGCGAGGTGCGCCCGACGGCGCTCGTCGCCGTCCCGCGCCTCTACGAAAAAATCTACGCGCGCATCAAGGAGCGCGCGGCCGAGGGCGGGCGAGTGAAGGCGGCTCTGCTCTCTTGGGCCGTCGAAGTGGGCAAGCGTTGGGCGCGGGCGCGCACGGCGGGCGGCAAGGTCTCGCCTCTGCTCGCGCTCGAACACAAGGTGGCGTCGCGCCTCGTCTTCTCGAAGTGGCGCGACGGCGTGGGCGGGCGCGTGCGTATGTTCACCTCGGGCGGCGCGGCGCTGCCCGACGAGTTGGGCCACATCTTCGTGGGCGCGGGCCTGCCCATCGTGCAGGGGTACGGGCTCACCGAAACGTCGCCCGTCATCTGCGTCAACGACCCCGAAGACAACCGCATCGGCACGGTCGGCCGCCCCATCCGCAGCGTCGAGGTGCGCATCGCCGAGGACGGCGAGATAGAGACGCGCGGGCCGAACGTGATGGTCGGCTACTACAACAAGCCCGACGCGACGCGCGAGGTCTTCACCGACGACGGCTGGTTTAAGACGGGCGACATCGGCGCGCTCGACGCCGAAGGCTTCCTGCGCATCACCGACCGCAAGAAGGAGCTGTTCAAGACCTCGGGCGGCAAGTACATCGCCCCGCAGCCCATCGAGCAGCGCATCAAGCAGTCGCGCTTCGTCAATCAGGTCGTGCTCGTCGGCAACGGGCGCAAGTTCCCGGCCGCGCTCATCGTCCCCGACTGGGAGCTGCTCCGCTCCTACGCGCAGCTCAAAGGCTTCACGGCCGCGTCGAACGCCGAGTTCTGCCGCCACCCGCGCGTCGTCGACCTCGTCCAGCGTCAGGTCGACGCGGTGTGCGCCGACCTCGCGAAGTACGAGCGCGTCAAGCGCGTCGCCCTCATCGAGCGCGAGCTGACGGTCGAGGGCGGCGAGCTCACGCCCACGCTCAAAGTCAAACGCCGCGTCGTCGACGAGAAGTACCGCGACGTGATAGACGAGCTTTACAAAGAATAGATTTCAGGCGAGCGGCGCACGACGGGCGGAGAGCATTTAGCCCTCCGCCCGTCTCTTACTGTCCGGCGCTGAGCTGCCCCTCCGCCCACTCGGCGATGCGCCGCCGGAGGTCTTCGAGCTGGTCGTCGAAGAAGTGGCCGGCGCCGGGGATGATTTCGACGCGCGCGGGGCAGTCCGAGGGGAGGCGCGCGGCGAGGGCGCGCAGGTCTGCGACCGAGCCGAACTCGTCGCGCTCGCCGTGGACGAGGAGCAGCGGCTTGCGGCACTCCGCGAGGAAGGAGAAGTCGTAGGCGCGCTCGGGAATGCTGACGGGCGTGCCGATGCCGACGAGACAGCGGACGCGCCCGTCGCGCGTGCCGACTTCGAGGCCGACGCGCGCGCCGAAGGAGAAGCCGGCCAGCGCTATCGGCAGCCCCGGATATTTTTCGGCGAGGTAGTCGAGCGCGGCGCGCGCGTCCTCCTGCTCGCCGCCCTGCGCGGCGGTGTGCTCGCCGGTCGATTGGCCCGTGCCCCGGAAGTTGACGCGCAGGGCGACGAGGCCGGCGTCGTTCATCGCGCGGGCCGCGCGGAAGACGACCTTGTTGTGCATCGTCCCGCCGTGCAAGGGGTGCGGGTGGAGGACGAGCGCCGCGCCGCGCGCCGCGCCGCCGGGCTCTTTCAGAATCGCTTCGAGCCGCCCGTGCGGGGCGGGGATGAAGAGGTTTCCAGCCGGGTACATGATTACGCTGAGACTATCAAAACGGCGCGCGGGTGGCTAACGCGGGCGTGTGTCTTGACTTGCCGATTTGAAAAGAAGTAGCTTTCAAGAGCCGACGAAACGGAGACGCGGGCGGCGTCCTCCTCCTCATACCCTGAACACAAACGCGCGCGCGCGGCCGCGCGGCGTCTCGCGGCCGCGGAGGTTCATCGAATGACGGGCAGACAGCTTCAGGGCGCGGCCGAGCCGCCGCCGCAGTGGCGGGCGCGCGGTTGGCGGGCCTACGCCGTCGCGCCGCTGGCCGTCGCGCTGGCGACGCTCCTCACCTTCCCGCTTCATAAACTGCTCGGCGCCGAGGCCGGCCGCATCCCGTTCGCGCTCTACTTCGGCGCGGCCTTCCTCGCCGCGTGGTGGGGCGGGCGCTGGCCGGGCCTCGCCGCGGTCGCGCTCTCGGCCGCGGCCGCCAACTTCTTCTTCTTCCCGCCGATCTTCGCCTTCGCCCTCGACTTCGCCTCGCTCGTGCAGGTCGCCGTCTTCGTCTCGGTCGCCTCGCTCATCGTCTACGTCGCCGACCGCGGCCAGCGCGACCGCGACGCCGCGCACCAAAGCCGCGAGGCACTCGGGCGGCGCGAGCGCGAGCTGACCGACTTCGTCGAGAACGCGACCGTCGGCCTCCACTGGGTCGGGGCCGACGGGACGATTCTGTGGGCCAACCGCGCGGAGCTCGAAATGCTCGGCTACGACGAGGGCGAGTACGTCGGGCACAACATCGCCGAGTTCCACGTCGACCGCGAGGCCATCGACGACATCCTGTGCCGCCTGTCGTCGGGCGAGGCGCTCGACAACTACGAGGCGCGCCTGCGGCGCAAGGACGGCGCCGTCCGCCACGTGCTCATTAACTCGAACGTGATGTGGGGCGAGCAGGGCGAGTTCGTCCACACGCGCTGCTTCACGCGCGACATCACCGAGCGCGTCGAGGCCGAGCGCGCCCTGCGCGACAGCGCGACCGAGTTGTCGAGGCTCGCGGCCATCGTCGAGTCGTCCCAAGACGCCATCATCTCGAAGACGCTCGACGGCGTCATCACGAGCTGGAACGCGGGGGCCGAGCGGATGTACGGCTACACGGCCGGCGAGGCCCTCGGCCGCCACATCTCGATGCTCGCGCCGCCCGAGCGGGCCGGCGAGATAGAGGACATCCTGCGCCGCCTCGGCGCGGGCGAGCACGTCGAGCATCTTGAGACGCAGCGCGTGCGCAAGGACGGCGTGCGCCTCGACGTTTCGCTCGCCGTCTCGCCGGTCAAGGACGCGTCGGGCCGCGTCGTCGGCGCCTCGACCATCGCGCGCGACATCACCGAGCGGCGTCGGTCGGAGCAGAGCGCGCGCTTCCTCGCCGGGGTGAGCGAGCTGCTCTCCTCTTCGCTCGACTACGAGGCCACGCTCGAACGCCTCGCGCGCCTCTCCGTCTCGTCGCTCGCGGCCGACCACTGCGTCGTCGACCTGCTCGGCGACGACGGTCGCGCGCGCCGCGTCGTCTCGACGCACGTCGACCCGTCGATGCAGGAGGTGATGAACGGCCTGCGCAATCACCCGCCGCGGGAGGGCGGCGAGTTCGGCGTCCCGCGCGTGCTGCGGACGGGCCGGCCCGAAATCGTCTCGGCCACGAGCGAAGAGACCTTGCGCGCGATGGCGCGCGACCCCGAACACCTCGCGCTGCTGCGACGCCTCGGCCTCCACTCCTTCATGACCGTCCCGCTCTTCGCGCGCGGCCGCATCATCGGCGCGCTCACTCTGGGCACGACCGAGGGCGGGCGCGAGTACGACGAGCGCGACTTGGTCTTCGCCGAGGAGGTCGCGCGGCGCGCCGCGCTCGCCATCGACAACGCGCGGCTCTACCGCGAGGCGCGCGAGTCGAACCGCCTCAAGGACGAGTTCTTGGCCACGCTCTCGCACGAGCTGCGCACGCCGCTGACGCCCGTCATCGGCTGGACGCACATGATTCGCACCGGCCGACTCACCGAGGCCGAAGTCCGTCAGGGCCTCGAAGTCATCGACAAGAACTCGCAGGCGCTGGCGCTGCTCATCAACGACCTGCTCGACATGTCGTCGATTCTGAGCGGGAAGATGAGCATCGAGCGCGCGCCCGTGCGGTTGGACGAAGTGGTGAGCGCGGCCGTCGAGACCGTCCGCCCGCACGCCGAAGCGCGCCGCGTCTCGCTCGACCTCTCGCTCGACGGTCTCGACCGCGGCGCTCGCGCGCCCCTCGTCTCGGGCGACCGCACGCGACTCGGACAGGTCTTCTGGAACCTTCTGACGAACGCCGTCAAGTTCTCGCCGCCGGGCGCGCGCGTCAGCGTCCGCGCCTCGGCCGTCGACGGCCACGCGCGCGTCGAGGTCGCGGACGAGGGGCGGGGCATCGCGCCCGACTTCCTGCCCTACGTCTTCGAGCGCTTCCGTCAGGCCGACCAAACGACCACGCGCTCGCACGGCGGCCTCGGCATCGGCCTCGCGCTCGTCAAGAGCTTCGTCGAGGCGCACGGCGGCACGGCCCGCGCCGAGTCCGACGGCTTGGGCCTCGGCAGCCGCTTCACCGTCACGCTCCCGCTCGTGCCGGCGCAGAGCGCCGAGGCCGCGCCGCGGAAGGACGACGGCGAGGCCGGGCTTCAACCGACCGCGCGCGCGCCGCAGCCCGACGCCGGGGAGCGCCGCGTGCTCCTCGTCGAGGACGCGCCCGACACTTTGGAGATGCTCAAGGTGGTGCTCGCGGCGCTGGGCTACAGGGTCGTCGGGTGCGGGACGGCCGACGAGGCGTTGCGCGCGGCGCGCGACGTGTGGTTTGATATAGTCGTCTCCGACATCGGACTCCCACAGGTGGACGGTTACGAGTTGCTCAGGCGTCTGCGGCGCGAGCTGCCACACACGCGGCGCTCCCCCGCCATCGCCTTGACCGGCTACGCCTCCGCGAAGGACGCGGAGGCCGCACTCGCGGCAGGCTACGACGTACACATCCCGAAGCCGGTTGACCCGACCGCCCTCGCTGAAGCGGTCGAGCGGCTGTTAAGGGAAAAACCCCGGCCAGAGGTCTGACGATGGAAGCTATGACTGCGACGCGCGCCGACGTGGCCTCCCGCGCGGCGTCGATGATCTTCGGCGACGCGGCGGGCGGCGGCTCGCACGAACAGGCGGCGGCGGACGCGGCCGCGCGCGGGCTCGGCAGGCCGCGCGCGCTCGTCGTCGACGACGCGCCCGACGTGACCGAGATGATTGCGATGCTCTTGCGCTACGCCGGCTACGACGTGGTGACGACCTTCAGCGCGCCCGACGCCCTCGACGCCGCGCGCGACGAGAGCTTCGACGTGGTCGTCTCAGACATCGGGATGCCCGGCATGAACGGCTACGAGCTGGCCGAGCACCTGCGCCGCCTCCCCTCTTACGCCGCCGTCCCGCTCATCGCCGTCACGGGCTTCGCCATGTACGACGACCGCGAGCGCGCGCTCGACTCGGGCTTCAACGCCTTCCTCACCAAGCCCATCAACCCGATGGACTTGATCGACCTCGTCAAGAGCCTCGACGGCGAATAGAAAAAGGCGGAAGGTGAAAGTAAAAAGGCGGAAGGACGCGGGCCACGTCGGCCCTCATCCTTCCGCCTTTCACGTTTCTACTTCCGCCTCCCGCCCCGGCGTCTACTCGTCCTGCAACGGGTCGGCGTATTCGAGCGCGTCGACGACCCAGCGCGCCTCCTCCGACTCGTACTCGGAGGCTAGACGTTCGAGCGCGTCGCGCGCGACGCACGCGTCCACGGGGTCGCCCAAGAGCGCGACGAGCGCCGGGACGGGCGTCTGCAAAAGCGCCTCGTGCGCGATGGCGCGGACGGCCGCGTTCTGGTGGCGCGTCAGCTCGCACGTCTCGGTCGGCGCGAGGCGGGCGGCGACGGCGTCGGCCACCGCGTCGACGCGCGCGTAGTCGGCCGCGCGCAGCGCCCTCTCCAAAAGTTGTCCGAAGACCTCGGCCGAGCGCGCCTCGCGGCCCAAGACGAAGGCGCACGTCTCGGCCATCCGCCCCAGCTCGCGCGTCTGCTCGTCGCTCAGGGGCGAGGCGGCGGCGGCCTCTGCCGCGCGGTCGTCGAGCGCCGCGAGCAGGAGGCTCAGCTCCCACTCGGAGCGTGCGTCGTAGGACGCCCGCGCGTGCGTCGCGGCGGCGGCCGAGGCCGCCACGGCCTGCTCGACGAGGCTGCGCGTCACGGGCCGCAGCCCCTGCCACACGCTCGTCACACGCGCCCCGAAATCCTCAATCACCATTCTCGAAAAAGTCTCCGCGCCGGGCCGCCCCGTGAGAAACCCTCCGGCGGCCCGCGCATACTATAGAATGCCGTCCGGCCGCTGTCTACCGGCTGCCCTCGTTGTGGTCGATGATCTCCGTGATGAGGTCGAAGTGGATTTTGACGACCTCGCCGTCGGCGCGCTCAATCTTCACGCTCGGCTTGGTGAGCGCCTGCGTCATCTTGAGGCTGCGCACGCGGCCGCGCACGCGGCTGCCGTCCGAGGTGACGACCTCGATGTTGTCTTTGCCGTAGAGCGGCTGCAGGGCAGCCAGAGCCTTTGTGACTTCCACGTTTGCTTTTTACCTTTGCTTTCCGCGGCCGGCCCGCGCTTTGCCTCGCCGGGAACAATGTGCAACCATGTCGTCGCGCGAGGCGTATATCCGAGACACCGGGGCGCGAGCGCGCCGGCGCGCGACACGCGCGCCGAAATCCCGAGTTCAGAAGCTATGCAACCCGAAAAAGAGAGCAACGTCAAGGCGGGTCAGACCGGGCGGGCGGGCGAGACGCCGTCCGCGTGCCCGAGCTGCCGCGCGCAGCTCGTGCCCGGTATGCGCTTCTGCCGCATGTGCGGCTACCGCCTCGGCGAGGGCGTCGAGGACTACGCCGAGACGCGGCGCTTCTCCGGCGAAATCCCCGTCGCGCCCCCGCCCGCGGCCGACGCGCAGAGGTCGGCGCGGCCCGGCTTCATGCCTAACAGTTGGGTGCCGCCGGTCGCGCCGATGGCCCCGCTCGCCCGCATGGGCGGCTCGGCCGTCGCGGGCGAGCGCGACGAGTCCGAATCGAAGCTGGCGCGCAAGTGGCGTCGGCTGCGCGGCAACTGGATGGTCTGGGTGGTTCTGCTCATCGTGGTTCTGACGGCGTCGGGCGTCGCCATCCGCAACGCCCGACGCGCGGGCGGACTCGGCGGCGCGCCGACCGTGGCCGCGCCCGTCTCCTTCCTCGGCGTCGACGGCTTCGAGGGGGCCGAGGGCGGCGGCGCGCTCATCGAGGGCATCGCCGCGCCGGACACGCCCGTCGAGCGCGCGGGCCTCATCGGCGGCGACGTGATTACGAGCTTCGACGGCAAGGCCGTGGGCGACGACGGCGAGATGCGCCGCATCCTCCGCCAGACGCCGCCGGGCAAGACCGTCGAGGTCGTCTTCGTCCGCGACGGCGAGACGAAGACGACGACGCTGACGACGATGGCCGAGCGCGACTTCCGCGGCATGGCCGGCCTCCACGCGCGCCCCGAGGGCCTCGGCTTCCTCGGCGTCGGCGACATGGAGCGCGTGCGCGTCCCCGGCGCGAACATCTACGGCGTCGAGGTCAAGGTCAGCACGAACCGCCCGGCCGACATCGCCGGGATGCGCAACGGCGACATCATCGTCGAGTTCAACGGCAAGCTCATCCGCACGGTGGGCGACCTGCGCCTGAGGATTCACGAGGCCGTGCCCGGCGCGACCATCCCCGTCGTCGTCGTGCGCGGCGGCGAGCGCGTCACGATTCCCGTCAAGATGGGGCGCGACAACTAAGACACCGATTCGCTCGTCTCGGCGGGCGGCGAGAGGTATTCGCGCATCCGCGCCTCCATCTCGCGGCGCACGTCGGCGCGGTCTTCCTCCTCCTCGTCCGCCTCGAACAACTCGAAGAGCGCGTAGGGCGTCTCGGCGACGAGCCGCAGCTCCCACGCCTCGCGCCCGCCGTGCGACTGTCGCGCGAGCCACATCGCGTCGAAGTCCGAAGCCTCGACGCGCGCGCCCTCGAACTCGACCACGTCCGCCCCGCCGCCTCCCGCCGCGCTTTCGAGTCTCAACTCCGCGAGCGTCCCGTCCGTCATCAGCACGCGCGCGAGCCGCCACCCGTGCCGTCGGTAGGTCGCCAGCGCCTCGCGAAATTTTCCCAACTGACTCATAAAAAAAGTGACGAGTGACGAGCAGACTTTAACCCGTCACCCGTCACTTGTCACTCGTCACTACTTTTTACGGCCCGAACCGCCCGCGGTACTCGCCCGAGACGATGAAGGACTTGACCATCTCGGCCGCGACGAAGTTGCCGTTGTGGTCGTTGAGCTTCTTGAGCCAGAAGTTGAAGCCCGTCAGGTCGCGCGTCTCCTCGGGCGGGTCTTGCGGGTTGCGCCTGAGGTACCCGAAGTACTCCGAGAGCACGAAGGCGCGGTTGCGCTCGGCCGTCTGGAATCGCTGATGCTCCGCGATCTCCAAGAGCACCGAGGCGCGCGAGCGCCCGCCATTGAGGCCGGCTACAAGCGCGTCGCGCCCGGCCTCGGCCGCCGAAAGCCCGGCGTTGGCGAGGAGCGTGTCGACGAACTGCGGGTTGCCCATCGCGTCGTAGATGTCGCGGAAGCGAGAGCGCGCGACCCACCCGTCGAGGAAGGCCGCCTTGTTGCGCGCGAGCTGCGCCTCCCAGTCGCCCTGCCCGACGACGACGTGGCGGCCGAGCCTCTGCTGGTCGGGGATGAACGAGTCGTAGGCGGGCATCGAGTTGAAGGTCGCCTTGTGCAGGCGGTGGACTAGGAAGCCCGTCTCCTGAAACTCGCGCGAGAGGAAGAAGGCCGCCGAGACGTTCTCGCGCCGCGCCGTCAGACAGTTCGGCTCGCCGTTGCACGAGGTCATCTGGTCAGACCAGAAGGCGAGTCCGGCCGCGTCGGGCTCGCGCCCGAAGAAGTCGTTGTAGTGCTGGCGGACGAAGAACTGCGCCGCGTCAATCGCGTTCGGCGCGTTGGCCGGCGCGAGGAAGTGGGCCGTCAGGTTCGACACGGGGTCGGTCACCGTGCGGCTCGCGGGCAGGAACGTGAGCCCCGAGCCCGCGGGCGTGACGGTGTGCGTGCCGGTCTTCGAGACGTAGCCGAACGAGTAGCGGCCCGTCGCGTCCGTCCGCGTGACGGCCTGCTGCGCGCCCGTCAGACGCACGGTGACGCCCGCCAAGCCCTGACCCGCCGCGCCGATGACGCGCCCCGTGATGCGGACTGTCGCGCGCGGCGCGTCGTCGTCGAGCGTGCCGTCTGTGTTGCGGTCGAGCGCGTGTCCGTGGCCCGTGCCGGGCAGCACGCCCGTGAAGGTCAGCTCCGCGCCCGCGCCCGCCGAGTCGAGCAGTTGTTGGAGCGTGACGTTGGCCTCCATGCGGCTGTCGGGCTGGAACTGCCCGTTGCCGACGTGGAGGAAGCCGCGCGGCGCGCCGCCGTAGACGCCGCGCACGACGAGGTCGCAGTTCGGGCCGTTGCGTCCGGGCGACTGCTGGACGATGTCCTGCGACTGCCGCATCAGGAGGTCGATTCGTTCGAGCACCTCGGGCGCGCTCTTGTTCTCGGCGTTGACGGTGACTTGCAGGCCGACGGCGGGCGCGACGCCCGAGTCGAAAGAGAGCACGAACGCTTCGAGGTCGCGCCGCTGCTGCTCGCCCTCCTCGCCCGGGAGGAAGCCGGGCAGGTTCGGCGTGTTGAAGCCGGGGTTGTGCAGGAAGTTGAAGACCGTGTCGACCGACCCGTCGTGCAGGAAGCCGAAGCCGGTTATCTGCTCCGAGCGAGGCTGTCCCTGAGCGGGCTTCTGCAAGCCGGTTCGCTGGTACATCCCGCGCATCTGAGGGGCCTTGAACTGCTGCGTCTCGCCGAGGATCGAGCCGGGGCGGACGATGAGGTCGTTGCCGCCCTGAAAGCCGGGGAAGGTGCGGTGGCAACTGTTGCAGACGAGGCCCGTCAGGGTCGGGCCGGTGCGGAAGAGCTGCGCGCCGCGTTCGGCGCTCGTGCCCGTCGCGGGGTTGGGGAAGGAGCGGTCAAGGTTCTGATTCGGGTTCGGCGGGAAGGCGAGCGTGTTGACGAACTCCGTGAAGGCCGTCATCTCTTCGGGCGTCAGCTGGCGCGGGCCGCCGAGCAGCGAGACGAACGCGCCGTTGAACTCGGAGAGGTTGCGGCGGTCGCCCCTCCAGTGGAAGGGCTCCGTGCCGATGATGCCGCGGAAGGTCTGCGTGAGCATCGGCCCCTTCATCGGGTGCTGCGCGCCGTTCAGGAGAAGCACGTCGCCCTGCGGGTCGCCCAAGTCCCACGCGAGCCCGTCGGCGTGGCCCGACAGGTGACAGCTCGCGCACGAGACCGTGCCGTGCGCCGAGAAGGCGGCCGCGTCGTAGAGGAAGCGGCGGCCGAGTCGGACGCTGGCGGGCTCGGGGTTGAAGCCGAGCGCGACGGCCGAGGTCTGCGTCTTCGTCACGGTGTCGACGAGGCCGACGGTCATGTCGAAGCGGTTGAGGACGTACAGGCGCTTGCGCGCCTCGTCGAGCGCGAGTCCGGTCGGCCCTTGCCCGACGTTGATGCGGCCCTGCACGACGCCCGTCGGCGCGAGAAAACCAACTTTGGCCGAACTCGTCGCGGCGACGTAGACCGTGCCGTCCGAGGCGCGCGCGATGTCGCCCGGCATGGCGAGCGAGAGCGCGCGCTCGGCGGGCGTGCCCGCGGTGTTGTTGAAGTCGACGTGCGCGTTGAGGTCGTGTGTGGAGGCGAGCGAGGGCGAGCCGCCGGGCGCGGCGTTGAGGATCGAGACGCGGCTCGACTGGAAGCGCCCGCGCAGGTTCGGCTCGAAGCGCCGGACGCTGTCGCTTTCGAGGTTGGCGACGAACAGGCGCGAGGTCACGGGGTCGAAAGCCATGTTGCCGACGTGAGTCGCGAGCCCGCGCACCTCGGCCGCGGGCGTCGCCGTCAGACCCGTCGCGTCGATCTTGACGAGGTCGATGTCGGCGAGGCGGTAGGTGACGACCGAGTCCCACTTCGTGTCGCCCGTCTCGTCGGCCCACGCCGAGCCGTTCCACTTGACGATGAGGCTCGTGCGCGGCGCGGGCGGGAGGCCCGGACGCGCCGCGGGGTTCGGCGCGGGCGGCCCGCCCTGCTGCGTGACGACGGTCTCGGGGACGACCGTCGTCTGGTTGCCCGACTCGAAGACGGAGACGAAGACCTGCCCGCCCGCCGCGTCGCGCGCGAGGGAGCGCGGCTGCTTGCCGAAGATTTCGATCGTCTGCGGCGCGGCCGTCGGGTTCGCCGGGTCGAAGACCTTGACGACGCCGCCCGAGCCCGTCACGCGCCGGCCGCTGACGGTCTGACCGCCTCCGCCCGACACGCAGACGAAGGCCATCTCGCGGCTCGCGCCCGCGAAGATGACGTCGGTCGGCTCGTCGCCCACGTCAATCGTGCGCACGACGTTGCCGGAGGCGAGGTCGACGATGCTGACGGAGTCCGAGAGCCAGTTGACGACCCACGCCTCGCGGTCGCTGCGCGCGGCGACGCTGACGGGTTCGAGCCCGACGGGAATCTCGGCCTGAAGCGCGGGCGTCGCGCCGCCGAGGCGGAAGACGGAGAGCGTGCCGTTCGGCGAGTTGACGGCCAGAAGCCGCGTCCCGTCGGGCGTGACGGCGAGCGGGTGAACCTGCGGGCTCTCGAAGTTTCGGAAGGCCGTGAGCGGCACCTGTGCCGCTGCGCGGAAGTGATTCGTGAAGGTCGGGAGCGAAGCCGCCACGAGCGAGAGAGCGGCGACGCACGGCGCGAGACGACGGGCCGCGGCGCGGCGCGCGAGAGGGGGATTCATGGGGACACCTCTTCTCGTTGGAAGGTCGGGTTTTCGGGAAGCCGCGCGGGGAGCCGCGGAGGTTTAACGCCCTGTGCTCGAAAAAGACTGAATGAAGACGGCGAGCGCGCCGGAGATCGGCGAGCGTGTCGGGGCCACTCCTCAGTCGCCGACGGCTTGGAGGCGCGCGCGGGCGCGCGTCGTCGGAACGGTGATGCGGAAAGTCGTGCCGCGGCCCGGGGCGCTCTCGACCGAGATGTGGCCCGAGTGCTCCTGCACGATGCCGTAGGTGACGGCGAGTCCCAAGCCCGTGCCGCGCCCGACGCCCTTCGTCGTGAAGAACGGGTCGTAGATGCGCGCGACGTTCTCGGGCGCGATGCCTATCCCCGTGTCCTCGACCTCGACCGTGACCACGTCCGGCCCGCCGGCCCAAGTGCGCAGCGTGATGCTGCCGCCGTCGGGGATGGCGTCGCGCGCGTTGAGGACGAGGTTGGTGAAGACCTGCTGGAGCTGGCCCGCGTTGCCGAAGGCGGGCGGCAAGTCCTCGCCGTACTCGCGCACGACCTCGATGCGGCCGTGGCGGAGTTGCGGTTCGAGCAGTTGGAGCGTGTCTTCGAGGACGCGGTTGATGTCGACCTCGGTGAACTGCGTGACGCCGCCGGTGCGCGAGAAGTTGAGAAGGTTGTTGACGATGCCCGTCGCGCGGTCGGTCTGGCGGCGAATCTTCTGAAGTAGCGCGTGCTTCGGGTCGGTCTCGGCGAGCATCCCGAGCAGCATCTGCGTGTAGGAGGAGACGCCCGTCAGCGGCGTGTTTATCTCGTGCGCGACGCCGGCCGCCAAGAGGCCGATCGAGGAGAGCTTCTCGCGCTGCTGCAACTGCTCTTCGAGGCGGACGCGCGTCGTCACGTCCTCCAAGACGACGAGCGCGCCCGTGTGCACCGTGGCGTCGGCGCGCTTCAGCGGCGCGACGGCGACGTTGAGCGTGAGCGGGCGGCCCTCGCGCGTCGCCGTGTGGAGCTTGTAGATGTGGCGCAGCTCCGAGAGCTGCCACGCCTCGTTGCCCAAGACCTGACTCAGCGTCTCGCCGAACTCGTCGGCGAAAAGTTCCTCGACGCGGCGGCCCGTCGCCTCCTCGCGCGTCACGCCCAACAATTCTTCGAGCGCCGTGTTGCAGCCCGTCACGCGCCCGCCGCGGTCGACGGCGACGAGGCCGACGTTGATGGACTCGACTATCGACTCGTTGAACTCCTTGAGCAGCGCGAGTTCTTCGGCGCGCTCGCGCTGCTCCTGATAGAGCAGGCTGTTCTCGATGGCGACGGCGACGTAGCCGGAGACGGTGCGGAGGATTTCGAGGTCTTCGGTCGAGAGCAGCTCGCCGCCCGTCGCGCGACCCAACCCGATGACGGCCACCATCCGCCCGCGCACGACGCACGGCACGTAGTAGTGGAGCGCGCGCCTGACGAACCCGGTGGCCTCGGGCGCGAGGTCGAGGTCGTCGGCGCGCACGATGCCGCTCTCGGCGGAGCGGACGCGGATCATGTCGCGGAAGTCGGGCGGGACGAGAACCTCGCTCGAAAGCCCGGCCGAGCGCGCGACGCGGTAGCCGGAAGGAGCGCGCCGGTCTTCGATGAAGATGGCGATGCGCTCGACGCCGAGGACTTGCTGGAGGCGCGAGACGAGCGCGTCGAGCAGGGGGTCGAGCGTGGTCGTCGCCGAGAGCGTGCGGCCGAAATCCAGAAGGCCGTTGCGCAAGTCATAACGCTCGCCGTAGAAGAAGCGGTCGGTCTTCTCCTGCAGGAAGTTCTTGAGCGGGGCGGCCGTCATGACGATGACGGCCATCGCGGCGACGGCGATGATGAACTGAAGCGTCGCCACGCCCGGCCCCGACGAGCCGCCCGCCGCGACCAAGTCGAGCCCCGAAGCCTTGAGCACCGCGACGTAGATGACCGTCCCGATGAGGAGCGCGATGGCCAGAGTCGTCAGGGCGTAGACGGCCGTGCGGCGCACGACGATGTCCACGTCCATCAGGCGGTAGCGGACGACCGAGTTGCCGAACGTGAGCGGGATGAGCGCGAGCGGGAGCACCGCCGCGTCGGCGAGCCGCCGGCCCGTCGCCTCGCTCAGGAGCAGACTCTCCGCGCCGCCGAAGAGGTACCCGACCGCGTAGAGCAGAGTGAACGGCGCGATGGCCAGCGCCGAGCCCCACACGACCCACTTGAGCTGCTGCCTGACGATGGCCGACTCGCTCTTCCAGAAGCGCCTGACCAGAATCACCGCCCCGGCGACGAGCGCCGTCGTCAGACACGCCACGTCGGCCAGCCACAGCTTCGCGCCGAACTCGTATGAGAACAGAGGCGCGAGGAAGTTGAAGCGCGGCGAGACCTGCGGCAGCAGAAACAGCGCGTTGGCGACGACGAGCAGCGCGGCCGGCGCGTACAGAAGGTAGACGAGCCACGGCCGGCGCTCGGACAGACGGTAGCGCACCGGGTAGACGGCGCAGAAGTGGAGGAAGAGCGGGGCGAAGAGCGCGAGCGCCGCCTCGTCCAAAAAGTAGATGACGCTGTCGAGGTCTTCGTAAGAGCCGTAGGGCTTGTAGAAGTGGAAGACGAAGGCGGCGAGGCAGAGCGTCGTGAAGTGCAGGACGAAGGGCGCGCGGCCGCCCTGCTTGAAGAGGACGAAGAGGCCGACGAGCAGGTAGACGACGCCTATCAGGTCGACGTAGAGGTCGCGCGCCGTCCACGCGCGCTCGGGCGCGATGTTCTGGAGGTAGACGTGGTAGAAGCGCGTCTTCTCGGGGTTCGACGGGCGCTCGATGAGGTAGCGGATGTGGCCGGTGGCTTTGGCGTCTTCGAGGAAGATTTGGATGTCGGAGGCGCGCTCGACCTCCACGTCGCGGTCTTCGTCGAGGCTCGCGGCCAGCAGACGGTCGCCCGCAAGCACGCCGAAGACGCCCTTGCGCCCGGCCGCGCCGTTGGGGTCGACCGACTGCGCGACGATGCGCCCGTCGCGCTCGACCCAGTCGACGCCGTCGGTCGGGGGCGCGGTGTGCGTGAGGCGCTGCGTGAGGTTGAGCACGCCGGCCGCGGCGAGCACGGCCGCCGCGATCAGCACCACCCAAGCCCTCGTTGTCAGCACAGAGCCTTTCATCGCTTCACCGCGTAAGACCTCCGCGACGCCTTCAACGTCTGCCCGCGCGGCCTCCGGCGCGGCCGCTCTCAACTTAAACTAAACACATGAAGCAAGCCTCATTCCAACCCGCGACGGCGCGCGAGGGCGCGCGTCAGAGACGCCGGCAGCGCCCCGCCGTCATTCAGGTTTTCGTATTTCCCTCCGAAAATTCGGAGAAACGGGGCCCGATACGGAAAAGCCCCGCGCGTCTGTAAGGCCCGGCCCTCTCAAGGGCTTTGAGACCTTAGCTAGCGCGCGGGGACGGCGGGCCGGGCGAAATATTCAAGCGCGCGGCCGGGGAATTCGGCCGCGCGGCGCTCACTTAACTCAGAACCTGACGGAGATGCCTCCGCGCACCATGCGGCGCATGGCGTTGACGAGGAGGCTCGTGTCGCCGTCCTCGACGCCGCTCGTCAGGTCGAAGACGTTGCGCGCGTCGAGCACGGCCTCGGCGCGCACGGGCAGCCCGAAGTTCGGAAGCTCCTGCGTGACGAGGATGCTGAGCGACGGGTCGTAGACGGCGAGCCGTCCGGCGAACGGGTCGATGGCGAAGACGGCGGCGCTCGGCGAGAAGCGGAGCACGGTGCGGACGCGCGTCCCGTCGAGCGGGGTCGCGTCGACCTGCGCGGCGGCCGTCTGGAAGAAGGCGTCTTGGAAAAGCTGTTCGGGGTTGGCGAGACCTTCGGGCGAGAGGTGCTGGCCGTGGCCGCAGGCGTAGGCGGCCGACGCCTGCACGTGCTCGCTGAAGCGGCGCGTGTAGACGACGCGCAGTCCGCGCGCCCCGCCCTGCTGGTTGGCGACGCTCAGAAGCTCCGCGCCCTGCGCCGTGTCGAGCGCCGCGATGGGCGCGGACAGGAGCCCGACGCCGCGCCCGTCGACCGTGTCGAAAAACGCCGTCGCCTCGACCGAGGAGTTTTCGCCGAGCACGCGCTCGACGCCGAACTCCAGACGGCTCGTGCGCTCTAGGACGGCGCGGCCGTCGACGATGGCGACGGGCTGGCCCGCGTCGTCGCGGAAAAAGACCGGCTGGCCTTCGGCGATCTCGAAGCCTTCGAGGCGCGCGGCCGGGTTCGTGCCGGGCGCGTAGGCGGCGCGCAGGCGCGTGCGCGCGTCGGCGTCGAACTGGAACCCGAGTCGCGGCGTGACGGAGGAGTCGCCGCCCGCTTGGCCGACGAAGCGCGAGTAGTCGAGGCCCAAGACGACGACCACGCCGTCGCGGACGACCCACTCGTCGACGGCGCGCACCGAGACTTGGCCGAGCGAGTCGTCGCCGCCCGTCGTCCCGTCCGCGTCGTCGTCGTTGAGGCGCAGACGCGCGCCGCCGAGCGTGGCGCTCAGGCGGTGGCGCGCGCCCAAGCGGACGCGGGCCGTGCCTTCGAGGCGCTCGGTCGCGCCCGTCTGGCCGGCGAAGATGAGGTCGAGGCTCTCGCTGAAGGGGCTGCTGACGGCGAAGTTCACGCCGCCGAAGTTGCCGAGCGCGGGCGAGGCCGAAGAGGCGTAGAAGGTCTGCACGACGCCCTGCGCGCGCGCGCGGCGCGACGGAGTCTCCTCGCCGTCCGGAGTTTCCGCGACATCGGTCGTGTCGTCCGAACTCGCCGCCGCCGTCCCCGCGACTTCGACCGTCGTCTTGTCGGATTCTTTGACGTTGAAGATGGAGCGGCGGCGGTTCATCGCGCGCAGCTTAAACTTCGGGTCGTTGCGGTCGGCGCGGCGCTCGGGCGCGGTGTTGCCCTGCCCGGCCGGCTCAAGGTTGAAGCGGTAGACGTACTGGCTCGCCGCGTTGACCTGCACGGCGCTGAAGGTCGCGGGGCTGAAGCCGTCGGCGATGGCGCGCAGGATGTAGCGGCCGGGCGCGACGCGCGTGGCGAAAGTGCCGTCGGCGCGGCTGCGCGTCTGACGGACGACCTCCTCGGCCCCCTCGCGCAGGAGCGTGACGAGCGCGCCGCCGAGCGGGTTGCCGCGGCTGTCGCGCACCGACCCGCTGACCGTCCCCGTCGCCGCCGGGCGCGAGCGACCGCCGCCCGCGGGCGCGGCCGAGACCGGGGCGACGATGGCCGCGCCGACCGTCAGCGCCGCGAGCAGCGAAAGGCCCACGCGCAGGCAATATTTACTCATCGCGGAGAGACCTCCCGGCGCGCCCCCTCGAAAGTAGGAGGGGCCGCCCGTCGTGCGTGCAATCTTTCGTGTGTCCACTTTTTTTGCGCGTCTCACGCCGTCGGGGGCGAGGGCGGGGCGTCGCGTCACCGAAAAACGCGACTCCCCTTTGAAGCCCGACGCCTTAAACGAGTTGAACCGGGGAGACCGCCTTGAGCCCACCCGCCTGAGCGAAGAAGGCATTTTCCGCCAACCCGCGGGGGGTGTCAAGCATCCGACTCCGGCGAAACTCCCCGCAAAGGGCTCGCCGCCGGGCCCAAACGGCGTCTCTGACTGCTCGGTTAAAAGGTTCGATGCGCGCTCGGGCGGGCCGGGTTTGCCCGGCCCCGCGCCGCGTGTTAGGATGCCGGGTGCTGCACAGAGTTTTTCACACCGGCCGGCCCGCCGATGAGTCGCCCGAAACTTCTCCGAAGGTAATGACCGACGAGGTTCGCACCACACGCTTCCCCAACGGCCTGACGGTCTTGAGCGAGCGGATGCCGCAGCTTCGTTCGGTGACGGTCGGCGTCTGGGTGCGCCGCGGCTCGCGCCACGAGCCGACGCACCTGAACGGCATCTGCCACTTCATCGAGCACGCCGTCTTCAAGGGCACGGGCCGCCGCTCGGCACTCGACATCGCCGTCGAGTCAGACCGTCTGGGCGGCAACTTCGACGCCTACACGACGCACGAGCTGACCGGCTTCGCGCTCAAGGTCGTCGACACCGCCCTCCCGCAAGCCTTCGACCTCCTCGCCGATATGCTCTCGCGCCCGCGCTTCGACGAGGAGGACTTGCGCCGCGAGCAGCGCGTCATCATCGAGGAGATGAAGATGGTCGAGGACACGCCCGACGAGTTCCTGTCGGAGCTGTTCGCGGCCGCCTACTTCCCCGACCACCCTCTCGGCCTGCCCATCGAAGGCACGGCCGAGACCGTCTCGTCCTTCGGGCGCGAGCGCACGGCCGAGTTTCACGCCCGCGCGTATGCTCCGCGCAACCTCGTCGTCGCCGCGGCCGGAAACGTCTCGCACGAACAACTGCTCGACCTCGCCGCGCGCGCCTTCGCCGCCGAAGCCGGCGAGGGCGGGGCGCGAGGCGACGCCCGCGACTCCGACGACGGGGCGCCGCCGCGCGCGGCCGCGCCCATCCTCGTCGAGCGCAAGAAGGAGCTTGAGCAGGCGCACCTGATTCTGGCCTCGCCGTGGCCCTCGGCGCGCGACGAAGACCGCTACGCCGCGAGCCTCCTCGGCTCCGTCATCGGCGGCGGCACTTCGAGCCGCCTCTGGCAGTCTGTGCGCGAGGAGCGCGGACTCGCCTACTCGGTCGGCGCGGCCGCCAGCCACTTCACCGACACGGGCCTCTTCCAGATTTACGCCGGCACCTCGCCCGAACAGCTCGACGAAGTGCTCGACCTCTCTCTGGCCGAGCTGCGCCGCGTCGTGCGCGAGCCGGTCGGGGAGGACGAGCTGCGGCTCGCCAAAGACCAGACCATCGCCTCCATCCTGCTCGGCCTCGAATCGACGAGCGCGCGCTGCGGCGTGCTCGCGCGTCAGGAGATCACGCACGGCCGTCGCGTCGCGCCCGACGAGATCATCGCGCGCATCGAGGCCGTCACGCCCGAAGATATGCAGCGCCTCGCGCGCGCGCACTTCCGCGGCGAGGCTCTGGCCCTCGGCGCGCTGGGCGACCTCAACGGCTTCCGCGTCGACCGCGCGCGTCTGGAGGTCTGATGGCCGAGGAGCGTCACGCCGAGCTCTCGTTGAATCTCGCCGCCGCGGCCGTGCTCGGCGCGGTCTTCAGCTTCATGTTCTCGGGCGGCGACGGGCGGACGGCGGCCTTCTCGGAATTGACCATCAACTTCGCGCAGGGCTTCGGCGCTTACGCGGCCGTCGGACTCTTCGCCAAACAGTTCGGCTTGGACGACCCCGGACACGGCGTCGTCCCGCTCGGCGGGTCGTTCCTCGTGGCCGCGTGCTTCTTCACGCTGCACGCCGCCCCGGCGGCCTTCGCGTCGCCCAAGAGCGCGGGGCTCGCCTTCGTCGGGATGTTTCTGGCGTGGACGCTCCTTTCGGCCGTCGTCATCACGCTCGCCCACGGGTGCGCGTGGCTGGCGCGCAAGTTCGACCTCTTCTCCGCCGACGCATGAGGCTCACGGTTCTAGGCAGCGGCTCGACCGGCAACGCCGTGCTCATCTGCGCGGGCGGGACGCGCGTGCTCGTCGACGCCGGGCTGAGCGCCAAAGAGACGGCCCGCCGCCTCGCGCTCGTCGGCGAGGACGTGTCGCGCCTCGACGGCGTCATCATCACGCACGAGCACGGCGACCACGCGGGCGGCCTGCGCGTCCTCCTGAAAAGCCTCGACTGCCCCGTCTACATCTCCGGCGAGACGCGCGACGCCTACATCAGCGAGCGGACGCGCAACGGGAACGACGAGCCGCGCAAGCGCGCCGACGCCCTGCGCGGCCGCACCGAGGAGATCTGTTCGAGCAAGGACTTCCGCATCGGCGAGATAGACTTCCACCCCTTCACCGTCCCGCACGACGCGGCCGACAACTTCGGCTTCATCGCCCGCCACGACGGCGTCTGCGTCGCGACCCTGATGGACTTCGGCTGCATCACGACGCTCATCGCCGAGCGCCTCAGAGGCTGCGCGGCCGTCGTCATCGAGTCGAACCACAGCCGCGATATGCTCAAGGCGTGCGACGTGTACCCGTGGGAGCTGAAGCAGCGGATACTCTCGCGCACCGGGCACCTGTCGAACGAGGACGTGGCCGCGTGGCTGCGCGACGGCTTCGACGGCTCGGCCGAGCACGTCGTCCTCGCGCACCTCTCGCAGCGCGCCAACAACCCCTACGTCGCGCAGCTCTCGGCCGAGGTCGCGCTCAAGGAGCGCGGGATGCTCTTCCAGACGACGACCAAAATCTCGCTCTCGCACCCGAAAGAGCCGACGCCGTGGATCGAGCTGTGAACTCGTCACCGATTTTTCGCGCCCTCCTACTTTTAACTTTCGCCCTCGCGGCCTGCTCGGTCGACGAGCGGCGGCGGATGCCGGCCGAGGCGCAGGCGACGATCGACCGCGTGACCGAGGAGATAGCCTCGGGGCGCGACGAGCAGATTTATCGGGAGGCGGCCGAGGAGTGGCGGGCCGAAGTCCCGCCCGAGGAGAGCGGCGCGGCGCTGCGGCGCGTGCGCGAGCGTCTGGGCCGCGTCCAGAGTCGCGCGATGTACTCGGGCGTCGAGACGGGCGGGGAGTCGTCGCCCCCGCACACGCTGACGGTCACGTACCAGACGACCTTCGAGCGCGCCACCGGGATGGAGACCTTCCGCCTGCTCAAGCGCGACGGGCGCTGGCTGCTCGCCGGCTACACCGTCACCTCCGACGCCCTGAGATGAAGAGATGATTAGTCGCTACACGCTGCCCGAGATGGGCGCCCTGTGGTCGGAGGAGAACAAGTTCGGCAAGTGGCTGGACGTGGAGCTGGCCGTCTGCGAAGTCCACGCCGAGACGGGGACGATCCCGCGCGAGGCCGTCGAGGAGATTAAGAAGCGCGCGCGCTTCACCGTCGAGCGCATCAACGAAATCGAGAAGACGACCGACCACGACGTCATCGCCTTCACCACCGCGCTCGCCGAAAACATCGGGGAGGCCGCCCGCTTCGTCCACTACGGCCTGACGTCTTCGGACGTTGTCGACACGGCGAACGCGCTTCTCCTGCGCGACGCGTGCGACCTCCTGCTCGCCAAGACGGACGCGCTCTCGGAAGTCTTAAAGCGCCGCGCCTTCGAGTTCCGCCACACGCCGCAGGTCGGGCGCACGCACGGCGTGCACGCCGAGCCGACCTCGTTCGGCCTCACCTTCGCGCTCTGGTACGACGAGACGCGCCGCAACCGCGTGCGCCTCGCGCGCGCGCGCGCGGCCGTCGCCGTCGGCAAGATTAGCGGCGCGGTCGGCGCGTTCGCGCACCTCGACCCGGCCGTCGAAGAGAGAGTCTGCGCGCGCCTCGGCCTGCGCGCCGCGCCCGTCTCGACGCAGGTCATCCAGCGCGACATCTACGCCGAGTACCTGACGACTCTGGCCGTCGTCGCCTCGTCGCTCGACAAGTTCGCTTTGCAGGTGCGCCACTGGCAGCGCACCGAGGTGCGCGAGGCCGAGGAGCGTTTCAAGAAGGGGCAGAAGGGCTCGTCCGCGATGCCGCACAAGCGGAACCCCATCCTGTCGGAGCGCCTGTGCGGGATGGCGCGGCTGCTGCGCGGCTACGCGGTGGTCGGGCTGGAGAACGTCGCGCTCTGGCACGAGCGCGACATCTCGCACTCGTCGGCCGAGCGCGTCGTCCTGCCCGACGCCTCTCAGGCGCTCGACTACATGCTGGCGAAGGCGGCCTCGCTCCTCGACACGCTCGTCGTCTACCCCGAGCGGATGCTCGCCAACCTCGGCGCGACGCGCGGGCTCGTCTACAGCGGCCAACTCCTGCTCGCCCTGACGCGCGCGGGCGTCTCGCGCGAGCAGGCGTACGAGTGGACGCAGCGCAACGCGATGAAGACGTGGGACGAGGGCGGCGAGTTCCGCGACCACCTGCTCGCCGACCCGGAAGTCGCCGCGCGCCTGACGCGCGAGGAGGTCGAGCGCGCCCTCTCGCCCGCCGCCTACATGCGCAACGTCGACGCCGTCTTCGCGCGCGTCTTCGGCGAGACGTAAACGATGGCCGACCCGCGGAGGATAGTCCCCGCCACGTCCGTCTCGCTCGAAGCGTTCGCCGCCGCCTTCACCGAATCTTTCGAGGGCTACTTCCTCCCCGTCATACTCAACGGCGTGTGGCTCGCGCGGCGCGTCCGCCGTGAGCAGTACGACCTCGCCAACTCGCTCATCGCTTATGTCGGGGGCGAGGTCGCCGGGGTGGCGGCGCTCGCGGTGCGAGGCCGGAGGGGCTGGTGCGCGGGGTTCGGCATCGTGCCCGGGTTGCGCGGCCGGGGGCTGGGGCGCGAGCTGATGTCGGCTTTCGTCGCGCGCGCGCGCGCGGCGGGGCTGCGGCGGCTCTCGCTCGAAGTGATAGCGCCCAACGTCGCCGCGCGGCGGCTCTACGAGTCGGCCGGGATGAGCGTCACGCGCGACC